>DATLTP010000155.1:0-4835 GCA_035533535.1 Bacillota bacterium | reverse complement strand
AGGCGGATCTGGTCGCCATCGCCGATCCCGATCCGGCCGCAATGCCCTACCGGTTCGGGTCGAACCTGGTGGCAGCCCTATGGAAGCGGGGGCGGCGGGTCGTATGACCATGCCCCTGACGGGGATTGCCACCTTTGCCGGCGCCCCCCTGCTCGCGCAGGAGCCCCGGCCCCACTTCGCCGGCTTCGGCATCCCCTTCGACGCGGCCACCGGGTACAGGCCCGGTGCTCGCCTGGCGCCGCGGGCCATCCGCGATGCCTCGACTCGGTACGCCCTCCCATGGGGCGCGGGCAACCCCGGGTATTGGGATGTGGAGGAGGACCAGGTCTTCCTCCGCGGGTGCCGCCTCGGGGACGCCGGGGACGTCGACCCCCTCTACACGGACCTCGGGGCCCTGGATGAGCGAACGGAGGTCCTCGTCGGCGCGGTCCTGCGGGCCGGGGCAATCCCTCTGGGTCTGGGCGGCGACCACTCCGTCACCTACCCGATCCTGCGGGCCTTCGCCGGGCTCGGGCGGACGGTCGACATCCTCCAGATCGACGCGCACCTGGACTTCAGCCAGGATGTGGGCGGGTTTACGCGCAGCAACTCGAGCCCCATCCGCCGGGCGGGCGAGCTGCCCTGGGTCGGCCCGGTGACGGTCAGCGGCGTCCGCGGGATCCGCGCTTCGCGGGAGGCTTGGCAGGCCGCGCGTCAGCGCGGCCACCGAATGGTGCTGGCGCGCGATGGCCTTGCGGCCGCCCTGGCGGCTTTGCCGGTGGGCCGCGATCTGTACATCACCCTCGACATCGACGGGCTCGACCCCGCCGTGGCACCCGGGACCTCCTCGCCTGAACCTGGCGGCCTTGCTTTCCGCGAGGTCCGCGCCATCCTCCGCCATGCGGCGCAGGGCAACCGCATCGTCGGCGCAGACGTCGTCGAGGTCAACCCCTACCTCGATCCCACGGGCGTCACCAGCCTGCTCGCGGCCCGCCTCCTGCTTGAGATCATGGCCTGCGCCGCTCCCGCCTGAGGCGTCGCGCCCCCAGCGCTTCGCTCCACGAAGGAAACTGTCCGGCCCACCCCGAAACGGCTGTCCATGCCATCGCTGCTCGAGGCGGACGACGTCGGCAAGACCTACGTCACCGGGTACGGGCCTGTGCAGGCCGTCCGGGGCGTCAGCCTGGCCGTCGCCGCTGGCGAGTTCGTGGCACTGGCCGGTCCCTCCGGCTGCGGTAAGACGACGCTGCTGGCCATGTTGGGCGGCTTCGAGCGGCCCACGGGCGGCCACGTCCGCCTGGCTGGGCGCGATCTGGCGCAGCTGCCACCCCGCGAGCTGGTCCGCCTGCGCCGCGGCGAGCTCGGTTTCATCTTCCAGGGCTTTCACCTCCTGCAGAACCTGACGGCCCTGGAGAATGTGCTGCTGCCGCTGGCGATGCAGCCCGGCGGCGCGCAGGGCCGGCTGGCCCGCGCCAAGGAACTGCTCGAGCTTGTGGGCCTTGGGGCCCGCGGCAACCACTTCCCGCACCAGATGTCCGGTGGCGAGCAGCAGCGGGTGGCCATCGCACGCGCCCTGGCCAACGCGCCCAAGGTCGTGTTCGGGGACGAGCCGACGGCCAACCTCGACCAGGACACCACGCTGGCCGTGCTCGACCTGTTCGCGCGCCTGAACCGCGAGACCGGGCAGACTTTCGTGGTGGCGACCCATGACCCGCTCTTCGCCGACTACGCCGGGCGCTTCATCCGCATGCGGGACGGGCAGCTCGTCAGCCAGGGATGACAAACCCCGTCTTCTGGCGCCTGGGCTGGCAGATGGCGCGCCGCGCCATGTCCAGGAGCGCCCTCGCCGCCATCAGCCTGGCCATTGCGACCCTGGTGGGGGCATTCAGCCTCACCATCGATACCGGTCGGCCAGGCGTCGCGGCCTTGAGCGTACGGCGCTACCTTGGTGGCGACATCCTCGTCCAGGTGCCGGCCGTGGCAGCACCCGGCGTGGCGTTGCCCGCCGGCGGGACCTGGACATGGCAGCCGCCAAGCGCCACCGAGTCGGGCCCCCTGGCCTGGTTCACACCCGATCTGGCTTGGGAAGGCGCCCCAACCGACCAGGCCACCGCGGGCGACGTCGCGGCGGCGGCGGCCGTTCTCGCCCGCAGCCCTGACGTCGCAACGGCCTCGCCGCTGCGTGCGCTCCCGGCCATGTGGGCCTTCGCGCCAGGGCGGTACGCGCAGGTGGAGGTGGTGGCCCGGGATCCCGCCGTGGATGCGGCCACCGGGTTTGCCGGACAATCCCTGGTCGCCGGGCGGTACTTCTTGGCGAGCGAGGCCACCCAGCCCGTGGCCCTGGTGGATGGCTACCGCCCGGCGCTGACCACGCCGGCCGACCTGCAGAACGGGTACGCCCGCGACAACGGCCGGCTGCTCGCATGGAGCCTCGGGCGGCCGGAGCGTTTGCCCGCGCCGGCGCTTGCCCCGGGTGCGGAGATGGCGCTTCAGTTCCCCACCTGGCGGGGCGGCCAGCCGGACTGGTCCCAGCTCCGCTCCGTGGGGCTGCGGGTGGTCGGCGATTATGCCGTGCCGGATGGCGAGTGGAATTGGCAGTCCCAGACCCTCACGGCCACCGGCATCCAGGACCTGGCGCCTGCCAACGCGCGGCCCGACCAGGAGATCGAGCCGGCCGACTGGAGCACCGGAACGGTGTTGGTGCCCGCCGCCTACTGGACCAGCCTCGCGGCGCAGGTGGGCTGGAAGGCGCCGGACGACCAGGGGACCTGGATCCTGCGCCTGCGCGATGGGCTGGCGCAGGTGAACCAGGTGGCCGCTTCGCTTCAGCGCGCCCTGCCCGCCGCCACCGTGGCGAGCATCCCTGACCTCGCCGCAGCGAGCATGGACGCCCGCGACCCGGCCGTTGCCATTCCGGCCCAGGACGCTTCGGGAGCGGAGCGCGGGGCCACGCCGTCTCCCCCACCGGCCGCCACCCCGCCCTGGATCGGCCGGCTGACCGCCGGCGCCGGCTACCTGGTGGCCGTGCTGCTCTTCGCCGGGAACCTCTACGTGGTGGTGGTGAACCGCCGGCGGGAGGTGGCTGGGCTGCTGGCCGCGGGGGCCAGCATTGGGGAGATCGCCGCCCTGCTGGGCGCTGAGATCGGTGCCGTGGCCGCCCTGGGTGCGGCCTGCGGGCTTGCCCTCGCCATCCCCATCCTGACGTGGCAGACCCTGTCCAACGGGCTCGGCATCCCCGGCTTGCTCGGCGCCTGGGGCCGCCTGTTGGCAGTCGTGCTGGGGGGCGTCGTACCCCTGACGGCCTGTGCCCTGGGCCTCGCAACGCTCTGGGCTGCCCGCCTCCCCGTCCTGGCGGTGCTTCGGGGTGGATAGGGGACGGCTGGGACGGCTCTGGTGGTCGGACTGGCGCGCGGGGCTCCGCATCGACCTCTTCTTGATCGTCGTGCTGGCTGCCGGCGCCATCCTGTTCGGCATCTCGCGGGCCTGGTCGGCCGGCCAGGCCGGCCTCGGCGACAGCTCCGTCAATCCCGTTGCCGTCGGGGCAGATGTGGCCGTGGTGGCGCCGCTTTGGATGAGCCAGCTCACGCGGCCGGCCTTCTCGCCGGAGGCCGTCGCGGCAGCGGCGGAGCGCGGCGGGATCGCCCACGCGGCCCAGACGGCCCTCCGCGCCACGATTCAGAGCCCCTGGGGCGATGTGCAGGCCTGGGGATTCTCGACCCTGACCGGCTGGACAGCCGTTGTGACTGCGGGCGGGAGCACGTGGCGGGGCCAGGGCGACCTCCTGGTCCCGGCGGCCTGGCTGGCGGACGGGGCGGCCCGCGTCGGCCAGCCGGTGCAACTTTTCTACCTCGACCCGTCGACTGGGGAGCGGCGCAGCCTTGCTCTCCCGGTCACCGGCGCGTTCGCCCACAACGAGGCGGTCATCGCGGGACCGGTGCTCGACTTCGCCGACCTGGCCAAGCTGACGGGCGCCACCGGGCCCGATGCCGTCTTCCTCTGGGCGACGCCCACATTCGCCTCCCTGGATGGCCAATCCATGGCGGCGGCCGTGGAGCCGCTGTTGCCCTCGGCCCGGGCGCCCCTGACGGCAGGCGCGGGCTACCTGCCCTACGTGCTCGATGTTCACCCGGATGTGCTGGCCCGTGGCTCGGCCGCCGCACGGGTGCAGGCGACCATCGCCGGCTCGAACCAGGGGCTCGGAGTGGCCGTCTTCCTGATGTTCATCGGCCTCTTCGTGGCCGCCAGCGTCGCGCAGATCATCCGGGCCCTGGACCAGCAGGAGCGCCTCGGCGTCTATAAGGCCGTGGGTCTTGAGCCGAGCCACGTGCTGTGGCTGAACACCGCCAGCGTGGCCCTGGACGTGCTCCTGGCGACCGTGCTGGGCGCAGCCGTCCTGCTGGCCGCCGGGGGCTCCCTCACGCGGCTGCTCGGTGTGCCTTTGCTCCCCGATGCAGGCACCGTCTTCATCTGGGCGGCCTTCGGCCTCATCCTGGCCCGATGGGGCGGCCGCGTCGCCGCCTCCCTGTTCGAGCAGGCTGACGTCATGGCCCTGCTGCGCAGGCGGTCGCAGGCCTTCGACTGGTGGGCGCTGATCCGGTTCTGACTGCGGCGCAGGATCAGACCCCGCGTGCAGCCCATCGACGTGCATCAGGCCCGGCGGGCCCGCAATCCCGAGCCCGCCTCATCGCCACGGTCTCCTAGCCCAAACGCCGCGTGGCCCGCGACAGGCCCGAGACCGAGCCGCCTGGCGAGCGCCGGGCTGGTGCACGGGATGGCGCGGCCCGCGAGGTGACGGCGCCGGCCGCGGGGCCAGCGGCTTGAGCAGGCGCCGCTCCGGGCAGACCGACGGCCGCTTC
>DATLTP010000154.1:0-6555 GCA_035533535.1 Bacillota bacterium | reverse complement strand
GTGAACGGCTGAGCGATCAGGCAGAGACCAGGGGGACCCGGCTGCCAGGCGGATGCCTCAGATGGCGACCTCGGCCAGCAGCCGGCGCAGCCGCGACGGGTAGTCCGGCAGCACGGCGCGCACGGCGGTCTCCGGCACCCTGGGGTCGACAAGGCGCTCCTCGGAAGGCACCAGGCGCAGCTTGGCGTCCGCCACGATCCGGATGCGCGGGCGGTCGCTGCCACCGGTGCTCTGGGCCACGACGACCGCGATCTCCCCCGACTGCAGCACGAGGATCGTGCCCTCGGGGTAGGCCGCCACGCGCAGCATGAGCTGGCGCACGAACTGCGGGCTGAGCTGGCCCGCGTCAGCCAGGGCCCGCACGGCCGCCATGGCCGCGTGGGGGGGCAGGCCCTTGCCGTACGTGCGGTCGGCCGTGATCGTGTCGTAGACGTCGGCCACAGATACCGCCTGCGCCCAGAGGTGAATCTGGTCGCCCCTGAGGCCCCGCGGGTACCCGGACCCGTCCAGCCGCTCGTGGTGCTGGAACGCCATGTGGGCGGACAGAAGGCTCAGCCCGCGCTGCCGGCGCAGGAGGTCGAACCCTTCCTGGGCGTGGCGCTGAATGGTCGCCTGCTCGTCCGGCTCCAGGGGGCCCTGCTTGTTGACCAGGTCCAGATAGTAGATCTTGCCGATGTCGTGCAGCAGCGCGCCGATCCCCAGGTCGCGGAGCTCGGGGCGGTCCAGCGCCAGGGGGGCGGCGATGATCAGCGAGTAGACGCAGACATTGACGGAGTGAAAGAAGACGCCGTCACGCAGGCTGCGCAGGCAGGCCACGTTGTAGGCGAGGTCGGGGTTCTCGCTCGTGTCGGCCATGATCTGGTCGACGACCTTCAGCAGATGCTCGGTCGCCACCAACCCGCCGTCGCCGGCCTGGCGCAGGGCGGAGCGCATGGCCGCCGTGGCCCCGATGCGCACCTCGTTGCGGATGACATCCGCAGGCACGGCGTCCGGCGCCAGGGGGTCGTGCAGCGGAACCGAGAGGTATCCGCGGCGGCGTAGGACTTCGACGTAGTGTGATGTGATCTCGACGCCGGCGGCCAGGAGCACGCGGCCGCGGCGGTCGAATATGGCATGGCCCAGCCGCTCCCCGATCACCCGCTCGGTGAGCGGGGCGATCCGCAAAGCGCCACTTCCCCTCCCTGGCGTCATCGGGGATTGGCTGGCGGATATTGAAGCTGGGGCTGCGGCCAGGCCCGCAGGCGGCGGCCCAGGGCTGCCTTGTCATCGGGCATTGGCTGGCTGACGTTGGCCGTTGCCGCCGGGCCGGGCCGGGGCTACGGCCAGGCCTGCAGGCGGCGGCCCAGGGTGTCGGCCTCGACCACTTGGGGGATGTCCCCCCGCACCCAGATGAGGTAGGCGACGTACGCGGCGCAGGGGAAGAGGGCCGCCAGCGAGCCGGCGACGCCCACGCCAAGACCGAGCAGGATGGCCTGAATCAGCGCCGCTGGCACCGCGACCTGCAGCCAGTGCCCCCAGTCGGAAGCGATACCCTCCGCCACCTGCGGCACCATGCCGGCGGCCAGCCGGTCGCCGGCCAGCTTCGCGGCCGCATAGAGGGCGGCCACCAGCCCCCCAAAGGCGGCATCTGGCCACAGCAGGTCGACGCCGAATTGGAGGGCGAACATCAGCGGCAGCAGGGCGCAGCCAAGCAGCGCCGCGCGCCGGCGCAGGGCTCCGCCGTCGATGTCCTCCCGCCGCTCAGGCACCGGCTGCGCGCCCCCTTCCCGCTAAGCCATCTCATAAGGGTCCGGGCAGGAACCCCGGTTCAGGCTTCCCAGGTCAGGTTCACCCCTTCCCAACGGCATTGACCGCCTGATGGAGACCAACCGGCCTGGGATGATCTTGGCCCCTGACCACCGATACGGTGATGCGCCGCTTGGCGGGCCGCGGCGGGGGCCAGCCTTGCTCCGAACCGCCACCCGGTTCAAGAAAGTTCAGCGGCGGGCCGGGGCCGGGACTTCCCCGCCCCCACCCGTCAAGCCTGCCCGTCGGCGGTTCCCTGGGGCGCCGCGGACGCGGCGTACAGAGACTCCAGGTTCGCGCGCGGCAGCCAGACCGGCTCGCCAGCCCCGTCGACGGCCACCTGCGCCGCCGCCAGCAGGGCCCCGCTCCCGAAGGTCCGCGGCTGCTCCGCCATCGCCACCAGCATGCCCGTGCGGCCGAAGTACCGCCCGCGCAGCACCCGCACCCGCCCGCCGGGCAGGATGTCGCCGCCCCGCCGCACGGCCGCCGTCTCCGTGTACAGGATGACCCGCGGCCGCACGCCGCCCGAACGGATCTGCGTCGCGCCCACCAGCGAGACCGAGCGCCCGCTCTGCGACCGCAGCAGCGACCATGCCGCCGGGTGCATGGACAAAGAACCGAAGCCCTCGGTGAGCACCAGGGCGAACGGCAGATCCTCGCGCCCCGTCACCGAGCCCAGCTCATGCCCCACCGCGGCCGCCAGCTCGGCCCCGTCGCAGCTGGCGGCCACCAGCCCGGCCACGCCCACTGCCCTGCACCGCGCCAGCGCCGCCCCCGTCACCCGGCCGCCCACCGCCAGCACCTTGCCGGCGGCCTCGGCCGCCACCGCCGCCGGGTGCAGGTCCCCCTCCCCCGCCAGCAGGAGCTCGCCCCAACGCTCCGCGCCCAGGCCGTAGACGCCCTGCAGCACCGTGGCCTCGCTCTCCACGATGGCCCCCTCGCCCGGCAGCACCTCGGCCACATGCCCCTGCAGGAAAGCGCGCACCTCGCTGGAGGCCACTGGCCGCACGAGGTAGATGTACCCCGTCTGCGTATCGATCCGCTCCAGCGTGCCCGCCGCGGGCGCCACCACATGGAGGACGGCGCCGCGCGCGCCCGGGGCGGCCGCGATGACCCCGCCGCGGGGGATCTTCTCCCCCACCCGCCGCACCATGTACATGGGGAGCATGGCTCGCCAGATGTCCAGTTGGCGCGCCGCGTCGATCACGACCACGGGCTGGGCCGACTTGGGGTCCTCGCGCAGCAGAATGCGGCCGCGCAGCAGGGAGATCAGCTCAACCCGCCCCGCGACGGGCGCCCGCACGTCCTGGCCGGGGAGGTGGCAGAGCACGTCGTCCTGGGCCACGGTGTCGCCGACCGCCACGTGCAGGCCGCGCTCGAGCACCGCGGGGTCAGGCACCATCCGCCCGGCGGGCACGAGGCTGACGACGTAGGGGTCGCCCGGCATCTGGTGGGCGCGCGCCAGCACCGTCCACGGCTGCACCGCGTCCCCTGCCGCGACCAGGACCTCGCCGAACACGGGCAGCCGCCGCTGCACGCGCAGGTGCGCCCGCGAGAGCAGGCTCTGTTCCGACACTCCGTCCCCACCCCTCCCATGACAGCCTGGTACCGATCGGCCCGCGCATTCGTGCCGGCGGCGCCTTCGCGCTCGCCGGCCGCACCGGTTCCGGAGCAATGCGCCCGAACGCCGCCACACCTAAGCAGCCTCGTACCGTCCCGCCCGCGCATTCGTGCCGGTGGCGCCTTCGCGCTCGCCGGCCGCACCGGTTCGCCGCACGTCACACGGCCGTGGCCACGGGCTCGGGCCGCAGGGCTGCCAACCACTCGGCACAGCGCTGGGGGCTCGGCTCGGCCAGCGGCCGGCCGCGTCCATCCACCACGATGCCCAGCACAGCGCCCGACACCATGTCGCGCAGGGGCTGGCCAGGTCCGCGGCCGACGTCGACGCCGGCCCGCGGCAGCACCTCCAATTGGGCGCGCTCGCCCGGGGGCAGGTCCAAGCGGATGACCCGGCCCGGACGCATGTCGGCCTCCACGTTGCCGCCCGACCGCAGCAGGCGCACGGTACCCAGGCTCCCGGGCCAGGCGCGGTGCCCGAACGGGGCGATGCACGTCGCCAGAGGACACAGGCAGTCGGCGAACAGGATGGGCTCCATGGCCTCGGGGAAGGCCCCGCCCAGGGCGCCGAGCTGCGGCAGGAGGTAGTTCGCGTCGAGGTAGCAGCGGAAAAGGCCGCCAAGCTCGAGGCCGTCCAGCAGCATCAGCAGGGCCTGCCCCGGGTGGGGGGCATGGGCCAGCACGCCGCCGGAGGCGATCACCACCTCCACGTTGCCGGTGCGGATGAGGGAGGCGCCGGTGCGCGCCTGGCTGAAGGCGTGCTCGAAGCCGCGCTCCTGGTGGATGCCGCGCAGGCCGACGGCCAGGGAGCGGTGGTGGTGAAACGCCGCGCGCAGGACCTCGCGGGCCACGGCCTGCTCGATGGCGAGGTCTCCCGGCTCGTCCGGGAGGGTGGTCGGCTGCACCATCTTGTTGAGCAAGGCGTTGCGGAGGTCGTCCTCCGCAACGGGCTGCGGCAGCCAGCGGGCTATGGCCGGGAGGCCGGCCTGCTGCAGCACGTTGGGCAGGCTGTAGCTCATGCCGAGGTTGGCGCTGACCGTCCGCGTGTACTGCCCGTCGATGACGGAAAAGACATCGGTGGTCGCCCCGCCCACGTCCAGACCGAGGATGTTCACCCGGTGGTGCTCCGCCAGGGCGCGCATCACGCGCCCGACGGCGGCCGGGGTCGGCTCGATACGGCGTCCCGTCCGCTCCAGCAGCCCCTCGTACCCAGGCGCATGCGCCATCACGTGCTCCAGGAACACCTGGTGGATGGCCTCGCGGGCCGCGGCCGGGTCCTCGCGCTCCAGGGTCGGGCGCAGGTTGGCGACGCAGGTCACGGGGCAGATGGGCTCCAGCACCCGCCGCACAAGGTCCTGGGCCTGGATGTTGCCCGCGTAGACCACGGGCACGGGCGGGCCAAGGCGGCTCTGGACCTGGGCGGCCGCGACCATCTCGCAGAGCGCCAGGACATGGCCGGGGTTGCCATCGTCGGTGCCGCCGGAGATGAGGACGATGTCGGGCCGCAGGTCGCGCAGCAGGGCGATGCGGTCCAGGGCGTCGCGGCCGTCGTCCCCTGAGATCACGTCCATCACGATGGCGCCGGCGCCGAGGGCGGCCCGCTGGGCGCTCTCGCCGGTCAGGGCGCCGACCAGGCCGGTCACGACCATCTGCAGGCCACCGCCGGCCGAGGAGGTCGCCAGCAGGGGGTCCGCGGCGGCGCCAGCCGCGGCCAGCGCCTCCTGCACGCCGACCATCACGTCGCGCACGGGCTCCTCGACGGTGGTGGGGGCCTCCGTGCGGGCCGCAACCCGTAGCGCCCCGTCAGGGCCCGGGAGGAGGCGCACGGCCTTGGTGGTCGTGCTGCCAACGTCGACAACGGCGATCGGATCCACGGACCAAAGTCCCCCTTATTGCAGCAGCTCGGCGACAGTCCTGGACTGCAGCCACACCCGCGGCCGTGAGGCCGCCAGGGCCAGGACCGCGGCGGTGACCAGGACCGCCACAAGCCGGTCCAGCCCGGTGGGCGCAGGCAACCCGAGCGAGGCGGACGCGACCTGCGCCATGATCAAGCCCAGCGCTGCACCGGCCACGGCCACCAAGCCCGCCTCCAGCAACAACCAGGATGCCAGCTGGCCGCTCTCCCAGCCAATGGCCCGGGCGATCCCCAGCTGGCGGCGCCGGCGCAATAGACCCAGCAGGAACGCGACGGCGACGCCCAAAGCGCCAAAGACGGCAACCGCGACCACCAGCAGGTCGACCGGACTGTAGACGGCCCCCATGTCCTGGCGCGCCAGGACTGCCCCGCTGTCCGGCCGCAAAACCCAATCCGAGCCGCTGGGCGGGTCACTTCCAGGGTACAACTTTCCCGCAAGCGGCAGCGCGTTACGCCCCACAAGCAGGAGTGGGAGGGCGTGGTCCCAAGGCGCCGTGTACGCGGCGCCCAGCGACAGCGTATGGCCCCCGACGGCGACGGGGTCGCCGAGCTGCAGGCCCGCTGCCTGCACCAGCCATGAAGGCGCGGCAACCTGGCCGTCAGCCGGGCTGCCGGGGAACCCGGCCACCACCAGCTGCATGCCGAGGCCCGTGGGCAGCTTCTGCGCAGGGTAGCCGGCGCCACCGCTGGAGTAAAAGGCCACCGCTGGGGCCGGCAGCGGAACCGCAGGCACACGGCCCACGAAGGCCGTGGTCGCCGAGGTGACGGTGGCGAGCAGCAACGTGGCCAGGGCGACCGTTACGGCGGCTGCGGCGGCGAGGAGCGTGAACGCCCCCCAGTGCCGGCGAATTCCCCGCAGGGCGTAGTGTAGGCTCACTCCACCCTGCCGTCCTTCAGGCGAATGACCCGTCCAGACATCAGGGCCGGGTCATGCGAGGCCACGACCGTGGTCTGGCCCAGCTCCCGGTTGAAGCGCCGAAGGAGTTCGACGACTTCGGCGCCATTCCGGCTGTCCAGGTTCCCGGTGGGCTCATCGGCCAGCAGCACCTCTGGCTCATTGGCCAGCGCTCTGGCCACGGCCACGCGCTGCTGCTCGCCGCCCGAGAGCTGAAAGGGGAAGTGATGGGCGCGGTCGGCCAGGCCCACCATGTCCAGCAGCTCAAGGGCCCTGTTCTGGGCATCGCGGCGCCGCGCCAGACGCAGGGGCATCGCCACGTTCTCCTCGGCCGTGAAATCCG
>DATLTP010000153.1:0-4407 GCA_035533535.1 Bacillota bacterium | reverse complement strand
TGGAAGCACGTTCACATGTCTATTTCCGGCGCCTCAGCCCACCTCGGCGCCCAGCCGGTAGCCGAAGCCGCGCACCGTCTCCACCACGTCGCCGGCGCCGGACTTGCCCAGCTTCTCGCGGATGTGGCGGATGTGGACGTCTGATCTGCGAGCCCCGTCGCCCCAAACCCAGCAGGCCCTGGAGACCGCCCGCGCCCAATCTCATCCCGTTGGCCGTCCACCGGCGTCTTGCCTCGATCTTGAACCAGTCACCGGCGGCCCCTCTGGCCACTCCGGCGAACTGATCATTCAGTTGCATCCTCGCCTGAGTGAGCCGGCCCCCTTCGGTTACCTCTTCGCGTGGGTTGGCACGCCCTTCCGCGAGACGATGCAGCAGTCCGCTGCCTTCTTCAGCGTGACCAAGTGCGAGTGGCCAAAGGCTACTATCACATAAAGCGCGGCCACGGCAGCAGGTATGCCGAGGCCATCCACTGCCTGGCCACTGCGGATCATTTTCGCTATGTGGCAGGATCGCGGCACGTGCAATGAGCACTGCAGCGGCTTGCCCGGCATCGAGCTCTAGGATGGGAGGCGTCCTTGCGGATGGGCGGAGCGACGACCCGCTAAGATCCGTAGAGGTCCCGCCAGCGACCCCTCTCCGACCCGGCTGGCGCCCCGGCGTGCACCGGGACCCGCTCGAATCGGTGATTGATGCTTGTCCCAAGCCTTCCGATGTCAGCGCCGTATACGTGAATAGAGACCGCGAGTTCGTTCCCGGCACAAGCCACACGGTGGATGTCCTCGTCCGGCGGGACCAGAATGCCCACAGCACCTGCGTGCGCCAGGCATGAATCGCCTTCGACCAGTAGCGGCTCGCCGTCCTTCGAGAAAAGGCGATAACGAGTCTCCCGTTCAACGCCCCGGTAGACGCCCACGACACACCAGGAGACATGGTCATGGATGACGGTGGCTTGACCGGGAGCCCAAACCAAGGACACCACGCTAAACACCCCGTCCGGCGACACATAAAGTATGTGCTGGCGGTAGTCGGCGCCTCCCGGCTCCTGGTGCTGTTGAGACAACCAACCCGGCCCAGCCAGCAGCTTTCGCAGCTCGTCACCGACACCGGCCGCAAGCTCTCTGCCACTTTTGTGACGGCAGAGACGGTCAACCGACTCGACAAACCACGCCGGAACCGCTGGCGTCGAATGCTCTGGCTCCCCGACTCGGCACTGATCTTCAATCACGCCGATCCCGCCGATGAGCCCTTCGCTGCGGCTCGGTGGGCATATGGAGCGCCATGGGTCCGTCCGTCGACATAGACGAAGCATGGCATCCGGCCCTCTTGGCATCGCGCGCCCGGTCGATGGCACGCTGCAACGATCCAGCTGTGCGCCCGGCGCCCGCAGGCCGGGCCGCACGCCTCCTGACAAGGCACTTGCCTCTTAAGCCATTGGCTCGCCGCAATAGGGTGAACTCTATGCGGTCCTTGAGGGCGAGCCAGCACGCCTCGACGATGTTCGTGGAGACCCCCACGGTCGACCAGCAGGGCCCATCATCCACGCATGCCCGCACAAACACCCGCACGTGCGCCGTGCGGTCGGCGACGACGGTTGGCAGGGTGCCTCCATTGGTGTCGCAAAGCACGATCCAATCGGCGCCCGCCGCCGCCCGCACGGTGGCGAGGGCATAGTCTCCATCCGCCACGGCACCGTCGAAGTGCTCGGCGTCGTAGATGACCTCGCGTCCCTGGGCCTTGAGGTGGGAGACCGAGTCCCCGATCATACGGAGGTTCTCCTGGAGGGTGACTCCGAGTGCCGAACGCACGTGAAGATTCCATGACTTGCCGAACACGGTGACAACGGGCGTCTCCGCCGCCAGGAGCGCACGCAGATTGGGGTCGTCCGCTGCAGCTACGCCGGCACGGCAGGTGCTCCCGAACGCCGCCAGGCGGGCGTGGAGCAGCCGCATCGCAGCCGCCGTACGGAAGAACTCCAGGTCCTTGGGGTCGCTCCCCGGCCAGCCGCCTTCGATGTAGTCGACCCCGAAGTCGTCAAGACGGCGGGTGATATCCAGCTTGTCGGCCAGGGCCAGCGCCACGCCGACGCCCTGGGTACCGTCGCGAAGGGTGCAGTCGTATAAGAACACGCGCTCCACGCTTCACCTCCCTCCCCCGAATGCTCCTTAGGGCCGTGAGCCATCACCGTCGCGGCGAGCCTGTCTTCGCGGCGGGGCCAGCGACGGGGCCAGCACAATGAAGTCACCGACTGCCGGACCCGGCGAGTCGGATCACAGCTGGTAACCGATCAGCGCTTCGACCGGGTGGAGCAGTGCCGGGTTGCGCATCGGCGAACCAAGGATCAGGCGGCTGCGGGGGACGGTCAGCACCCCCACCTCCTGACCCGTGCGAAGGCTCCTTGATCCCAGCGGCAGCGCCGTTTCGGCATCGAAGAGGACGATCAGATCGGGGAAGCTCGCTAAGCGCCCCTCCGGGTCAAAGACCATCATGTACTCGTTGCAGACCGGCACGGTCAACACACGTCGCGGCGTCAGCGCGACCCGCAGCCTGCCCACGGTGTACCCGCCGCGGTCGGCCAGGTCGATCTCCTGAACCGGCCCACATCCGTGCGCCTGCCCCCCGAGCAGCTCAGCGATCGCGTCCATGACTGCCGCTACGCCCGACGGGAGTGATCTGAGCAGGGCCCCGCCGACCTTCCGGGCCATGGCCAGCGCCCCGACGGCGGCGTGCTGTCGAAGGTAGCTGGCCGGCACCGGATTGCGCACGACCGTCACTGGCCGCCCGAGCCGTGCGGCGCTCTCGCGCACCAGTTGTGCCGCGAGAGACAGATCGCCTCGAGCCGTCACTTCGATACCAGGGCTGCCCAGGGACCCGCCCACGGCCACCGTTACGGTCGAATAGGCCGGATCGGCATCCAGGCCCAGGGAACCCATGACGCCCGTCGGATGCGCGCGGCCGTTACAGGGCGCGTCGATGACCGGCAACCCCGTGGCGCTTGACTCCGCTAGGCCGTAGGTGACGGCTCCAGGCCCGACCTCACTGGGCACGAAACCCGCCACCTCACCTGGGAAGGCCTCGCGAAACAGCCGCAGGGCGCGGAGGCCATCGTCCGTTCCCCGGGGCTCGTCCGCCACGATCGGGCCCACCCGGGATAACGTGACGACGATGGAATCCGGGGCAATGGCATCCAACTCCATAATGCGCGGGCACCCGCCAGCCACGGCTCGCCAGCCTGCGGCAAGACCCTCGGCAATGGAGCCGCCGCCGCCCCCGCCGAGCACGGCGCCGCCATGGACGAGCCGCAGCAGCTCCGAATCGTCGATCCATAGGGGCTCCATCCCCCAAGCCCCCCTACCGGCTGACGTCCCATAGCCACGGCTGCTGCATCCCGTAGACTGTGGGGATGGCGGCCTGGTTCAGGCGCGTGTTGTAGGCCAGCAGCCCGCTCGGGATGTATAGGAACACCATCGGCACCAGGTCGTGGAGCCGCTGCTGAAGGTCGTTGTAAGCTGCCTGCCGGGTCGCCAAGACCGGCGTCGACTGGCCCGCCTGGTAGTCCTTGTCGATCTGAGCGTCGCAGAACTGGCCGTAGTTCAAGCCTGCGCCACAGGCGAACCAGACGGAGCTCAAGGACGGGTCGACCCCAAAGTCGGAGGCCTCGAGCTCGAAGTCGAACTGGCCCTTCTTGGCCGTCGCCAGCATCGTGGCGAAGTCCATCTGCTGCAACTGCACGTTGAGGCCGACGGCCTTGAGATTTTGTTGGATAAGGGGCGCGGACTCCATGCGGATCTGGTTGCCAGTCGGCACCAGCAGGGTCAGTTGCTGATTGAACGGGAAGTTGGCTGCCTGGAGCATCTGCTTGGCCTTGGTCGGATCATATGGCCACGGCTGCACGCTCTTGTCATACCAGGTCGTGTACTGAGGGCTGACCGGCCCGTTCGGCACGCTCGCCTGGCCCTTCAGGAGCTGGCTGACGATCTCCTGGCGGTTGATCGCCATGGCGATCGCCTCACGCACGGTCGGATTGCTGAGATACGGCCGGTGGGAGTTGATCATCATGAACTGGTTGATGGTGCCCGGCACAGGATCCTGCTTAACGTTGGGCAGGCTGGCGATGCTGGGCCAATCCTGCAGGGGCACGTCGGCCAGGCCCGGGGCGATGGTGGCGTCCACCGCACCGTCCCGCAACTCGGTCAGCATGCTGGTCGGCGGCACGACCTTGATGAACAGCTGGTCAATCTTTGGCGCGCCAAGCGGGAAGTTCGGATTGGGCTTCAGCTGCACGTACTGCGAGTTCACGTACTTGACGAACTCGAACGGCCCGTCGCTGACCGTGGGATCCTGGAAGAACGGCGCCTTGACGAGCGCGGTGTCGGCCATGCCCTTGAGCACGTGCTCCGGGTAGACCA
>DATLTP010000152.1:0-13109 GCA_035533535.1 Bacillota bacterium | reverse complement strand
AACCCCTGGGCCGTGGTCGGGATCGTCTTTCTGTCGATTGTCGTGCTGGCGGCCCTGCTGGCCCCGCAGATCTCGCCGTACACCCCGGACGCCCAGGACCTGTTCAACCGCCTGGCGGGTCCCTCGCCCCAGCACGTGCTGGGCACGGACGAGATCGGGCGCGACATGCTGTCGCGGCTGATCTACGGCGCCCGTATCACGTTGGTGCTGGGCGTCGGCAGCACCGTGCTCGGTGCCCTGGTCGGCGTGACGCTGGGCGTCGTCGGCGGCTTCTACGGCGGGGCCACCGACCAGTTCATCACCTTCTTCATCGACACCCTGATGTGCTTTCCGGGCCTGCTGCTGGCCCTGCTGATCATCGGTGTGCTGGGAGCGGGCACCACGAACGTGCTGATCGCCATCGCCATCTACCAGGTGCCGACCTTCGGGCGCTTGGTGCGCGGCAATGTGCTCTCGCTGCGTGAGCGCGACTATGTGGAGGCGGCCCGGGCCGCCGGCGCGGGGTCCCTCCGCCAGATGTTTGTGCACGTGCTGCGCAACACATGGTCCACCATCATCGTCGTGGGCACGCTGGCCCTTCCGGGCGCCATCCTGACGGAGGCGGCCCTCAGCTTCCTCGGCCTCGGCGTCAAGCCGCCGACGCCCGAGTGGGGCTCCATGGTCAGCACGGGCCAAACCTACATGGACCAGAGCGCGGGCGAGGTGCTGTTCCCCGGCCTGGCCATCTTCTTCACGGCCCTGTCGTTCAACTTCCTGGGCGATGCCCTGAGCGACGCCCTCGATCCCAAGCGGATCGATTAGCGTGGTCGCGGGGTGGGGCCCCGGCGAGCAGTTCTGGTACCGGCGTGCGCAGCACGCCTTTCGGGTCGGCGAAGCCGACCTCTCCCTCCCCACAGACCACATCACCTGGACCTCAGACGGGATCGAATACTGCGCGGACGGCCACCGGTGGCTGTGGCGCGACGGCGCCACCACGGACCTGGGCCCTGTCCTTGCCGATGCCTGCCGCTCCGATGCCTCGCCCGACGGCCGGTGGTACGCCGTGGCACGGGAGCATGACCTGTATCTGGTCGGCGCCTCGGTCATCCGGCTCACCGATGATGGCAGCGCCGAGGACGGCTACGGCCTCCCGCGTCCCTTCGGCGAGACGACCGGCTTACAGGCCGTATGGTCGCCGGCTGGCCGCCTGGCCGCCGTCCGGGTCGACACCCGCAGGACCCGTCACTACCAGTGGCTGCAGACCGTCACGCCCGGACGCCCCCTCGTTCACAGCTACCCCTACCCGCTGCCAGGCGACCCGGATGTGCCGGCGGCGCGCATCGAGATCTTCGCCGACGGCCGGCGCGTGGCCGTCACCGAGCCGCGCTTTCTGACCATCACCCCGCTCCACATCTGGTGGCATGGTGAGCGCCTGCTGGTGCTGACCCAGCCACGGGGATTCCAAAGCGCCTGGCTGGGGGAGATCGACCCCGCCACGGGTGACGTCCGCGTGCTGTATGAGGAGACCTGCGACCACCGCTTCGACCTTCAACCGTATCAATCGATGCCCTCCCTGACCTGGCGGCGGGACGGCACGCGGCTGGAGGGGCACTCCTCGCCGCACAATGTGCGCCTGCTGCGTGGCGGTTTCGAGATCCTCTGGTACTCGCAGCGTGACGGCTGGGGGCATCTGTACCGGGTCGGCGACGCGGGCGAAGCCCGCGTCACCAACGGCAATTGGATGGTCCACGACGTCCTCCACACCGACGACGCCACCGAGACCATCCTGTTCACGGCGGGCGGGCGCGAGGCCGGGCAGGATCCCTACTATCGCCACCTCTACCGGGTGCGGTACGGCGGGACCGGGCTCGCTTCGCTCACCCCTGAGGACTGCGACCACGAGATCTTCGTATCGCCCTCGGGCGGCCGCTACGTGGACGTTCAGTCGCGGGTCGACATGCCGCCGCGCATCGTCCTTTCAACTGGCCAGGTCCTCGAGGAGATGCAGGCGCCTGCGGGCTACCGCGTCCCCGAGCGTTTCTCGGCCAGGTCGGCCGACGGCGACCATGACGTGCACGGCATCCTGATCTTCCCGCCCGACTTCGACCCCACCCGCCGCTACGCGGTGGTGGATGACGTCTACCCGGGGCCGCACTGCATCCACGTGCCCAAGCAGTTTCCCATGCCCGACGCCGACCCGGCCGAGGGCGTCTGGGCCAGCAACGGCCTGCAGCACTGGCGGGCGCAGGCCCTGGCCGACCAAGGCTTTGTGGTCCTGATGGTCGACGGCACCGGCACGGCCCTGCGCGAGTGGGCGTTCCAGGCCCCGGCCTACCGAAACCTCCGCCATGCCGGCGGGCTGGTGGACCACATCGCGGCCCTGCGCCAGCTGGCTGCCACGCGGCCCTACCTCGACCTCGACCGCGTCGGGATCGACGGCATCTCGGCCGGCGGGTACACCGCGGCCCGCGCCATCTTCGAGCACCCCGACTTCTACAAGGTGGCCGTGGCCGCCGCCGGCAACCACGACGTGCGGCGCGACAAGGCCGTCTGGGTGGAGCGCTACCAGGGGTTGCTGACGGAGGAAACGGCGGCGCACTATGCGCTGCAGGACAACGCCGTCGTGGCGCACCGCCTGCGGGGGCACCTGCTCCTGGCGCACGGCGACATCGACGACAACGTCCACCCGGGGCTCACCTTCGCCCTGGTCGACGCCCTGCTCAAGGCCGGCATGGCATTCGACCTGCTGGTCATGCCGGGCCACCGCCATCCGCTGCGCTCGGACCCGGAGTACATCCGGCGGGTGCACGCCTACTTCGTCCAGCATCTCAGCTGATGTGGCTTGAGCCCGAGCCTCAAACCCCGTGCTCGTACCGCCCTGGCAGCAGCACCGGCCGCCCGCCGGGCTCGTACGGCCCAACGCCCTCATGCTGGCGCACGATGCGCACGACCCCTTCCGCCGGCGGCACCCTGCCGCCCACGAGGACGTCGCGCAGCCAGTCGGCCATGAAGGTCTGGATCTCCAGGCCGGCGATGCCCGCCTTGCCCGAGGCGCGGTGGAACTCGTTCTCGAAGATCCACATCTCGCGGGGACCGGCCAGCTTCTCGTAGAACGCGATCGCGTCCTCCAGGTGGCAGAGGGGGTCGTACTCGCCGCTGATCATGAGCGATGGGCAGTGGATCAGTCCGCCGTCGGCCGCGGTGCCCATCCGCTCGGCCATGGCATCGAACGCCGCTTCGTCGTGGATGCCCGACATGTACATGAACATCTGCTTGAAGCGGGGCGAGGCCTCCTCGAAGATGGCGACCTTGGGCCCGTAGCAGGCATGGGTCGTGGCGAGCGCGCGTACGCGCGCGTCAATCGCAGCCAGCCTCGGACCCCAGTGCGAGCCGAAGCTGGTGCCGCAGACGCCGATCCGGTCCGCGTCCACCTCCGGCCGGCCCACCAGGTAGTCCACGCACGCCTTGGCCGCCCGCTCGTAGTTGTCCGCGCCAACGCGGATCTTGCGCAGGTTGCTGATGCCCTGGCCCGGCCCGTCGATCGAGAGCACGTGCATGCCGCGGCGGGCGAACGGGTTGCTCTGCGGGCTGGGGAAGGACTCCTTCGTCATGTCCATGCCCGGGATGAACAGCACGGCCGGCGCGCGGCGGCCGCCCGGCAACAAGTGCAGGCGCGCCTGGATCTGCACGCCCTCCCAGGGAATCTCCACCGTTTCCACGGTGGCCCCGGACAGCGCCACGACCTTGTCGAAGCAGGCCATGTGGAGCCCGTGCAGGGCGATCTTCTCGGGGTTGTCGTCCTGGAAGATGGCGTGCTGGGCGTCGCGGTAGGCCATGCAGGCCCGCCAGTAGAGCTGGGCGGCGGTCTCGCTGTGCCCGGCCGCCTCCGCGGCCGTGGCGATGGCCTCATCATGGCGGCCAACCTTGTACACGGAGCGGGGGATCATGCGGTACGACTTGACCTCGGCCGGGACCTCGCGCTCATCGTTGGCGAAGTTCTGGACCCGGCCCGTGGTCTTGACCATCCAGTCGAGGATCCACTGCTGGTTGTCGCGGCGGCGCTCGGTCTTCATCTTGGCCATGGCCCCCTTCAAGGTTGTCTGAGTGGGCGGCAGGAACGCGCTGGCGGTCCGGACCCGCCGGATCCGTTTCGAGTCCCCCCGCGGGCCCGGGCCGCAAGGGGTCAGGCCATCGTGCCGCCGCCGTTGACGTCCACACACTGCCCCGTCATGAAGCGGGCGTCGTCGGAAGCAAGGTAGAGGGCAGCGGCGGCGATGTCGTCCGGATCGCCCATGCGGCGCAGCGGCAGCTCGCGTGCCCGTGTCGCCTGCCGCTCGGGCGGGTAGATGCCGCGGTTCATGTCCGTGATGATGCTGCCGGGGCAGATGGCGTTCACGGTGATGCCGAACGGGCCCAGTTCCCGGGCCAGGGACTTCGTGTAGGCCAGGATGAAGCCCTTGGTGCCCGAGTAGACGGCGAAGTTCTCGCCGCCCACGTGGCCGAGCTGCGAGGAGAGGTTGATGACGCGGCCGCGGCCGCTCGCCCGCAGCGCCGGGATCAGGGCGTGAGTCAGGCGCAGTGTGCCCCAGACGTTGACGTCGAGCATGGCCTGCCAGTCGGCAGGTCCCTGGTCCGCGAAGGGCCGCACGTCCATGATCCCGGCGTTGTTCACGAGAATGTCAAGGTGGCCAAAGTCCTTCAGCGCCGCATCGGCGAGGGCAAGGCAATCCTCCGCAGATCCGATGTCGGCCTGGACGGCCACCGCGCGGCGGCCCCCCCGCGTGATCTCGGCGGCGACCTCGCGTGCCTCCGCTTCGGCGGACCGGTAGTTCACGACCACATCGGCGCCCTCTGCCGCAAAGCGCAGGGCCGTCGCCCGCCCGAAGCCGCGGCTGCCTCCGGTGACAAGGGCCACGCGCCCGTCCAGCCTGCCCACGCACCTCACCCTTTCAGGGAATCGATCTCGAAGGAGAATCAGCGGACGGATCGTATATCTTCCATATCGCATATACGCACCTGGCTGGCTGGGATCCTGCCGGGAAGGGGGCGGCGGCCACGGTTGTCACCAAGCAGCAGCACGTCTACACGACCCTCCGCGAGGAGATCGAGCGAGGAGAGATCGCGCCGGGCGAGCGGCTGAACATTCGCCAGCTCGCCCGCCGCTTTGGAATCAGCGAAATTCCCGTGCGTGAGGCCGTGAAGGCCCTCGAGGGCCAGGGACTGGTCCGCTCGACGCCGTTTGCCGGCGTGGTGGCGGCGCCGATCTCCCTGGAGGACTTCTCCGAGGTCGCCGACGTCCGTCTGCTGCTGGAGCCCATCGGCACGGCTCTGGCCACGCAGCACCTGTCGCCCTCGGACCTCGGGGAGCTCAGCCGCCTGATCGAGGCCATGGATGCGGCCCTTGCCGCAGGCGATGCCGCGGCCTTTGCCGAGGGCGATCGCGCGTTCCACGAACTGCTCTTCGAGCACTGTCCCAACCGGCGGCTGCGCGAGCTGCTGACGGCGCTCCGGGCCGCTTCGCAGCGCAACACCGCCCTGTTCGGGCGCATGCCCGAGCACCTGACTGTGTCGCAAGCCGAGCACAGGGTGCTCCTGGCCGCCCTCCGCGAGGGGGACGAGGCCGCCGTGGAGGCGGCGGCACGCGCGCACCGCCAGGCCGTCACGGACCGCCTGCGCCCGGTCGTGGCCGCGGAGGCTGAAGCCGGACTCGGTGCTCAAGGGGGAACGACGAATGGCTGAACGGACGGTGGACGTCCACGCCCACTACCTGCCCGCCTGGACGGCGCCCATGCCGCCTGCCCTGTTCGACCTGGGGCTCCAACAGCAGGAGATGGACCAGCACGGCATCGCCGTGCGGGTCGTTTGCCCTCCGCCCTTTGCGTTGCGCTACGCCGGGGATGACGGCGAGGCGGACAGAAGGCTCAACACCGACCTCGCGCGGGCCGTGGCTGCCGCCGGCCGGCGCTTCCTGGGCCTTGGCACGGTTCCCCTGCACCGGCCCGGCGCAGCCGCCGCCGAGCTGCGCTTTGGGATGGGCGAGCTGGGCCTCCGCGGCGTGACCATCGGGTCGGATGCAGGCGCCTGGGAGCTGGACGCCGGCGAGCTGGAGCCCTTCTGGGCGGCCGCCGAGGAGCTGGGTGCCGTCATTCTGCTGCACCCGAGCGAGGTGCCCGGCGCGGCCCGCATGGGGCAGTACCATCTCCGCAACCTGGTCGGGAACCCCATGGCGACGGCGCATGCGGCGGCACGCCTCATCTTCGGCGGCGTCCTCGACCGGCATCCGGATCTGCGGATCATCCTGTCTCACGGGGGCGGGGCCCTCGCCTGGATCGCCGGGCGGCTGGACCATGGCTACCAGGTCCGGCCGGAATGTAGCCGCGCCTGTGCCCAGCCCCCATCGGCCTATCTCGGCCGCTTCTACTACGACACCGTCCTCTTCGAGCCGTCCACCCTGGCCTGGCTGCGGACCCGCGTCGGGGCCGGGCGGATTCTCTATGGCACGGATACCCCCTTTGACATGGGCGACACGGCGGGGGCTGGATCGGCCGACCACGCGGCGGCCGCGTCCCTGCTGAAATTGGAGGGATGAGACGTGGATGACGGCGGCAGGCAGGTCCTTGCCAGCGCTCACGCGGTCCTGATCGTCATTGACGAGCAGCGCCGGCACATGGACCCCGAGATCGCGTACCACCCGGTGGCTGCGCCCGATGGCCCGCGCGTCCTGGCGAACACGGCCCGCGCCCTGGGCGCCGCCCGAGCCAGCGGCGTCCCGGTGGTGCACGTGTGCACCTACGGCCGGCTGCCGTATCGCGGCGACCACGTCGACCAGAAGAATCCCTTCATGAACCGGCAGGGCGTCATCCCCGGCTCCGGCGTCCGCCGGCAGCCGCACCGCTGTGTGGAGGGTTCGCCCTTTGCCGAGATCATGCCGGAGGTCGCGCCCCGCGACGGCGAGCCCGTCGTCGTCAAGCACCGGTACAGCGGGTTCTTCAACACCGACCTCGACCTGGTGCTGCGCGGGATCGGCGCCACCGCCGTGGTCCTGGCCGGCGTGAACACCAACAACTGCGTCATGGGAACGGCCTTTGACGCACACGCCCGCGACTACAGCGTCTTCGTCCTCAGCGACGCCTGCGGGAGCATGAACGGGCCCGAGTTCCACGACCTTGGCCTGCGCCAGATCGCCACGGCGCTCGGGTGGCTGCTGGACGTGGACGAATGGGTCGAGATGACGGCTGGAGCCCTGGCCCGCCGTTCCTGAACGCGAAGGGGGTGGCTCGGGTGTCAGACGGCAACGGCCTCGGACGCAGGGCCCTGATCCGGCGGGGCCTGCAGTTGGCCGCGCTTCCCGGGATGACCGCGCTGCTGGCCGCCTGTGGCGGCACTGCGGCTCCGGCCGCGACCGGCTCTGCGGCTCCGGCCGCAACCCGGAGCGTCGGCGCCGCCGCAGGCGCGCAGACGCTGACGGTGGCCAATTATTCCGAGATCTCGGGCCTGGATCCCCACATCCGCAACCCTGTGGCCACCGCCCTGGTGACGGCGCAGATCTTTGAAATGCTGTTCCAGCTGGATGCCCAGGGCAACCTGCAGCCCATGCTCGCGACGGACTACAAGAACATTGACCCCACCACCTGGCAGATCGGCCTGCGCCAGGGCGTCACCTTCCACGACGGCGAGCCGTGGAACGCCCAGGCCTTCGTGGCCAACATCCAGCGGATGTTCTCGAGCAGCGTGCCGAGCAACGCGAGCAGCGTGATCCCGGCTGTCATCCCCGGCCAGATCGATGTGGTCGACGACCACACCGTCCGGCTCCACACCAAGGTGCCCGACGCCGTGCTCCCGCACCGATTCGCTGCCTACTTCGTCGCCTTCAATTCGCCGAAGAGCTTCCAGAACCAGACCGAGGCCTACATCATGGCCCACCCGGCCGGGACGGGGCCCTTCCGCTTCGTGGAGTGGAAGAAGGACGATCATTTGACGCTCGCGGCCAACCCCTCCTACTGGGGCGGCGCGCCCAAGCTGAGCCAGCTGACATTCCGTCCGCTCAGCGACCCCCAGACCCGGGTCTCGGCCCTGCTGTCCGGCGGGGTGGACCTGGCCTTGGTCATCCCGACCGAATCCATGGCGCAGATCAAGTCCAACCCCTCGACCAGCATCCTCACCAGCCCCAATGGCATTACCGCATACCTGCTGTACCTGGACGCCCGCCACGGGGGGCCCCTGGCCAACCCCAACGTCCGTCTGGCCCTGAACTACGCGATCGACCGCGATTCCATCATCAAGCAGATCCTGGCTGGCCAAGCCACGCCCATCCAGTCGATTGTGACCCCGCAATCGTTCGGTTTCGACAGCGACCTAAAGCCCTACGGCTACCAGCCGGACAAGGCCAAGCAGCTGCTGCAGCAGGCGGGGTTCGGCTCGGGTTTCACCGTGCCGCTCTGGTTCGCCCCCGGCTCATCCCCGAACGACAGCGAGTGCGTGCAGGCCATGCAGGCCCAGCTGGCCAAGGTGGGCGTTCAGGTCAACATTCAGACCGCCGACAACGCCAGCTTGGTGACGCAAATCCTGCAGGGCAAGATCACCGGCATGTTCTACGCCGGCAAGACCAACCTGATCCTCGACGCCGACTACATCTTCAACGACTCGAGCGCGTCGGCCCCGTTCGGCCAGTACGACCCCCTGGTCGGCCAGGAGGTCACGCTCTGGAAGCAGGAGCAGCAGGCGTTCGATCCGACCGCGCGGGCCGCGTTGGCCAAACAGGTGCAGCAACTGCTGTACGACGCGCCGAACTGGGTCTACCTCTATCAGATGAATGACATCTACGGCGTCAGCAAGGCCGTCAAAGGCTGGCAGCCGGCGACGGACGAGCTGCTGACCTTCACCGGCACGACGGTCGTGAAGGCCTAGGCGGGCGGGGGAGGAGATCTACCCTGAGTCGCTACGTCCTGCGCCGGCTCGTCCACGCCCTGATCGTGCTGGTGGCGGTGTCCATCGCCGTCTTCGTCGTGGCGCGGCTGTCCGGCGATCCGGCGGCGCTGATGGTGGGCGACACGGGCACCGTGGCCGACCTGGCCCGGGTCCGTCACCTCCTGGGCCTTGACCGCCCGCTGACGGTCCAGTACGGCATCTTCCTGGCCGGCGTCCTCCACGGCGACCTCGGCCAGTCGATCTTCTATGCCGAGCCCGCCCTTCCGCTCGTGCTCGCCCGCTTGCCGGCGACGGCCGAGCTTGCCGTCACCGCCCTTGCCGTCGCACTGGCGGTTGGCGTGCCTGGCGGCGTCTTTGCCGCCTTGAACCGCGGCCGGCTGGGCGACTGGGGCTTCGTCGCCGTGGCCGTGCTGGGCCAGTCGGTTCCGGGCTTCGTCCTGGGCGTGCTCTCCGTCATGCTGTTTGTGCTCGACCTGCACTGGCTGCCCGCCGCCGGCATCGGCGGCTGGCAGCACCTCTGCCTGCCCGCCCTGACCCTGGCCGCGTTCTCATGTGCCAAGATCGCTCGTCTCACCCGCACGAGCGTGCTGGACACCCTGAGCCGGGATTACGTGCGGACGGCCTACGCCAAGGGCGCCGCCCCCCGGCGCGTGGTGTGGCGGCATGTCTTTCGGAACGCCGCCCTGCCGGTGATGACCATGGCAGGCTTGGAACTGGGGCAGCTCCTGTCCGGCGTCGTCATCACGGAGACGATCTTCGGCTGGCCAGGCGTCGGCCTGCTGAGCATTGATGCCATCAACCACCGCGACTACCCGCTGATCCAGGCGGTCGCGCTTTCGGTGGCCGTCATCTTCGTCGTCGTCAACCTGGTCGTCGACCTCGCCTACGGGTTCGTCGACCCTCGCATCCGCTACGCCGGGGGGGCCTAGGGGTGGAGAGCGCGGCTGCACCGGCTCCGGCACCGGCTCGCGCCAGGCTCGCCAAGGCCCTGCGCAATCTGCCAGCCCTCGTCGCGGCCCTGCTTCTGGTCGGCGCCGTGGCGCTGGCCATTTTTGCCCCCTTCGTCGCCCCCCATGCCCCAGATGCCGTCAACCTTGCCCGCCGCCTTCTCCCGCCCGGCGCCGCCGGCGACCCGCTTGGCACGGACCCCCTGGGACGAGACGTGCTCAGCCGCGTCCTCTTCGGCGCCCGTATCTCCCTGCTGGTCGGCGGCGTGACCATGTTGGTCGCCGGATTGATTGGAACCTGCGCCGGGCTCCTGGCCGGGTACTTCCCCGGTGCGGTCGACGACATCCTCATGCGGCTGGGGGACATCGTCCTCTCCTTCCCCTTCCTCCTGCTGGCCCTCATCGTGGTCGCCGCCCTGGGGCCCAGCGTCCGCAACCTCATCATCGTGCTGGTCCTGCGCAGCTGGATCACGTACGGCCGCGTCGTCCGGTCTCAGGTGGTCGAGATGCGGGAGGTGGAGTTTGTCGAGGCGGCCCGGGCCCTCGGCGCGGGTCACGTCCGCATCCTCCTCAAGCACGTCCTGCCGCGGGTGGCCGGCGTGGCCGTCGTCGTCGCCTCCTTCAACATGGCCGAGGCGATCGTGTATGAGGCCTCCCTGTCGTTTCTCGGCGCAGGCGTTCCCCCGCCGACCGCGACTTGGGGCGGCATGCTACACGATAATCTCCTCTACATCGCGACCGCGTGGTGGACGATCGTCTTCCCGGCCGCGGCCCTCACGCTGGTGATCCTGGCGCTCAACGTGCTCGGCGACTGGATCCGGGATGCGCTGGACCCGAATCTGAGACTGTAGGGCGACCCTGGGCCAGCGGTCCCCAGGGCTGAGCCGGGCTGGCAAGTACGCTATGATGCACCCATGAGCAAACCCCGCATCTTCACCGCCGCCCTTGCCGTGTCGGCCCTCCTGCTGACGGTGACCGCCTGCGGCTCCGCCGCCAAGGCCCCTTCCACCGCCAGCGCCAGCGCCACCGCCGGCTCCACCCAGCGCTGGACGCAGCCCCCCGCCATGCAGATCGACACCAGCAAGACCTACACGGCCCTGCTGCACACCAGCCTCGGCGACATCACCATCCAACTGCTGGCCAAGCAGGCCCCGAACACGGTCAACAACTTCGTGGTCCTGGCCCAGCACGGCTTCTACAACGGCGATAAGATCTTTCGCATCATCCAGAACTTCATGTTCCAGACGGGCGACCCCAACAACAACGGCACGGGCGGCCCCGGCTACCAGTTCGCGGACGAGCTGCCGCCCGCGCTCCCGTACGGCCCAGGCGTGGTGGCCATGGCCAACGCCGGCGCCAACACCAACGGCAGCCAGTTCTTTGTCTGCACGGTGGGCCCTGACTGCGCCGGCCTGAACCAGCAGCCCAACTACACCGTCTTCGGGAAGGTGACCGCAGGCATGGACGTGGTAACCAAGATCGCCGCCGTCCCGGTGACCGCCAACCCCACGACCAACGAGGTCAGCATGCCGACGAACCCACCCGTGATCACCTCGGTCACCATCTCGGCGCAATAGGGTCATGCCGACCATCAAGCGCGAGGTCGTCGCCTCCGAGGCCGTTGTGAGCAGCAACCACCCCCTGGCCTCGGCCGCGGGCCTGCAGATGCTGGCCCGGGGCGGCAACGCCGTGGACGCCGCCATCGCCACCGCGTTTGCCCTGACGGTGGTCGAGCCGATGATGGTGAGCATCTTCGGCGCCGGCATGATGGTCATCCGCGACGGCGCGACGGGCGAGGTCACCAACGTCGACAACTACGCGAAGGCCCCGGCCGCGGCGCGGCCGGACATGTTCACCCCGGCGGACGGCCCCGACCCGATGGCCACCGTCGGCCGCGAGAACGAGGTGGGCTACCGCGCGGTGGGGGTGCCCGGCGCCCTGCCCGCGTGGGCGGCGATCCTGAAGGAGCGCGGGCGCCTGCCCCTGAAGACCGTGATCGCGCCTGCCATTGCCTACGCTGTCGACGGCTACGCCGTCTCCCAATACCTCCACAGCTGCATTTCCCTCGCCGCGGCGGATCTCTCGCGCTTCCCGGCTTCGGCGGCGGTCTTCCTGCCGAACGGCGCCGTCCCCGCGGTCGGCGACCGTATCGTCCGGACCGACTATGCCCGCACGCTGGAACGCATAGGCGCCGAAGGCGCCGGAGCGTTCACCGCCGGGGTGATCGCTGAGGCGGTCGTCGCGGACATGGCCAAGAACGGCGGTCTGATTACCAAGGAGGACCTGTCCTCCTACCGGTTTGCCCGTCGCGAGCCGGTCCGCGGCACCTACCGCGGTTATGAGATCGTATCCGCGGCCCCGACCAGCAGCGGCGGCACGCACATTGTGCAGGTGTTGAATATCCTGGAGGGCTTCGACCTGCGACCAGGCGCAGCTTCGCTGCATCTGGTCGCCGAGGCCCTGAAGATCGCCTTCGCCGACCGGTTCAAGTACATGGGGGATCCGGACTTTGTGGACGTCCCCGTCGCGTGGTTGACGGACAAGGGCTACGCCGCGCAGCGGCGTAGCCAGATCGACCCGCGGCGGGCGAGCGCGTTTCGGGCGGGTGAGCGTACCCGCGAATCCGCGGATACGACCCACCTGACCGTCATGGATAAGGACGGCAACGTGGTGGCGATGACGCAGACCCTGCATGCCGTATTCGGCTCGAAGGTCACGGTGCCCGGCACCGGCATGCTGCTGAACAACACGATGTGGCTTTTCGATCCCCACCCGGGTCGTGCCAACTCAATCGCGCCAGGCAAGCGCATGCTGTCCAGCATGTCGCCCACCATCGTGCTGAAGGACGGCAAGCCGCTGATGGCCCTCGGCACGCCGGGCGGCACACGCATTTTCGCGGCCGTCCTCCAGGCGATCATCCACGTCATCGATCACGGGATGAGCCTGCAGGAGGCCGTCGAAGCGCCCCGGATCTGGACCGACGGCGGCGACCTGGAATTGGAAGAGGGCGTGCCATCCTCCGTTCGTGCCCAGCTGGCGGGCATGGGCCACCGCATCAGGGTCGTACCTCGGGTTGCGGGCGGAATGAATGGCGTCCTCCGTGACCCGGAGTCCGGCCTGCTGCATGGCGCCGCCTGCTGGCGGGCCGACGGCACCCCCATGGGCATGAGCGGGGGCTTCACGTCCATCGCCCGGGACGCCGGCGTCCCGCTGTAAATCGTGCTGGCCCTGGCCTGGCGGGGCGTGCTCCGGGAC
>DATLTP010000151.1:0-6437 GCA_035533535.1 Bacillota bacterium | reverse complement strand
CTCACCATGTCGTGGCCACCGAGCGCAGGCCGGGTGGTGCAGCCGTGAACTGGCTGCTGGTGCCGCCGCTGGCCTTCCTGCTCCTCTTGTTCGTCGTACCGGTCGCCGGCCTGCTCGAACGAAGCCTCGCAGGCAGCCACGGGCTGACGCTTTCGATTTACGCCGCAGTCTTGCACAGCACCACGGACCTCTTTGTCCTGGCCAACACGTTCAGGATTGCGGCCCTGGTCACCCTGATCTGCCTCGTTGTGGGCTACCCGGTGGCGTACTGGCTGTCTGGGCTGCCCGGGCGCAAGGCCAACCTCTATCTCGTGCTGGTCGTCGTGCCGTACTTCACCAGCGTTCTGGTGCGCACGTACGCCTGGATGATCCTGCTTGGAACCAGAGGATTGGTCAACCGGATCTTGGTCGGTCTCCATCTGACGCGGACGCCGCTCGCGTTGCTCTACAACGATTTCGGGGTCCTGATCGGAATGGTGTACGTGCTGCTGCCCTACATGATCCTGATGTTGTTCGCGGTCATGCGGGGGATCGACCGCACCCTGGTGCGTGCGGCCGCGGCCTTCGGCGCCTCGCCCTGGCAGGCATTCCGGCGTGTTTTCCTGCCGCTTTCGGCGCCAGGCATCGCTGGCGGCTGCCTGCTCGTGTTCGTGATCGCCCTCGGCTACTTCATTACGCCCTCGCTCATGGGCGGGCCCCACCAGACCATGATCGCCATGTTGATCGCGACAGATGTGAACCAGCTGCTGAACTGGGGGCTGGCCTCCGCGCTCGGCGTCGTGCTGCTGGTGGCAACGCTCCTGGGGCTCTACCTCTACGACCGCCTGCTCGGGCTCCAGACGCTGGTTGCGGGGCGGCGCTGATGCTGAAGGCATGGACGATCGCCGTCCTCACCTTCCTCGTGGCGCCGGTGGTCCTACTGGTGCCCGTGGCGCTGAGCTCGTCCAGCGCCCTGATCTTCCCACCGCCGGGGTTCTCGCTGCGGTGGTTCCAGACGTTCTTTCAGAACCCGCAGTGGCTCAGCTCGATGTTCTTCAGCTTGCGCATCTCGCTCTGGGTGGCCCTCCTGGCGACAGGACTCGCCATTCTGGCGTCGTTCGCACTCGTCCGCGGCAGCCTGCGGCGCCAGGGCGCCGTTTACGCCATCATCCTGGCGCCGCTGATCACCCCGGAGATCATCGTCGCAATCGCGCTATATTTCATCTTTGCGCGGGTCCACCTCGTGGGGACGGAGCTGGCGATCATCCTCGGCCAGGCCGTGCTGGCCCTGCCCGTCGCGACCATCCTGGTGTCCACCACGCTGCAGGGTCTGGATGTCCGTACGGAGCAGGCCGCCATGGTCCACGGAGCCACGCCGCTGCGGACCTTCTGGCTGGTCACCCTGCCTCTGCTGGCCCCCGGTGTGGCGACTGCCGCCCTGTTCGCCTTCCTGGGCTCGTTCGACGAGTTGCTTGTCGCGCTCTTCATGGTCGGCCCGCTGCAGCAGACGCTCCCGGTGCGCATCTGGGACTTCGTTCAGTTCGAGCTTCAGCCCGTGATCGCCGCCGTCAGCGTAATGGTCACACTGTTGGCGATCACGGTGCTGGCGCTCGGCGCTTGGCTTCAGGGCCGCAGCTCCAGGAGTGGGGCCCAGGACGCACGATAGCGCGGACTAGGCACGGAGATCCCGGGCCACGTTGACGGCCTCGCCAGCGATCGGCACCGCCGGGCCGCTCACGCGGGTGCACGTTGCGCCGGCAGCATGGCTGGCACCTCCTGCTGGAACCTCGCAACCAGGGCGGCCCGCGGTGACACCTCCGGCACCACGGGTGTTGCGTGAGCACATGGCCGCCGTCGCCAACTGAGCCCAGCCCACGGAGGGTCGGCGTGCCCCTGGCGGCCGAGAGCGGCCGCCGCTTGCCCCACCCCTGGACCACTCCTCGAGCGGCAGCCCGGATGCGCCGTGGTTGCCATCGTCCCTTGATTATGGAGGGCGCGCAGGGCCCCAAGCTCTGGACGATGCCATCCTTCATGTCGAGGACGCCCGGCCGGCCGTGGACCCTGCCACTCTCCATTCGGCAGGGGCGGCGGGCCATCGGAACGCCGCAGTGCCTGGCCTCACGTCGTCCCGGCCAGATCCGCCACAGCCAGGGCCAGGACCTCGATGGCCTTGCCCAGGTCCTCGATCCCCATGTTCTCGTCGCCGGCGTGGGCGTTGGAGTTGCCGCCCTCGCGCGGCCCGGGGCCATAATTCGCCGTTGGGATGCCCCGCAGCCAGAAGAAGCGGGCGTCGCCGAACCCGGAGGAGCCCACGGCCGGAATGTCCTCACCCAGAACCTCCCGCGCCCGGCGACGCAGCGCCTGCACCACCGGCGAGTCCTCGGGCGTCGGCCCGTACGGCTCCGCCCGCAGCACCACCCGGGTTTCAAAGCTGATCCCGGGGAGCTCGCGCGCCGCCTCAGCGAGGGTGCCGATGAGCTCGGCCTCGACTGCGGCGAAGTTCTCGTCCGGCAGCACGCGGCGGTCGATGGTGATCGTGCAGCGGTCGGGGACGACGTTGGTCTTCACCCCGCCCGCGATGGTGCCGACCACCACCGTGGGGTGGCGCAGGCCCGGAATGCGCGACGTTGTCGACTGGAGCGCAACCCGGTACCGCTCGATGGCCGCCAGCACCCGCCCCATGGCGGCGATGGCGTCGTGGCCCCGCTCCGGCCGGGAGGCGTGGGCCGGGGTTCCCTGCAGGGTGACCTCCAGGTGCAGCACACCGTTGTTGGCGATCCAGACGCTGTACGTTCCGCCCTCCACGATGGCGTAGTCGGCCGGCAGCAACCCCGACTCCAGGAGATAGCCCGGCCCCAGGTGGCCGCCGGTCTCCTCGTCTGCAGTGGCAGCCACGACCGCCTGGCCGCGCAGGCGCACCCCGGCCCGTGCCAGCGCCGCCAGGGCGTAGGTATAGCAGGCGATGCGTCCCTTGCTGTCCGAGGCTCCGCGCCCGATGACCCGGCCCTCGCGAATCTCCGCGGCGAAGGGCGGGGAAGACCACTCCCCGGAGACCGGCACCGTATCGAGGTGGGGGTTGAGCACGACCGTCGGCCGCGCAGAGCCGCCGCGCAGAAAGCCCAGGACGTTCCAGCGGGGCGTCTGCAGCCCAGCCACGTCGACCCGCGCGTCGGGCACCTTCAGCCGCTGGCTATCCAACCCAACTCGGCGAAACTCGGCATCGACGACCTGGCTGATGGCCTCATACTCTCCCGGCGGGTTGACGCTGGGGGTCCGGACCATCGCCTGCAGAAAGGTCACGGCCTCTCCCAGCCCATCGCGGGCCGCCTGCCGCACGCGGGCGGCCTCAGACTCTGTCATTGCGGGTACCCCTTCCCAACCAGCCCTCTTCGCTGCGGACCGGGGCCCCACCCTGCACCCTTCCCGGCTGCCACGTATAATGCCGTGCCCAAGGCGCGCAGGGAGGTCGCTTGACAGCATGGCGGTGTCCGTCAACTTGGAGGGTCTCTCGCCGCGCTCCGTGCGCGAGGTGCTGCAGTGGATCGAGGAGGGCAAGGTGTCCTCGGCGCAGGCCTTCCCCCTCATCCGCACCACGGAGCAGCCCCGCGCGCCAGCCGCCGGCGGGCGCCTGGGCACTGCCACGACCGACGCCGACATCCGGGCCATCCTCAGCGAGCTCGACGAACTCGTGGGCCTCAGCCGGGTCAAGGAGGTCGTCCGCGAGCTGCAGGCCTTCGCCGAGATCCAGCGGCGGCGAGGCGACCACGGCCTGCACACAGAGCCGATCGTGCTGCACATGGTCTTCCGCGGCAACCCCGGCACCGGCAAGACGACCGTGGCCCGCATCCTGGGCCGGCTCTTCAAGGTGATCGGGCTGCTGCAGAAGGGCCACCTGGTCGAAGTCGCCAGGGCGGATCTGGTGGGGGAGTACATCGGCCACACGGCCCAGAAGACGCGCGAGCAAATCCACCGCGCCCTGGGCGGCGTCCTTTTCGTGGACGAGGCCTATGCCCTGGCCCGGGGCGGCGAGAAGGACTTCGGCAAAGAGGCCATCGACACCCTGGTCAAGGAGATGGAGGACCACCGCGAAAACCTGCTGCTGGTTTTGGCGGGGTACCGGGCGGAGATGGAGTGGTTTCTGCGCGCCAACCCCGGACTCCGCTCCCGGTTCCCCATCCACATCGACTTCCCCGACTACGGCGTCGACGAGCTGCTGCGGATCGCCGAGCGCATGGCGCTCGGACGCCAGTACCAGCTGGGGGACGAGGCCCGGGAGCGGCTGCGCGAGCTCCTGACCCTGAGCAGTCTGCAGGGCCAGCTGGGCTCCGGCAACGCGCGCCTGATCCGCAACATGGTCGAGCGGGCCATCCGGCGCCAGGCCGTGCGACTGGTCCGCCAGGCGACCACCCGCCGCGAGGACCTCATGTTGCTCCTCCCAGACGACCTTGGGCGCGAATTGCTTTGATCCTCTAGGAGGATCTGAAGGCCGCCTGACGTACTCCGTGCATCACCGATGTACGGGAGGTGGCGGTGGAGTGAGGGACCCCCGGATCCCCTGGATGACCCGGCGTCAATTGTTGCGCGCCGGCCTGGGCACCGTGGGTGGCGCGGCGGCCGCTGGGCTGCTCGCCGCATGCGGCGGAACGGCGGCACCTGCGGCAGGCAGCGCGTCGGCTTCGGGCGCGGGGGCCTCCGCCAGCGGTTCCACGTCGGCGGCAGCCTCGTCCTCGTCCGCTGCCGCGGCAAGCACGACCCCCAAGCCCGGCGGCGTGCTGAAGGTGGCCCTTGAAGCGGACATCATTGCCCCCCTGGACCCGCACCACTACAACGCCTACTCGACCGGTCTCGCCATGGAGCAGGTCTACAGCGGCCTGGTCCGTCTCGACCCGCAGCTCAACGTGACCCCGGACCTCGCCACGGACTGGACCGTGTCGCCGGATGGCAAAACGTACACGTTCAAGATTCGCCCGGGCGTCACGTTCCATGACGGCACGCCACTGACCGCTGACGACGTGAAGTTCTCGTTCGACCGCATCCGGGACAAGGCCACCGGCTCGTCCCAGGCCTACCTCCTGGTGGACGTCACCAACACGGCCGTCCAGGGTGGCGACACGTTCGTCATGACCCTCGACAAGCCGTTTTCGCCGCTGCTCCAGGAGCTGTCGACGATGTACATCGTCTCGCAGGCCTACGTGCAAAAGAATGGCGCCGCGTACCTCACCAACCACATGAACGGTACGGGCCCGTTCATGTTCAAGGACTTCGTGCCCAACACGCACACCGAGCTGGTCAAGAATCCGAACTACTACAGCAAGGGCCTGCCCTACCTGGACGGGATCACCTTCATCCCCGCGCCGGACGACCCCTCGCGAACGGCCGACATCCAGACCGGCAACGTCGACTTTGCCGACCAGATCGCCCAGAAGGACATCATCACGCTGCAGAGCGCCAAGGGCGTCGTCCTGGACGGCGGCGTCAGCACCCTGCACGACTACCTGTTCTTCAACGAGAAGCGCAAGCCGTTCGACAACCCGCTGGTCCGCCAGGCCATCGCCTACGCCCTCGACCGCGACGCCATGACCAAGCTGGTGCTCTTTGGGTACGGCCAGCCCATCTACGGTGGCTGCATCGCGCCCTTCAACTGGGCCTACGACGCCGACCTGCAGCCGTTCAAGACCCAGGACATGGCCAAGGCCAAGGCGCTGTTGGCACAGGCCGGCCTCAGCGGCGGCTTCAGCACCACGCTGGGCGCCAGCACGGCCTACCAGCCGCAGGTCGACGCGGCCCAGCTCATCAAGCAGTACCTGGCGCCGCTCGGCATCAACGTCCAGGTGGTGGCCGAGGAGTGGGGCACTTACATCGACCGCTTGGTCAACAAGCACGACTACAACATGGCCATCATCGGCTGGATCGGGGCTCTGGACCCCGACGACTACCTGTACTCACGCTTCCACAGCAACCAGCCGAACAACTTCGAGTTCTACAGCAACCCTCAGGTCGACCAGTTGCTGGACCAGGGCCGCACCCTGCAGGACCATGCCCAACGGCTCCCGATCTACCACCAGATCGAGAGCACGCTCGCCACGGATTCGCCGATGGCCTGGTTCTACTGGTACAAACAGTACGAGGGCGTGCGCGACTACGTGAAGGGGTACACGCACATGGCCAACGCCTCGAAGGTCACCTTCTTGAACACCTGGCTCGACAAGTAGCCTTTTGTCGGCGGCGGCGCATTCGCGTCGCCGCCCACCGTCGTTCCGTTGGAGGCGTCTACGTCATGGGAGTCTGGCGCCACGTGGGCAACCGGCTGCTCCTGCTGATCCCGGTCCTCTGGGGGATCGCCACGAGCACCTTCATTCTGATTCACCTGATCCCGGGCGACGTGGTCACCATCCTGCTCGGCATCTCCACGCGCCCGGAGGTGGCGGCCGCCCTGCGCCGGCAGTTCGGCCTGGACA
>DATLTP010000150.1:0-9577 GCA_035533535.1 Bacillota bacterium | reverse complement strand
CGGGGGAACCGCCCCAAACAACGCGGCCGTGATCGCCGCACTGGTGCAAACGCCCTACAACCCCGCGGGGTCGGGCGCCGTCGCCGATATGACGCTCAGCGTGGACCCCGCCTACGGGGCGCTCCTGCAGGCGGCTGGGGTTGACCCACGCCGATTGCTGGCTTGGCTCTACCAGCAGGTGCCCAGCAACCGTTGGCCGCCGTGGGTCGCCGGCGCTTAGCAGGCCGCTTCTCATCGGCCCCTCAGCCCACGTTTATCACGCCTTGATGGCCACTCGGTAGATTGAGCCTCGGCAACAGCGGTCGCACGGGGTTTTGCCCCCGCGGCGGCGGCATGTTCAGGGGGGACTTACGCGATGGCCATTGCACGAACCACTCCGCGCGCCAGCGCGTGGAAGTGGTCGATCACCGGCGCCGGGGTCGCGGCCTTTGCCGTGATGGCGCAGACCTTTCACGCCGGCGACGCTTCGCGGCCGTCAACGCCGGTGGCCGCGAATCAAACGGCGACCACGGCCGACGCGGCCTCGGCCTACGGCGGGGCCACGGTGGTCTGCGTGCAGGGCGCCTACGGGTACTCGTGCTCGCGCGCCGGCGGGTACGGCTCGGTGGCGTATGGCGGCGGCGGCACCAGTGCCGGCGGCTACGGCGGCTACGTCACGCACACGCGGAGCAGCGGGTCATGATGGCGGCAACGGCGCTCCGGACGTGGGTCGGCTCGTTTCGGGCGATGAATACCCGGGTCGAGGTCCAGGTCGTGTCGGCCGAGGGCAACGCGGCCCGCGAGGTCGTGGCCGTGCAGGCGGTTTTCGCCATGTATGAGCGGACGCTCAGCCGCTTTTTGGCCGGCAGCTCGCTGTCGCAGGTCAACGCCGCCGCCGGCCGCTGGGTGGAGGCCCCGGAACTTTTGCTGGAGGCTGTGCAGGATGCGCTGGCGTGGAGCCGCCGGCTGCCCGGCCTGTTCGATCCCACCGTCCTGGACGCGGTCATCGCGGCCGGCTATGATCGCAGCTTCGAGCAGGTCCCGGCGGCGCGGGCGGCGGGCTCAGCCGAGTCTGCGGGGAGGGCCGTGCCAGGCACCGAAGGCATCGGGATCGACCTCCGGGGCGGGCGCATGCGCATGCCGGCGGCGGTGCGACTCGACCTCGGCGGCATCGGCAAGGGCCTGGCCGTCGACACCGCCCTCGCCATGCTGGGCGGCCGCTGGCCCGGCGCCATGGTCAACGCGGGCGGCGACATCGCCGTCCACGGCGCGGCAGCCGGCGGTCCCTGGTGCGCGGCTGTGGCCGACCCGTTCGCGCCCGAGCGCGACCTTGCGGCCGTGCGGCTTCATGACCAAGCGCTGGCCACCTCGTCGACGCTGCGGCGGCGGTGGCGGGTGGGTGACGAGCAGCGCCACCACCTGATCGACCCGGCGAACGGCCGGCCGTCGAGCAGCCCCATCGTGCAGTGCACGGCCGTGGCTCCGACCTGCACGGCCGCTGACGTGCTCGCCAAGGCCATCCTGCTGGCTGGGCCGGAGGAGGGCGAACGGGTGCTGGCCCTCGGCGGCGGCACGGCGGCGCTCGCCGTCACGGCCTCTGGCGAGGCTCTCTCCTTCGGCGAGTGGGAGGCGCTTTCCGCATGAACAATCAGATCTACTGGGATATCACGCGGGCATCGGGGTTTGTGGCCCTGGGCCTGTTGCTGATGGCCGTCGGCCTCGGCCTCGCCATCCGCCGCGGGTGGTGGGACGGCGCGCTCAACCGGCGCGAGGTCATCGACGTCCACCGGTTCGTGGCGACTGGCACCGTTGTCGCGGTCGCCATCCACCTGGTTTCGCTGCTTGGCGATGCGTTCGTGGGCTTCAACCTGGCCGACCTGCTGGTGCCGTTTTACAGCAACTACCGGACGATCGGCGTCACGTCAGGGATCCTGGCCATGTACGGACTTGTGGTCGTGTTCATCACCGGCTTCATGGTCGTCAAGCTGGGCTACGCTCGCTGGTACGCCGTCCATCGCATCTCGTACGGTGTGCTGGCCCTGAGTGTCCTCCATGTGCTGATTACGGGCACGGAAGGCTGGAGCTTCGGGTCCCTGGCCCTGTGCGCGGCGGCCGTTGCCTTTGTTTTGGTCTCCCGCGACCGGGCCTTCCAGCCCCAAGCCCGTTGAGGGAGAAGCGGTGGGCCTCACCGGCCCGCCGCTTCAGCCTCGGACCGCCGCCAGCAGGTCGGCGAAGGCCGGATGGGACGGCCGGTCGCCCCGCCGCAGCAGGGCGACGGTCCGCGCATGGCCCGCCAACTCCGGCACGTCGATGGTCCGCACACCGCCTGCCACCGACGCGGGGAGCAGCGTGTAGCCGAGGCCGGCCGCGGCCAGCTCGCGGAGGGCCTCGAGGCTGCCGATCTCGGCGACCGGGTCGGGAAACAGGCCAGCGCCGGCAAACAATTCGTCGATGAACGTGCGAAAGCCGGTGCCGCGGGCAAACAGGCACAGTGGGCCGCGGGCAAGGTCGGCCAGCGCCATCCGCTCGGGTGCCTCGGGCGGACCCACGGCGACGACGGGATCCCGGTAGAGCGGCAGGGCATCCAGCCGGTGATCCACGGGCGCTGTCGTCACAAGTCCGGCATCCACCTCGCCAGACAGAACCCGCGCCGATGTGGCGGCGCTGTCCCCGACCAGCACGCGGAGGCCCAGGTCCGGACGGGCGGCCCGCAGCCGAGCCATCGCCCGTGGCAGCAGCGTCAGGGCAAGCGTTGCCCCGCACCCCAGCCGCAGCGGCAACGCCCGTTGGGTGCGCACGCTGGCCAGCAGGGCGTCCCAGTCCTGCGACTGGCGCACGGCCCAGGCCGCGAGGGCCTCACCGGCCGGAGTGAGGGCCACACCCCGCCCGCGGCGCTCCAGCAGGGCCGTGCCGGCCGACCTGGCCAGCCGCTGGACCTGCCGGGTCAGGGCCGGTTGCGAAAGGTGACGGCGTTCGGCCGCTGCGGTGACCGAGCCGGCGTCACGGATGGCCGCGAGGGAGAGCAGCGCCTCGATATCCATGCGTCCAGTACATCATAAGTAATGGAGGCATGCATTGGACGTTACCCACCCGGCATGCCAAGCTGGCTGCGGGGGCGTGCATGTTGGACGATGTGGTGCTGGGCCTGCAGTGGGGCGACGAAGGCAAGGGGAAGCTGTGCGACGAGCTGGCCCCGGCGCATGCCGCGGTCATGCGTTTTCAGGGTGGGGCGAACGCGGGCCACACGATCGTGGGCGACGGCGTGACCCACGTGCTGCACCAGGTGCCTTCCGGCGCGCTTTGCGACGGGGTGCGGCTGGTCATCGGGGCGGGCTGTGCCGTGGATCCCGCTGGGCTGCGGGACGAGGTGAACGCGCTCGGCCTTGGGCCTGACCGCCTCGTGGTCTCCCCTCGCGCCCAGGTCGTCCTGCCCTGGTACCCGGGCATCGATCGGGCCGAGGAGCAGCTCCGGGGCGCCGCCGCCATCGGCACCACGGGCCGGGGCATCGGTCCAGCCTACGCCGCCAAGGCTGGCCGCTGGGGCATGACGGTGGCGGATCTCGTCCAGGCGCAGGCCCGCACCGAGCGCGTCGGCGCCATCGCCCCGTGGCACACGCGCTGGCTGGCGGCCCATGGCCTTCCGGCCCCGGAGTGGGATGCGCTCGCTGCCCTTGGTGATTGGCTCCTCCCCTTCGCCGGGGATGACCTCGCCGCGATCGCTGGCGGCTCGGCGCTCTTCGAAGGCCAGCTGGGGGTGATGCGGGATCCCGACCGCGGGCTGCAGGCTCGCGCGACGGGCGCCTCGGTGCTGCCCGCCGCGGGGTTGGCGCGGCCGGGCGCCCGCGTCCTCGGTGTGGCCAAGCCCTACGTCACCATGGTCGGGGAGGGCTGGCTCCCAACGGAGGCCGCCGGTCCCGAGGCGGAGCTGCTGCGCGAGCGGGGGTCCGAATACGGCGCCACAACCGGCAGACCCCGGCGCTGCGGCTGGCTTGACCTGCCGGCGCTGCGGTACGCGGCCAGCGTAACCGGCGCCACGCACCTGGCCATGCAGATGAAGCTCGATGGTCTTCGGGCGATCGGCCGGGTTCCTGTCTGCATTGCCTATGCTGGCTGGGACGAGCGGGGCGGCTACCCGCTGCCGCATGAGATGCCGGCTCTCCAGCCCGTCTATGAGGACTGGGGCCCCGCCGCCGACCCGGTGGGATTGGCCCGGCGCATCGCGGCAGCCGCGGGCCTGCCGCTGGCGTATGTGGGCACCGGGCCCGAGCGCGGGGAGTCTTTCTGGACGCGGACCTGACCGATCTGGCATGATGCGCATGAACCATCGTTAGTTCGCAGAAGGATAGATGTGGCGGCTTGGGCATGGGCATGGGCGGCATGGGGATGGGCGGCGGCGGGTGGGGTGGCGGCGGCCGGGGCCCGCTTGATCTGCGCGAGCAGGCCAAGCACGAGCACTTCGACGCCGAGATCGCCCGCCGCGCCATATCCGCTTTCCGGCCCTACGTGTGGCCGTCCATATTCACGACCGGGCTGATTCTGGTCACCTCCGGCCTGGGGGCGCTCCCGCCCATCCTGACCCGCGACCTGATCGACCTGGGGATCACGGGCAAGAACGTGCACCTGCTGATCTGGTACACGGCCCTGATCCTGGCGATCTCCATCGGCAGCGGCCTGATCGGCGTGGCGCAGAACTACCTCAGCAGCCTCGTTGGCCAGGCCGTCATGGCGGACTACCGGCTGGCCCTGTTTCGCCACATCCACCGCCAGCCGCTGCACTTCTTCACCATCAACCAGTCCGGCCAGCTGGTCTCCAGGGTCACCAACGACGTCGGGGCGATCCAAACCGTTGTGACGCAGACCCTGGTCAGCCTGGTCACCAATGTGCTCGTCGTGGTGACCACGGTCGTCATCATGTTCGCGTTCAACTGGCAGTTGACGGTGCTCTCCCTGCTCATCGTACCGGCGTTCGTCGTGCCCACCCAGCGCGTGGGCCGGGTGCGCCAGGACCTGCAGCGGCGGATCCAGCTGGCCCTGGCTGTCCTGACCGCCCAGCTCACGGAGACCATTGGCGTGAGCGGCGCCCTGCTGGTCAAAGCGTTCGCCCGCGAGCGCATGGAGGCCGACCGCTTCGACCGCACCAGCCGGAAAGTGCAGGACCTGTCCGTCCGCCAGGGCCTGGCCGGGCGCTGGCTCTTCATGTGGCTTGGCCTGTTCAGCGCCATCGGCCCCGCCCTGCTTTATGGATACGGCGGCTGGCTGGTGATCCGCGGCGCGCTTACGCTGGGCACGGTCATCGCCTTCGTGGCCTTTCTTGCGCGCCTGTACGGACCCCTCAGCCAGCTGGCCCAGATGCACGTCAACGTGCTGACGTCAATGGCGCTGTTCCGGCGCATCTACGAGGTCCTCGACCGCGTGCCCGAGATCCAGGACGGCCCATTTGCCCTCGACCCGCAGGCGGTGCGGGGCACGATCGCCTTTGAGGACGTCACCTTCGGCTACCCGGACGCCGAGGTGCCGGCGCTGCACGACGTCTCCATCGACATCCCGGCGGGCAGCCTGGTCGCGCTGGTTGGCCCAAGCGGCGCCGGCAAGAGCACGACCCTGAACATGGTGCCGCGGTTTTACGACCCGACAGAAGGCCGCGTCACCCTCGATGGGCGTGACCTGCGTGATTACACGCTGGAGTCGCTGCGCACGGTGATCGGGCTGGTGCCCCAGGAGCCCTTCCTGTTCCATGACACGGTGGCCGCCAACCTCCGTTACGCCAAGCCGGACGCGACCGACGCCGAGATCGAGACGGCCTGCGGCGCGGCGCAGATCCACGACACCATCGCGGAGATGCCGGACGGCTACCAGACCCGGGTCGGGGAGCGGGGCTACCGCCTGTCGGGTGGGGAGAAGCAGCGGGTGGCCATTGCCCGCGTGCTGCTGCGGGCGCCGCGCATCATCCTCCTCGACGAGGCGACGAGCTCGCTCGACACCCTGGCCGAGCGCCGCATCCAGCAGGCGCTCGAGCACCTGTTGGCCGGCCGCACGGCACTGGTCATCGCGCACCGGCTATCCACCGTGCTGGCGGCTGACCGCATTGTGGTCATGGATCATGGACGGGTTGTGGACAGCGGCCGCCACGAGGAGCTTTTGGGCAAGGGCGGGCTATACGCCCGCCTTTACCGCGAGCAGTTCGCGGAGCAGCCGGTGGCTGCCGGTGCGCTCACGCCAAGGAACGAAGCCAGCCCGCCTGAGGAAGGCGTCGAGCCCGGGTTCACCGTCGGTGTTCCCGCCGAGGAACCAAGCCCGCCCCGCTGATGTAGAGTCATGTCGAAGGGTGTGAGCGCGTGGCGTTCATGATTGTGGTCTTCGCCGTGGTCGGGGCCCTCATCGGCTACCACCTTGGCGGCAGCCGCGCTGTCTTGCGGTGGGCATTGATCGGCGCGGTGGTCGGCCTGCTGCTGCCGATCCTCTTTGGCGTCGTCACCGCCATCGTTTCCGTGCTGCTGTGGATCGGCGTGCTGGCCGTCGTCGTGCTGGGCGTGCTGGCCCTCATCCGCCTGCTGCGGTAGAGAGTCGCGGGCCAGCCGCGCGCGCCGCGCCACGTTCCTGTGGCGACCGCGGGCTGCCGCGCATGGCGCGACCGGCAGCGGCGGCTTGCCTCGCGCCAGCTACGGACCGGCGGGCAGCGCTGTTGGCAACCCCCTCAGCTGAGCGAGGCCACCTCGTAGACCCGCCCCTCCTCGGGCAACACGGCTCGCGGCGAGAGCAGCTCCGGGAACCGGCTGTGCACTGGCATCAGGGTCCGGGGGGCGATCTCCGCCGCGATCCGCTTGAGGTCTGCCGGGCGGGCATGCCCGCTGCAACCGACCGGGTCCAGGCCGAGGTGGAAATTCCGCAGCCAGCGGAGCAGCAATGGCCAGCCAGGATGAAACGGACCGAAGGGCTCGCCACCGGCCTGAAGGAAGCTCGACTCCGCCTTCGGCGCCAGGTCCACCAGCAGGGGAAGGTCGGCGAAGCCGAGTCGGATGGCCCATTCGCGTTGAGCCTGCGTGATGTCAGCCACCGACACGTCCTCGCCGAGCACGGCGGCGCCGCCGGGCAACCGGCCGGCCACGGCCCGGATCAGGGCCGCCGTGCCGGAATCGAAGGCCAGGCGGCGGCCGGCCCGAGCGGCGGCCCGGCACAGGTCGATGTTTCGCTCGACGTCGCGCGGGTAGGTGTTGACCACGGCCAAGCCAGTGGCCGCGGCCATGACCTCCTCCGCCAGCGTGGGCACCTCGGATTCGCTGAGGTCGGCCCCACCCTCAACCTCGGGGGTCAGGCGGGTGCCCTCCAGCAGGAGAATGGTGGGTTTGAGCGCGGCCGCGGCCCGCACGAAGGCCTCCGTGCGCTCTGGGTGGCGCCCGTGCAGGCGGAGGTCGCCGCTATATACGATGCTGCCGTCCCGCGTTTCCACGGAGAAGGCGCACGCCCCAGGGATGTCGTGGTCGACCAGATGGGCCGTCACGGCCAGATGCCCGCGGATCACCCGCTCCCCGGGCTTCATCGTGCGGTAGGCGCGCGGCCGGTCCGTCGTCGGGTCGAGCTGGCGCAGCGTCCGCAGCAGCAGGGCGGTTTCTTCCGTCGCATGCACAGGGATCCGCTCGGCCAGCCAAGGCAGAAGGCTCACGTGGTCGAGGTGGGCGTGGCTGAGGAAGACGGTGGCTGGTGAGCCGCCGGCCTCCGCGTAGAGTTCGGGCAGTTCCGGGGCCAGGCCGAGCGCCACCAGATCCCCGATGCCGCGTGGCCGCACGGGCCCCTCGAACCAGTCCTCGCCTGGCCGCAAGGCCAGGCCACAATCGAGCATGACCGCGTCGGCGCCGTCCCGGATCAGGACCTTGGTGCCGCCGATCGTGCCAACCCCGCCGATGATCTGGAGCGTCACGCCCGCCATGACCCGATCATAGCGCACGCCGTGCTCTCTGCAGGACGCGGGGCCTCACGCCGCCAAGTGAGAGCCGCGTCGAGGAGGTTGCCGGTTGCAGGTCGCGGAGCAAGCCAGGATTGCCCGCCCGCGCCCACTGGCGCCGGCGCTCTGCATCACGGCCGTCTCGCTCTTTTGGCTGAGCCTTTACCTGTACGTGCCCGTCCTCCCCGTGCAGGCCCGCGATCTCGGCGCCGACGTGGGGGGCATCGGCCTCGTCCTCGCCGCCTACGGCTTTGTCCAGTTCCTGCTCCGGATCCCCACCGGGCTCTGGACGGACCGCCTCGGGCGCCGCCAGCCCTTTCTCGTTGCGTCGCTGATCGCCGCGGCGGTGGCTGCCGCGGGCATGGCCGCCGCACCCGCGCCCCTGCAGCTCGGCCTGTTCCGTGGCGTTTCCGGGCTGGCTGCCTGCGGCTGGGTCGCCATCACCCTCCTCATGGCCGAACTGATGCCGGCGGCGGGCCTGGCGGGCGCCCTCGCCGTCGCCGGGTTTGTCTCGCGGGCCGCGCAGTTGGCCGGAACCTTTGCGGGAGGCGCCATCGCGCAGCTCGGCGGGCTCCGGGCCCCGTTCTGGGCCGCGGCGGTAGTCGCCGTGTGCGGGGTGGCCGTCGCGCTGGCCGTTCGCGAGCCAACGCAGCCGCCGGCCGCACGGTCCCCGACCTTCCGCGAGCGACTGGCCGTGGGCGCCGACCGGCGGGTGCTGGCCGCCTCGGGCCTGTCCCTGGGCGCCCAGATCATCTCGTTTGTCACGGCGTACGGGTTTCTGCCGCTGGTGGCCGCCACGCGCTTCCACGCCGGGGGGCTCGACCTTGGCATCCTGGCCGTCGCGTCGGGCCTGCCGGCGGCCCTCACGGCCCTGGCGGCCGCACGTCTGCAACGCCGCTTTTCCGCCTGGTCGCTGTCCGCCGCGAGCTTCGCGGTGGCCGCAATCGGCACCGCGGCGGTCCCGTTTGTCGGCAGCCTCGGGGCGCTTGAGATCGCGGCCGTGGCGCTCGGCGCCGGACTCGGGCTCAACGCCCCGCTGCTGATGACGGAGGCCGTCCGCGGCTGCGAGCCGGCGCGGCGGGGCACGGCCATGGGCTTTTACCAGTCGATCTACTCCATCGGGATGTTCGGTGGGCCGGCCCTGGCCGGGGCGGTGGGCGCGCGCTGGGTGTGCCGGCCCTATTCGAGGCCACGGCGGTCGTGGCTGTGGTGGCCGCCCTCTTGTCCCGCCCACTGCTCGCCGCATGACGGGATGCCGACGTCATCGTGGTCGCATGCCTCCTGGTCGCCGGCGATGCGGCAGGGCTCGTCGACCCGCTGTTCGGCGAGGGCATCCCGTATGCCCTCTGGAGCGGCCGCCTGGCGGCCGAGCACACGCAGCGCTGGATGGAGGGCCGCGGCCCATGGGATGGGTACGCCGCCGCGCTTGCGCCCCTGCGGACCTGGCGCCGGCCGTACACCGTCCTGAACCGTCGGGGCGATGAGGTGCGGCGGCTCATGGCCATACCGGCCGTCGCGCGCCTGGGCTGGCACTGGCTGGTGGATCGGGTGCCAGCGGTGTAGGGGAGGGGGAGGGGGACGCGAGGTCCCCCTCCAGCCCCGGTCAGTCTACTTCAGGTTCAGGGTCACCGTCTGGACGGAGCCGTCGTCCAGGTGAAT
>DATLTP010000149.1:0-2393 GCA_035533535.1 Bacillota bacterium | reverse complement strand
GGCGACGGCTGACGTGGTCGTCCACGACCGCCTCGTCGATCCCAGGGTGCTGGCCATGTGCCGCCCGGAGGCCGAGCGGATCGACGCGGGCAAAGCCCCCGGCTCCGCGCGCATGAGCCAAGCAGCCATCTCCGCCCTGCTGGTGGCACGGGCGCAGCACGGCGATGCCGTCGTGCGCCTCAAGGGCGGCGACCCCTTCGTCTTCGGCCGCGGCGGCGAGGAGGCGGCAGCCTGCAAGGCGGCCGCGGTCCCCTGCGAGGTGGTCTCCGGCGTGAGCTCCGCCGTGGCCGGCCCTGCGCTGGCGGGGATCCCCGTCACTCAGCGCGGGTTGGCAAACGGGTTCGCCGTTGTGACGGCGCATGCGCCGCGGGACGACTGGCCCGGCTTCGCCGCTGCCGCCACCCTGGTCATCCTCATGGGCGCAGGCCGCCTGGAGGAGGTCGCCGCGGAGCTCCGGGCCGCTGGATGGCCCGACGGCACGCCAGCCGCCGTGGTCGCCAGCGCCAGCCTGCCCGACCAGCGCGACGCACGCGCCCCACTGGGCCAAATCGCCGCAGCAGCCGCGGAGGCTGGGTGCACCAGCCCAGCAGTGCTGATCGTCGGCGCGGTGGCCGGGCTCGACCTCAGACCCTGAGGCCAGGCGCCCCCCCTCGCCCAAATCGCCGCAGCGGCCGCGGAGGCTGGATGCGCCAGCCCGGCAGTGCTGATCGTCGGCGCGGTGGCCGCGCTGGACCTCAGACCCTGAGAGGCCAGGCGCCCCCCCTCGCCCAAATCGCCGCTGCGGCCGTGGAGGCTGGATGCACAAGCCCGGCAGTGCTGATTGTCGGCGCGGTGGCCGCGCTGGACCTCAGACCCTGAGGCCGGGCGGCGCGCTCGCCCATCCGCGCTCCCGCAGATGGCCCTGCGGAATCCCTGCGCAACACCCGAGACCTCAACCACTGGTGGCCATTCGGCGCCCGCGGCTGGGCCGCCCGACCCTGCCGCCCCGGCCGCTTGGCGGCTTACGCTGAGGGCGGAGGAAGGCGAGGCGCCATGTTGAGGAAGGTGCTGCTGGCGACCGATGGCTCGCCAGGTGCGCATGCGGCTGCACGGTGGCTGGCCGACCTGGCCGACCAGATGCCAGGCCTCACTGTGACCCTGGTCCACGTCATCCCGAGCTACGGCGGCGTGAGCGCGCCCGGCGCCAACCCCGGGCCCCAGGCCATGGCGGACATGGCCGCCCCTGCCCTCGCCGATGCCCGCAGCGCCCTGGGCGATCAGGTGCCCACAGACACGCGGGTCGTCCTCGGCCCCGTCGCTGAAGAGTTGGCGACCCTGGCCAAGCGCGAGGGGTACGATCTGATCGTCCTCGGACGGCGTGGCCTCAACCCGCTGGAGGAGCTCCTGATCGGCAGCGTCAGCCAGCGTGTCATCTTACTGGCCCCCTGCCCGGTGGCAATCGTGCCGCGCCCGTAAGGATGCACGGGCTTCTCCCGTGCATCACGGGTTCAAAGGATGCACGGGCTTCTCCCGTGCATCACGGGTTCAAAGGATGCACGGGTTTCTCCCGTGCAATCACGGGTTCAAAGGAGGCGTGCCCCATGCTGCGCAAGGTTCTGCTCGCCGTCGACGGGTCCCCCAGCGCCAACGCCGCCGCCAAGTGGGTCGCAGGGTTGGCGGAGCGGATGCCCGGCCTGGAGGTGACGGCCGTGCACGTGGTCTCCGATCCTCGCCTGTACCTCGGCGTCATGACCGAGGCATACGCCAGCCCGCCGCCTCTGGACCGCCAGACCCTGGAGGGCCTGGGCAAGCGTGCCCTGGACGCCGCCCGCGCTGCCCTGGGCGCCGACGTCCACCTGGAGACCAAGGTGGTCGAGGGACCCGCCGCCGAGGAGATCGTGTCCCTGGCGGCCGAGGGCGGCTTCGAACTCGTCGTCATGGGCCGCCGCGGCCTCAACCCCGTGGCCCAACTGGTGCTCGGGAGCGTGAGCGAGCGGGTCGTGCACCTGGCGCGCTGCCCCGTCGTCATCGTGCGGGCGTAGGGCCCGGGAGCGCACAATCGGGTAGGAGGGGGGCGTCGCGCCGCCGTCCCCCCACATCGCCGGACGTCCCGTTCGGCATCCGGCGGTTCGTCAGGAAGCCTGAAGCTGCTCGAAGCGCTCGGTCAGGCTCTGCGGGTCCTAGTGCTCCGCCCCGTAAGAGCGGCTAATCATGCTGTGAGGACCTTGCCTTGAGAGATCCAGGCGAAGGGACGCGCCGTCTGATTGTAGTGCTCGATGTAGTCCATGATTTTCTGCGCTTGGTCTTCCTTGGATGTGAAGATGCCTCGGCTGAGTAGGCGCCGGCCCAGGATGCTGAACCAGATCTCGATCTGGTTTAGCCAGGAAGCATGAGTGGGGGTGAAGTGAAGGTGA
>DATLTP010000148.1:0-14401 GCA_035533535.1 Bacillota bacterium | reverse complement strand
GGCGTGCCCGCAGCCAGGGACTCCACCACAATCAGGCCGAACCCCTCCAGGGCCACCGTCGGCACGACGCTGACGTCGGCCGCCTGATACACCAGGGGCAGGTCCTCATCGGGCACCCGCCCGGCAAACCGGACGGCCCCGTCCAGCCCGAGGTCCGCGACCCGCCGCTCAAGTTCCGGGCGCAGCCCGCCCTGGCCAGCGATAACCAGGAGAACGTCGGGACAGGCCCGCCGCACCTCCACCATGGCCAGCAGGAGGTTCTCGAGCCCCATGCGCCGCACCAGGCGGCGCACGCAGACCAGGGTCGGCCGGTCCTGGGGCCAGCCCAGGACCTGGCGTGCCCCGGCACGGCCGAGAACGGGCGCGAAGCGGTCGATGTCGGCGCCGCCAGGCACCATGCGGATCCGGTCGGCCGGGATCCGGTAGCGCTCTGCCAGGATGCTGCCAAAGGCTTGTGAGAGAACGATGAAGCGGCTGGCCCGGCGGTAAACGTCCCGCTCCATCTGCCATGCAGCGCCGACCTTGAGGGGCCCGGCCCCTTCCTGCCGGCTCTCCAGGGACCATGGCCCGTGAAAGTGGACCACGAGTGGCACGTCAACCAGGCCCACCGACGGCCAGATCGACGGCGCGAAGTGGGCGGCCACCAGGTCCCGGGGCCGGTCGCGCAGGGCGGCGGCGAACGCCCGCCGCTGCTCGAGCAGCCGCCGCAAAAACGGCGTGCCGGGCGCGGTCATGCCCCGAACCGCCCAGCCGCGGTCGGCCACCGGCGCCCGCATCGTCTCCACGAAGCCCTCGACCTCGACGCCCTGCTCGGGCAGGTGAGTGGTGAGCTGGTAGAAGACGCGGTTGAGGCCGCCCGGATGCTCGGGGAACCAGCCCATACCGACCTCCAGCACCCGCAGCGCCGGGGTAGCTGCGACCGGGCACCGGGCCGCTGCGGCCACGGCTGGCTCCAGGGCCGCGGCGACCTCAACCCGGCCCGGCCGGCTGCCCTCCAGAACCGCATCCAGCGGGTCGGTCGCATGGAGGCGCCCAGACTGCATCCGCAGCCACAACTCAAGCATCCACAGGGTCCAGACCTTCTGGACCGACACGGGGCGGCCCAGCGTGTACCGCTCCAGCGTGGCATCGAGCCACGCCCGGTCGACGTAGTCCATCACCATGGCGTCGGGCGCGCCGAGCGTGGCCAGGACCTGCCGCTGCAGGTCCTGGACCAGCCAGGTGTCCGTCGGCATAACGAAACCACGCTTCTTGCGGTAAACGACTTCTGCGGGAATGTAGCGCTCGGCGAGCCGCTTGAGCAGGTGCTTGGTGCCGAAGCCCGGGAGCCGGAGCTCGGTGGGCAGCTGGGCCGCGAACTCGATGAGCGCGGTGTCCAGCAGGGGGGAACGCGCCTCCACCGAGTGCGCCATCGTCGACACGTCCATCTTCACCAGCAGCTGGTCCGGCAGGTACGTCTTGAAGTCCCCGTAAAGCGCCCGGTCCACGTCGTCGCAGCCGTCGGCGCCATCCCAGACGGCCTGGTACAGGCCGTCTGGATCCCACCCGCACAGCTGCTTACGGAAGTCGGCGGTGTAGGCCCGCCCCGTCAGCCGGGACCTGCGCAGGGCCCGGTCGTAGCGGAAGGCCTCGGCCGCGGGGATGGCGCCAGCCCGCACGACCTCGGCCAGGTTGCGGGGCAGCAGGTTTGACGGGGCGGCCAGCAGGGCGCGGAGGCCTTGCGGAAGCATGCGGCGGTAGGACTCCGCTGCCTTGGCCAGAATCGGACGCGCATACCCGGCGAAGAGCTCGTCGCCGCCATCCCCGTTTAGGACGACGGTGACGTGGCGCTTGGCTGCTTTTGCGACGAAGTAGGTCGGCACGATGGACACGTCGGCGACGGGCTGGCCGTACTGGCCAAGGATGGCGGGCAGGCTCTGCAGCCCGTCGGCCCCAAGCACGTACTCGTGCAGGTTCGCCCCGACCTTGGCCGCCACCTGGCGCGCGAAGGGCCGCTCGTCGAAGGCCGGGTCCTCGAAGCCGAGGGTGACGGCCTCGACCTTGTGGCCCATGGCCCGGGCCATCATGGCCGTGACCAGGCCCGAGTCGACGCCGCCGGAGAGAAACGAGCCCAGGGGCACGTCGCTGATCAGCCGGCGCTCCACCGCCTGGCCGACCAAGCGGTCGAGCTGCTCGAGCGCCTCGGGCTCGCGGATGCGGAGCTTCTTGGCGTAGGAAACGTCCCAGTAGGGGCTGACCTGCAGGCGTCCGCCGGCGACCTCGAAGCGCGCCTCGTGCCCCGGTTGGAGGTGGCGCACACCCGCGAACATCGTCAGGGGCGCGGGCACCGCCTGGTAGACCAAGAAGGCGTCGACGGCCCGCGGGTCGAGATCCGGCCGCTCGGGCAGCAGGGGCAACAGGGCATCGAGGGTGGACGCGAAGCAGAGCTCGGCCCCTCGCTGCCAATAGTAGAGCGGCTTCTTGCCGACGCGGTCGCGCGCGAGGTGCAGCACCCGCGCCTCGCGGTCCCAGAGGGCGAAAGCAAACATGCCGTCGATTCGGCGCAGCAGGCCCTGCCAGCCCCAAGCGCGGTAGCCATGGAGCAGGATCTCGGTGTCGGCGTGGGAGTGGAAGGGGAATTGCGTCTCGAGCTCCGCCCGCAGCTGCCGGAAGTTGTAGATTTCGCCGTTGAAGGCGACCGCAAGGCCGCCGCCCGCCGCGACCATGGGCTGGTGGCCGTCCGGGGAGAGGTCGATGATGGCCAGGCGCCGGGTGCCGAGGAAGGCGGGCGGGTCACGGTAGGAGCCGGCGTCGTCTGGGCCCCGGTGGGCCATGCGGTCGCGGGCCGCGTTAAAGAGGGCCGCCTCAGGCGCCCTGGCCGTCACGCAGCCGACGATGCCGCACATGCTGTGCTCTTCGCTCCGATCCGTTCAGCTACGGGGTTCGACAAGGGAGCGCCAAATCCTGGCGGGCCAGCCTTGCGTGGCGTCGATCCGGAGGGGCTTGGTCGGCCATCGTCGGTCCTCGCCATCGGGGCGGCCACGCCGCCAAGTGGAGGACGGGCGGCTATCGCAGAAGCCGCCAGGGTTGCGAAAGACGCGTGGTGCATCGCGATGAGCAAGAGGGGCCCGGCCGGTGGTGGCGGTGGGGAGACCGCCGCCACCGGCCGGGCGGTGCAGGGGCGCGGGGGCGGCAGCGCCCTCGCGGCGGACGCGCAACCCGGATGGTTGGGCGCTCCGCCCTCAGACCCCCGCCAGCGGCCGTGGCTGAATGCCCGGTACTCCGTCAGCGCGGCCGCGCCCCCCGAATGACCTCGCCCAGCCGCACGCCGGTTGGCTGCCCATTCTCCCACGCCACCTGCCCGCCGACGACGACGGCCCGGACCCCGGGTGGGTACTGCTTGGGATCCTCGTACGTCGCCGTATCCACGTACTGGGCGGGATCCAGCAGCACCAGATCGGCCCGCAGGCCCTCGCGGATGCGCCCCCGGTCCCTCAGCGCCAGGCGGTCCGCAGCGCGGGCAGTCAGCCTGGCGACGGCCTCCTCCACCGGGATGAGCCGCTCGCGCAGGGCGTAGCGGCCCAACACGCGGGCAGCCGTGGCGAACAGGCGCGGGTGCGGCTGTGCGCCGAAGATCCCGTCGGAGCCAACCAGTGCCGCCGGATGACGGACGACGGCGCGCACCAGGTCCTCGCTGGCGTAGTGCACGATCATGGTGGCCTTCAGCCCCGTGTCCCAGAGGATCTGCAGGGCGATGGCCAGGGGGTCGCTCCCCCGCTCCTCCGCAATGGAGGCCAGGGACTTCCCCGCGGCCCCGGCCCACGGCTCGGCGGCGTCGGCGATGAAGACCCCAGCGGCGCCGCAGGAGCGATAGAAGTTCTCCCATCCCCCAAGCGCGCCCTCGATGTCGCGCGCCATGCGGGCGCGGAGCTCGCGGTCCCCCAGCCGCTGCAGGATGGCCGCCGGCCCGCCCTCCTGGGCCCATGGCGGCAGCAGGGCGGCCAGGGTGGTGCTGCCGGCCCCATACGGATACTGGTCGAATGTGACGTCCAGGCCCCCCGCCCGCGCCTGGTCGATCAGGGCGAGGTAGGGCTCGACCAGCTCGGGGTGGCCGATGACCTTCAGGTGCGAGATGTGCAGGGGCACCCCCGCCTGGCGCGCCACCGCGATCATCTCGGCCGCGGCCGCCAGCACGTCGTCCGACTCGCTGCGGATATGCGGCACCAGCGGCGCGCCAAACGGGGCCGCCTCACGGGCCACGGCCACCAGTTCATCCGTCGCGGCATAGAGCCCGGGGAGGTAGATGAGCCCGAAGGAGAGCGTGCGCCCGCCGGCCTCCAGCATGAGGCGGGCCTGGCGGCGCATCTCGTCCAGCTCGCTGGCGGAGGGTGCCCGCCGGGCCGACCCGAGGACGTGGTCGCGGACGGCGTTGTGGCCTGCGGACGGCACCAGGCTCGTGGCCGGCCGGGCCGCCTGCAGGGCGTCCAGGTACTCGGCGAACGTCGACCAGGTCCACGGCTCGGGACCCGGGCCCTCCAGGGCCTGCAGGTAGGCGCGCCGCTCCCCCGCCCGCTCCGGGGTGACGGGCGCCGGCGCCAGCCCGTCTGGGTGGATCACCTCGGTCGTGAACCCCTGTGCCAGCTTGGCCGCCTGCAGGGGCTCGACGAACGGCGATAGGGCGGAATGGGCGTGCATGTCGATGAAGCCGGGGCAAAGCAGCAGGCCGGTCCCGTCGATGACCCGGACGGCGTCCTGAACAGCAAGCGCGGGCCCGATGGCGGCAATCCGCCCGCCCTGGATGCCAACGTCCGTCCTCAGGCCGGGGCCGTCGCCGGGCATCACCGTCGCGCCGCGGATGACAAGGTCGAAGTTCATGCGGGGTGCTTCGCCAGGGACGCCAGTCGGCCCTCGCTCACGGACAATTGGGACTCGAGCAGGTGACAGACCTGGGCCGGCGTCCGTCACTCTTCGCGATGTGGTGCTGGATGGCCAGGTTCGCCCCACGCTCTGCGGCACTCTCTGCCGCCAATAGCCCCAGGTGCCAACGGCCCAATGCGATGCGGACGGCAGGGGTGAGCCGGTGCCCACCCCTTGTCCTGGTGCCTTCACCCCGCCTCAGATCAGCGGCGCTGCGCCGCCGGCGGCAGCTGGCCCTCCGCGCGCCCGCGCTGCAGGAGCGCGGCCCACCACGCCATGTCGTCGAGCAGCAGGGTCATGGCCCGCTCACTCATGGGGTTGGTCGGGTCGCCCGCTTCAGTGAAGGCCTGCCCCACCTGGCCGATGAGGACGGAGTTGCGCAGGGGCACGGCCTCCGCCTCGATGACGATGTGGGCGAGGTGCTCAACGGCCCGGGCCGCGGCCACAATTCCGCCGCTGTAGCCGACAAAGCCCGCGGGCTTGTTGCGGAAGGCATAGCTGGCAAACACGCTGTCGATGGCGTTCTTGAGGACGCCAGGCACGCTGTGGTTGTACTCGGGGGTGATGAACAGGAAGGCGTCGCCCTCCGCGACCTTGCGGTTCCAGCGGCGGACGATGGGGTCGGAGTACGTGGGGTCGGCCGGGTCGCCCAGGGTCTGGCGGGTCTCGGCGAACATCGGCAGGGGCCAGTCGCGCAGGTCCAGGACCTCGACATCGAAGGCGCCGTGGGCCTTGGCGCGGCGGGCGACCCAAGGCGCCACGCGGTCGGCGTTGCGGCCCTCGCGGGTGCTGCCGATGACGACCTGAAGCTTGAGCATCGGTTTCCTCCTTTGCACATGGGCAGGTGACATCCAGCCCAGTATAGGTGAGGGGCGCAAGGCGGCATCCGCATCGGGAGGGATGGACTCAGGTCGGGCGAAACCGCAGCCTGGGAGGCCATTCCGACCTGGAACGCCAAATTCCGCGCCTGCCGCGGGCGCCCCATGACCACGGGCACCCCCATGCGCATGACCACGCCCACCGCCATCCCCACCGCCCCGGCGCGGGCCGCTGGTCGGCGGCGATCATGGTCGCCGTGCTCTGTCTGGCGGGGTACGGCCTGCTGAAGGGCGAGTTCACCCGGCCGACCGCCGTCACGGGCACCTCCGGCGAGGCCTATGCAACGGTCTTGGCCATCGCTCCGGGCGGCGCCACGGCCAGCGTCCGGCTGGACAACGGCGCGACGGTGCAGGCCCAGGTCGACAACGGCCAGGGTCCCGGCGCCGTGACCGCCCTGGTCAACCACTACAAGCCGGGCGACCGGGTGCAGGTGCAGTACTACCCCGGCCAAAACGGCACCATGACGTATGCCGTGGGCGACTGGCAGCGCGGGCCGGCCCTGGTTTGGCTTTTGATCCTCTTCATCGTGGTGGCCGCCGCCGTCGGGCGTGGCAAGGCCCTGCGCGCCATCGTGGCCACGGCAGCCGGCCTGGCCATCGTCATCGCCGTCGTCGTGCCCGCGATCCTGCGCGGCGCCAACCCGGTGGTGGTGGCGCTGCTGGGCAGCGGCGGCATCCTGGCCATCGCCATGTACTTCGTGCACGGGCTGAACTGGAAGACGACGGCCGCCCTCGCCGGCACGGTGGTCACGGTGGCCATCGCCCTCGGCGTTGGCAGCGGCTTCATCCATCTGGCCCACATCACCAGCTACGGCACGGAGGAGAGCGTCTACCTCGTCACCGGGGGCAGCAAGGTGAACCTGCAGGGGCTGGTGCTGACCGGCGTGGTGATCGGCGCCCTCGGCGCTTTGGTTGACGTCACGGTCGGCCAGGCCTCCTCGGTGGCCGAGTTGTACCGCCTGGGCGAGGGTCGCATCGGGCTATGGGATCTGTACGAACGGGGCATGAACGTCGGCCTGGACCACATCGGCTCGCTGATCAACACGCTTGTGCTGGCCTACGTTGGGTCCGCGCTGCCGCTGATCGTGCTGCTGGGCCGCGACGGCCTTGGCTGGCAGGACACCCTGAACCTGGAGCTGGTCGGGGCCCAGATGGTGCAGACCCTGGTCGGGGCGATCGCCCTGGTGCTGGCGGTTCCCTTCACAACCTTCGTGGCCGCCACCTTCTTCAGCGGCGGGCACCTGAACCCTGGCCCCGCCGACGAGCACGGGCACGCACACTGAGGCCCGGCGCCGAGCAAGGTGAGGACCGGAACCAGCCTGCCGTGGGGGGCCGGCTGGATCACGCGGCCGGCAGACCAGTGGGTCGTGGCGAGTGCCCTGGTGGGTGAAGAACGGCTCGGGCGGGCTGACCGTCGGGCTCATTGGGCTGCTCTTGCCCCAGGTCCTGGGCGTCGGCTACGGCACCATGCAGCAGGCCCTGCAGCCGAGCTTCCCCGTGGCCATGTTCGTGGTGCTGCTGCTGGCCAAGTTCGCGGCGACCACCCTGACCATCGGCGCGGGCGGCTCAGGCGGCGTCTTCGCGCCCAGCCTCTACCGCGGCATGATGCTCGGCGGCACGTTCGGCTGGGGTACTCCACACCGCCGCGCCGGGCTGGGCGGCCGGGGCTGGCGTCTACGCCGTGGTGGGCATGGGCGCCGTCTTCGCGGACGCGGCGCAGGCGCCGCTGACGGCCATCGTCATCGATGGCACCGCGGGGCCGGCCGGCCAGGTGGACACTCCCCCTGGCCGAGGCCGGGCGGATGGCGATGGATAACGCCCGCGACGCGCTCATCGTGCTGGACGGCGGCGGCCACCTGGCCCCGGCCCTTCCCCGCCTGGGTTAACTCGATATTTTCACGTGGCAATTCCCGGTGGCCAAACTGTGCCAATGGCCAACCAAACCAACGGCCGCAAGGGTTTGCGCCCACCGAGCCATATCGCCGCACCCACCGCGCAATCGCTGCGCCAAGGGGTAGAATCGTTTGGGGGTAAGCTTCCGTGACCAATCCGCTGGTTGGCGTCGGCTTCGCGGCGCTCTGGCACCCGGAGCTGCTCCTGGCGGCGCTGCTGGTCGGCATCGCCTACATCCAGGTCACCGGCCGCCTGCGCGCCCGCTTCGAGGGCGGCGCACCCGTGCCGCCCGGCAAGTCCGCCGCGTTTCTGGGCGGCCTGCTGGTACTCTACCTGGCTCAGGGCAGTCCGCTGGAGATCCTCTCGAACGAGTACCTGTTCACGGCGCACATCGTGCAGACGATCCTGCTGCTCCTCGTGGCGCCGCCGCTTCTGCTGATGGGCACACCGGCCTGGCTGGTGCGCCCGCTTTTCCGCGCGGAGCGCGTGCGCCGCGTCGTGCGCGGCCTGACGTCCCCCGTGACGGCCACGGTGATCTTCGTGGCCGTGTTCTCCGCCTATCTGGACCCGTCGATCACGGAGAGCGCGCTGAATAACGGCTGGCTCTACCTTTTACAGCACGCCCTCTCGTTCGTGGCCGCCCTGATCCTGTGGTGGCCCGTCCTGAGCCCCCTGCCGGAGCTGCCGCCACTCTCGGATCCCCTGCAGCTGCTGTACACGTTCTGCATCGAGCTTGGCATGACGGTCGCCTTCGCCCTGATCACGTTCGCCGGCACCCCGCTCTACCCCACGTTCGCGGCTGCCCCGCGGGTGCTGGCGCTCACGCCGCTGCAAGACCAGGAGTTGGGCGGCCTGGTCATGCGCCTGGGATCGATGGCATCGTTCGGCGTCGCCTTCGCGGTGGCATTCTTCCGTTGGTTTCGCAGCGACAGCCGCCTGGCGGCCTGATCCGCGCCGTTATCGCGTTCGCGATGGCGGCCTTCTTGACGCTTGGCCTCGTGGGCTGCGCCCAGGGGTCCTCGGTCGCCCAGCCCTCCTGGGTGCACGCGACCGAGAGCTTTGCGCCGGGCCCGCCCGCGGCGCGCAAGAACGAGACGGTCACCATTCACCTGACCGATGGCAGCGGGGCCCCGCTGCCCGGAGCGATCGTCGACTGGTCGGCCAACATGAACATGCCGGGCATGATTCCCGCCGCGGCGGAGATGAAGGATCTGGGCGGCGGGACCTACGCCGGGCGCACGGTCCTTGTGATGTCCGGACCGTGGATCGCCTCCGTCGAGGTCCAGATGGGCAATAAGCGCGCCACGATCACCATTCCATTCGGGGTGAACGAGTGAGCCTCGCCGTCGCTTTATCCGTCGGCCTCCTGCAGGGCTCGCTGCACTGCGCCGGCATGTGCGGGCCGTTTGTGCTGGCCTTTTCCCTTGCCGTGCGGCGGGACCGGGCCCGCCCCGCTGCCCTTTTACCCCTGCACATTGCCCACAACGCGGGCCGCATTGCCGCCTTCGCCATCCTGGGCGCCATCTTCGGCTGGCTTGGCTCCTTCGTGAACGCGGCCGGCGGCCTGACCGGCCTGGACGGTGCGGCTGGTATCATCGGCGGCCTCCTGATGATCGTCTGGGCCGTTGACCAGTTCCGGACGGGCCATGGCGGCGGCGCTTTGGAGCGGTGGTCGCCGCTGCAGGCGGCGCCCGTTCAGAAGCTGTTCCGGCGCCTGCTGGGCGGAAGCAGCCCCGGGAGCGCCTTTGGTGCCGGCCTGCTGCTGGGCCTGCACCCCTGCGGCCTGCTGTTCGCCATGCTCCTGGCCGCGGCTGCGACGGGCTCGGCCCTGACGGGCGGGTTGACCCTGCTCGCCTTCGGCCTCGGCACCATCCCGGCCCTGATGGCCGTCGCCGCGGCCGGGACCTGGGGCGGCCGCCGCCTGCAGGGCCCCATCTTCTCGTACGCGGCAGGAGCCATCATCGCCCTGGGCGGCGTGCTCTTTGCCCTCCGCGGCATGGCCGTCAACGGCTGGGTGCCGCACGTGCAGCCATGGCTGTTCTGAACTGCCACCTCTGCGGCCTCACGGCCGAGCCGCCCGTGATGGCCGAGGGCCACGCCTTCTGCTGCCACGGCTGCCGCGAGCTGTGGCGCCTTTTGGGCGAGGAGCGCATCGCCGAGCTGCGGACGGGCCCGGGCCTGAATTGGGCCGCCCTCCGCGCGGCTCCGGCCGAGCCGGTCCTGGAGGCGGGGGCCGGCGAGACGGCCACGGCCACCCTGGCCCTGGACGGGCTCTGGTGCAGCTCGTGCGCCGTGCTGGTGGAGCAGGTGCTGCGCCGCACCCCGGGCGTGCTGGGCGGCCACGTGGACTACACGGCCAGCCGCGCCGAGGTGGTCTTCGACGCGGAGCGGACCTCCGCGCCCGACCTGCAGGCCGTCGTCCAGCGGCTCGGCTACGGCGCGCGCCCCGATCAAGGAGCCGCCGGCGACGCCGACCTGCTGCGCCGCTTCAGCCGCTCGCTCGTCGTCGGCCTGCTGGTGATGATGCTCAGCGTGCCGGTCTGGTCGGGCCTGTTGCCCACCCTGGACCCGCCCCTGCGCGATGCCCTGGCCTACGGCCTCTGGCTCCTGACCACGCCCGTGGTCTTCTGGGGCGGCTGGCCGTTTCTGCGGGGCGCCTGGGTGTCGCTGCGCCACGGCGTGCCGACCATGGACCTGCTGGTCGCCGTCGGCACCCTGGCCGCCTATGCCTATAGCGCCATCGCCGTGCTGACCGGCGGCCGCTACCTGTATTTCGATATCGCCGGCATGCTGGTCTCCTTTCTGCTGCTGGGGCGCGCCATCGACTCCGCCGCCCGGGCCCGCGCGGCCAGCGTCAGCCGCCTGCTGCTCGAGCTCGCCGCCAAGGAGGCCGTGGTCATCCGGGCGGGCGGCGAGCTGGCCGTGCCCGCCGACCAGGTGCTGGCCGGCGAGGCGGTCGTCCTCCGCCCCGGCCAGAAGGCGCCCGTCGACGGCGAGGTGCTCTCCGGCCGCTCCGCCGTCGACGAGGCCTCGCTCACGGGCGAGGGCCTGCCCGTGGACAAGGTCCCCGGCGACCTCGTCTATGCCGGGACCCTGAACCAGAACGGCCGCCTGGTGCTGCGGGCACTGCGCGTGGGCGGCGACACCGTGCTCAGCCAGACGGCCCGGGCCGTGGCCGCCGCCCAGGCCAGCAAGGGCGCCTGGCAGCAGCTGGCCGACCGGGTCGTCCGCGTCTTCGTGCCCGTGATCCTGCTGATCTCGGTCGCCACATGGGCGGGCGGGCACTGGCTGTTCCACCTGGGCATGGCCCCCGCGCTGCTCCGCGCCATCGCCGCATTGGTCATCGCTTGCCCCTGCGCCCTGTCCGTCGCCACGCCCCTGGCCGTGGCCGCCGCCGCCCAGCGGGCCGGCCGCATGGGCGTGCTGCTGCGCCGGGGCGACGCCGTGGAGCGGGCAGCCGGCGTCGACACGGTGCTGCTGGACAAGACGGGCACCGTGACCACGGGCGTCGCCACGCTGGCGGAGTGGCTGCCCGCCGACGACGGGTTGCTGGCCCTGGCTGCCGCCGTCGAGCTCGGGTCCGAACACCCGCTGGGGCAGGCAGTCGTGCGTGCGGCGGAGGGCCGCCGCCTGCGGGTTGTCCCCGCCGAGGACTTTATGGCGCTCCCGGGCACGGGCGTGTCGGGCCGCGTCCAGGGCCGCGCGGTCAGCGTGGGCGTGCTGCCGCCCAGCATCGAGGCACCCGCCGCCTTGGCGGCGCCCGCGGCCGAGTGGGAGCAGGAGGGCCGCACGGTCCTATGGCTGCTGGTGGACGGCGCGGTGGCCGCCGCGCTGGCGGTGAGCGACCGTCCCCGCCCGGATGCGGCCACGGCCATCGCCGACCTGCGTCGCGCCGGGGTCGAGGTCGCCATGCTGACGGGGGATGCAGCGGGGACTGCGCGGGCGGTCGCCTCGCTGATCGGGATCGAGCGCGTGCTCGCCCGCCAAAGCCCCCTGGACAAGGCCGCGGAGGTGGCGCGCCTGCAGGCCGCAGGCCGCCGCGTGGCCTTCGTCGGCGACGGGATCAACGACGCGCCCGCCCTGGTCCAGGCCGACCTTGGCATCGCCATGGCCCAGGGTTCCGACATCGCGGTCGAGGCCGGCCAGCTCACCCTGGCCCGGCCCGCCCTGCGCAGCGTGCCGCAGGTCCTCGGCCTGGCGCGCCAGACGGTGGCCGTCATCCGCGGCAACCTGCTCTGGGCCCTGCTGTACAACGTCATCGCCGTGCCAGCCGCCATCCTCGGCTACGCGCAGCCGCTGTTCTCCGCCGGCGCCATGGTCGTCTCCAGCGCCTTCGTGCTGGGCAACTCCCTGCGCCTGGTGGGCGGCAGCGCCCGCCGCAGCGTGGCGGCCGGGCTCTGGGTCGCGGGCGCGGCAGCCGTGCTGGTCGCTTTGGCGTGGTGGTCCCTGTGACGGCCACCCGGCAGCGCCTCGGCCTCATCCTCTCGCTGCTGCTGTATGCCGCCGCCGTCAGCGCGCCGCTGCGGTCGGCCGGCGCGCTGGCCGACCGCAGCGGCTGCGTCGAGGCCCACGCCGTCGTCATCCAGCTGCTGATGCTGGCGGGCGTGGTCGGGGGCCTCGCCGTCGGCGCCCCGGCCATATCCGGGGTCCAGCGGGCCCTGCAGGCCATGATGCCGGGTGCCGACGCCGCCCAGCGCGCCGGCTACCTGCGCGGCCTGGCCTGGGCTTTGATCCTGCTGTCCGCCGCCACCAACGCCCTGTGGGTGGCGCCCGCGCTCAACATGGCCCTGGATGCGCAGCGCGCCCTGCTGGTGGAGGCCGATGTCCTGCTCTACGCCATGGGCGTGCTGGCGGGCATCGGCTGGCACGCGCTGCTGGACCGTGACGGCTGGCTCGGGCTGTTGCTGATGCCGGCCATGGCCCTGATGATCCTGAGCAGCGGCGTCATCGGCCGCGGTTGGTGCTGAGTCGCTGGGGCGATCCGGATCTGGAGCCGGGCCCGCAAGCGCGAAGGCGCCACACAAATGCGTGGTAGGCTGAGGCCGCCATTCGGGGGTGCAGGCTGCTTGAACCTGAGGCTGGTGCGCTGGATCGCCTGGTCCCTCGTCGGGGTGCTCGTCGTGGCCTTCGCGGCGAGCCAGATCGCCGCGCGCCTGCGCACGAGCCCGGCGCCCCAGCTGGATGCCGCGGGCGACCCCATCGACGCGGGCACGAGCATGGGCAGCACCCCGGCGCCCGACTTCACGCTGACCGACCAGTTCGGCCACGGCCGCTCCCTGGCTGACTTCCACGGCAAGACCGTGGTCCTGGCCTTCGTCGACAGCCGCGGCACCACCACCTCCCCGCTGACCGCCCAGATGCTGACCGACGCCCAGCAGCAGCTCGGCGCCGCGGGCCAGAACCTGCAGCTGGTGGCTGTCAACGCCAATCCGGCGGCCACGTCGGTATCGGATGTGATGGCCTGGTCCCAGCTGCACGGCATGACGGCGAAGTGGCTGTTCCTGACGGGGTCCGCCGCCGCGCTCCAGCAGGTGTATGCGGCCTACCACGTCTACGTCCAGGTCGCCGCGGACGGCGAGGCCGAGTTCACGGACGCGGTCTTCGTGCTGGATCCGCAGGGGCGCGAGCGCTACCTCTTCACCACCGACCCGAACTTCAGCGGCCTCGTGCCTGAGTCCACCAACCTGGCGCGCCGCATCGCCTCCGTCATGCCGGGCCGGGTGGCGCTCACGCCGCTTCGGACCCAGGCGGCGGCGGCGACAGGCACAGCGCAGACGGCCGCGGCGAGCACGGCCTTCACCCTGCCGGCGCTGCTGCCCGGCGGGGCGAACGGCCAGGTCGCCGTGGGCAGCACCGCCGCGGGCGGCCCGCGCTTGGTGGACTTCTTCGCCACCTGGTGCACGGCGTGCCAACAGGATCTTCGAACGCTGGCGCAATACTCGGTCCAGGCCGCGGGCAAGGGCCTGCCGCCGGTCGTGGGGGTCGACCTGCGCGTGGCGGAGCCGTCGACGGAGTGGGTCGCCGGCTTCCTGCAGAAGGCGAACGTACCGTTCCCGGTGGCGCTGGACAGCTCGGGGGCCGTCATGGACGCCTACGGCGTCACGGACCTGCCGCACATGGCCGTGGTGACGGCGGACGGGAAGGTGCTGTGGCAGCACACGGGGTCCATGGCCCTGGATCAATTGAGCAGTCAGGTGGCGGCCGCTGTGGCCAACCACTAGGAGCGCATTCGAAAACTCAATTGACGTCTTCGAACGCGACGGCCTTGGCCGGCACCTTTCTCGGGCTCTCCCCGCCGCCTCCGGTGGGTACAGCATCCCGAGCCTCCGTGCTGCCGCATCGGCCTGTCTTCGCACGCCAACTGCTCCGACCGGTGTTCCGGTGCCTTCGGGTTGCGCCCTCCGGACTCGCAGCTTTGGCCTTGTCGGCCGCGTGCAGGAGCTCTCCGGCTCCTTGGTTCCAACTCTGTTGCGCCATGTGAAGCCGCAGCGTCCCGCTGGCGTCCACGAACCGTGCCAGAAACGCGCTGTATAGGTCGCGCTGCGCCTGCACCCCGCACCCGCAGCGATGTACCCGCTGCGAAAGGGGCTTCTTGGCCACACGGCCGCAGTGGCAGGTCTGCGACAGCCGCGTCCTCTGCGTCCGAAACTCCTGCAAATAGCCGCCAGCACTCTCAGCCCTGCGGCCCAGCGTGGAGATGAACGCACCCGGCGCGTGCCTGCCCACCGACCTGC
>DATLTP010000147.1:0-2767 GCA_035533535.1 Bacillota bacterium | reverse complement strand
ACTCAGTCACTGGCCTCACGCCCCCGCTCGGCTGGGACCAGGGCCAGGTGGCGGCAGCGCAGCAGCGTGCCGCGCACCGCGCGCACCAGGTCAGCCTCGGCCGGCACGTACTCAGTCACTGGCCTCACGCCCCCGCTCGGCTGGGACCAGGGCCAGGTGGCGGCAGCGCAGCAGCATGCCGCGCACGGCGCGCACCAGATCAGCCTCGGCCGGCACGAACTCAGTCACTGGCCTCATGCCCCCGCTCGGCTAGGACCTGGGCCAGGTGTCGGAAGCGCAGCAGCATGCCGCGGCGCCGCGCGCGCCCCTCCAGGTGCAGCAGGCAGCCGAGTTCGCCGGAGACGACCGTCTCCACACTCGCGGAGATGAGGGCTTCCAGCTTGCGATCCGCCATGGCCGTCGACAGCGCCTCCTCCTTGACGGCGAACATGCCACCGAAGCCGCAACACTCCTCGGCGTCGGCCTGCTGCCGCAGCTGGCAGCCCGCGGCGGCCAGGCAGCGTTGACCGGCATCGCCCACGAACGCGCCCCGAAGGGAGTGGCAGGAGGGGTGGAAGGCAATCGGGACCTGGGACGCGAGCGTAGGTCGCGCCCCAGGCCCGATTGCGTCCCCTTCTGCGGCGTCGGCGTCGGTCAGGCGCGCGGCGAGGTAGGCCGAAAGCTCGTGGGTCTTCGCCGCCAGTGACTCCGCCTGTGCGGCCAGCGGATCGCCCGCAGCGAACAAATGTGGGTAATACCTCAGCAGCATGGCGGCACAGGACCCTGAAGGCACCACCACGGCATCGTAGGCCAGCAACCGGGGAATCAAGCGCCGGGCCAACGAGCGGGCTTCGGCGGCATAGCCGGCGTTCCAGGCGGGCTGCCCACAGCAGGCATCGCCGACGAGGACGACCTGCACGTCGGCGGCGGTGTTGGCGACGAGTTCGGCGGCGGCGTCCGCCACCTCGGGGGCGAACGCCTCGGCGAGGCAGGTGACGAAGACGGCGATGCGCATTGGGCTGCCTCCCAGACGGAGTGGCGCGATATGACGCCAAGGGTTCGGCGCGGGTCAGCGTCGAGCCTCTTTCCGGGGGTGGCCGGGGCCTGGGTAGGGCGCGGGGCGCCCCCTACCCAGGCCCCGGCCACAGCCACGGGGCCAGCAGGACCGCCGCGGCGACGCAGGCGATGCTGAAGGGGAGGCCGATGCGGAGGTAGTCGGCGCTGCGGTAGCCGCCAGCCTCGCGCACGAGGATCGCCGGCTTGCTCGCCAGCCCGCTGAGCGGGGTGCAGAGCACGGCCACCAGCATGGCGGCGACCGCCGCCTTGACCGAGAGTCCCGAGCCGAGGGCCAGCCGCACCGCCACGGGCGTCATCACGGCGGCGGCGGGGACGTTGGAGAGGGCCTGGGTCAGCAGGGTGGCCGCGATGCAGAGGCCGGCCAGGGCGGCGCCCGGTCCCCAGTGGTGGCCGATGGCCAGGAGCCCCCGGGCCAGGGTGGTCGCCAGGCCCGTAGCGGAAATCGCCGCGCCGAGGGGGATGACGCCCGCCAGCAGCACGAGGACCTTCCACTGCACGGCGCCATAGCCGCCGCTCGCCTCCAGGGTCCCGCCCAGGACCATGGCGACGGCGGCCGCGAAACTGGCCAGCGCCAGGTCGACCCTCCCCGAGGCGGCGGCGGCCACGAAGCCTGCCAGGATGGCCAGGGCGATCCCCAGGCGCCGCGCGCTCCCAGGGCGACGCTCCTCCGCCGCTGACGCCACCGGGTTGAGCCAGGCGATGTGGCCGTTGGTCTGCAGCCCCAGGAGCGCCTCGTGGTCCCCCCGCACCAGCAGCACGTCCCCGGCGGAGAGGCGCAGGTTGCCAAGGCGCCCGGCCAGCGTCTCGCCGTGGCGCCAGATGCCCAGCACCCGCAGCCCCGCGGCGCGGGCGCGGAGATTGGCCAGCGTACTGCCGACCCACGGCGAACCTGGGGGGATCAAGCCTTCGGCGGCGGGGGCCACGGCCGCGGCATCCGGCAGGGCGGTCAGCCCCACTACGTGGGCAGCGGGCCCGGTCACCAGCAGTACATCGCCCGCCAAGACCTGCTCGTCGGGGCCCGGGTCGGCGCGGCGCTGGCCGTCCCGCAGGATCGCCAGCACGTCCACGCCCTCCTCGGCCCGCAGCGCCGCCTCGCGGAGGGTCCGGCCCGCCCAGCGCGAGTCCGGTTGGACCCGCACCTCGGCGACGTAGGCGCGCAGGGCGGAGATCGCCTGGTCCAGGGCGACCCCGCTTGGCCGGGGCAGGAGGCGCCCGGCCAGGGTCAGGGCGTAGAGGAGGGCGATCGCGACGGCGAAGCCCCCGAGGCGGGCGAGCTCAAGGAAGCCGAAGCCCGGCTGGCCCATCCCCGCCAGGACCCCGTTGGCGACGACGTTGCCGCTGGTGCCGATCAGGGTGACCACGCCACCGGCCATCGCCCCGATGGCGCCCATGAGGTAGAGGCGCTGGGGCCGCAGGGGGCCGTCCTTGCCCAGGCGGGCGATCATCGGCAGCAGGCTGACCGTGCCGGCGGTCGTCTCCAGCAGGGCCGCCAGCACCGCGCCGGTCAGGGTGAAGACCACCCGCGCCCGCCGCTCGCTGCCGCCGGCGTGGCGCAGCAGGTAGCGGGCCAGCCGCTGCGTCGCCCCCACCCGGCGCAGACCCTCGGCCACCGCCATCATCGAGCCGACCAGCAGCACGGCCTCGCTGCCAAAGCCCGCCAGCAGCTGGTGCACCGAGAGGACCCCGCCGAAGGCCAGCGCGAGCCAGATCA
>DATLTP010000146.1:0-6651 GCA_035533535.1 Bacillota bacterium | reverse complement strand
CGGCCCTCGCGCAGCCACCGCGCCAGGTCGGCGCGGACCTCCTGCATCAGTTCCATGAAAGGCCCTTGAGCGGGTCGAGGTTGACGTTGCCGCCGCTGAGCACGCACACGACCTTGGCGCCTTTGGGCGCCTTGATCAGGCCGTGCAGCAGGGCCGCCACCGGTGCGGCGGCCGCGCCCTCGGTGACCAGCTTGCAATAGCTCATCAACCAGATCATGGCCTCGAACATGGCGGCGTCAGGCAGGGTGACGATCTCCTCCACGTTCTCGCGGACGGCCTGGAAGGTGAACTCACCGACACGCTGGACGCGCAGGCCGTCGATGACGGAGTCCACGTGGTCGAGGGTGACGACGTGCCCCTCCGCGACGCTCCTTTGCATGCCCGGGGCACCGGCCGATTCCACGCCGATGATGCGGATGCGCGGGTTCATGTGGCGCAGGGCCATGGAAACACCCGAGATCAGGCCGCCGCCCCCGATCGGCACCACCGCGACGTCGACCTCGGGCAGGTCCTCGTACACCTCCAGGCCGAGGGTGCCCTGTCCGGCGACGAGCTGCGGGTCGTCGAAGGGGTGAATGTACGTCAGCCCATCGCGGGCGGCGAGCTCGCGCGCCTTCTCGTTGGCCTCGTCCCAGATGTGGCCGTGCAGCACCACCTCGGCGCCGTAGCCCTTGGTGGCGGCGATCTTGGACGGCGTGGCGTTCTCGGCCATCGTGACCACGGCACGGATGCCGTGGATGGCGGCCGCCAGGGCCACGCCCTGGGCATGGTTGCCGGCTGAGGAGCAGATGACGCCGCGGCGGCGCTCCTCCTCGCTCAGCAGGGCCAGCTTGTTCAGTGGCCCGCGGATCTTGTAGGAGCCCGTGCGCTGAAAGACCTCGGCCTTGAGGTGCACGTCAAAGCCGGTCAGCTGGCTGAGGGTGCGCGACGGTAGGAGCGGGGTGTGGTGGATGTGGGGGGCGGCGCGGCGCCGCGCGTCCTGAAATGCGTCCATCGGGATCAGCAAGATCGGGAGACCTCCCCGAAACGGCAAGCTTCGCAGCATCGCGTTGGACTTCCTTCCATCCCGACAGTCCTTGATCACCGCGACGGGCGAGGGCCCGGCCCGCGCCCGTCGCCGATGGCCTGATCGGACGCCAGGCTCGGGCCATCCGGCCGGTGCCGCACCCGGGGCAATGTCTCTACGCTCGCGGTGGAAGTGGAGGCGGCGGACATGGCGGACGTGGCGGACAACAGGAGCCAGTGCGCGGACAGCGCCGTGGCCCTCGGGCATCTCGGGATTCTGGCCGAGACGCTCAGCGGCGCCGTTGGCGACTGGCAGATCCGGCTGGTGGATGGGGACGCGCCGGAGGAGGCGCAGCAGGCGGCCCACATCCGCGGGCTGCTGGCCCGCGCGGCAGAGGAGCTGGACGAGTTGGCGGCGGCCATGGCCGAACAGGCCGAAGGTGCCCCGCCGGTGGCCGGGGAGACCGGTGCAGCCGAAGGCGCTGTGAACGCGCCCCACCTGGAGATGGGGCGGCGGGTCCACGCCCATGGCGCCACCCGCGCCGCGCGCGGGTACTCCTGGTCCGATCCGGAGGATGTTGACGTCGTGGACGACGAGTCCGAGGAGATTGAGGGCAAGGTCCGCCGTTAGGTCAAAGCGGGGGGCGCGGATCGCACCCCCCGCTTTGAACGAAACCTCTAGTTGCTGGTGGCTGAGCTCGTCGCGGCCGGCAGGAAATGCAGCCAGTCGTGGTACATGTCGACGTCGACGCCGTCTGGCCAGTTGAGCAGGCCGGCGCTGGTGCCCGCCACGCCAGTCGTGCCGTACTGCCAGACGATCTGGTTCGTCTTCGGGTCGATGACGATCACGCGGTTGTTGGCGTCATCGTTGAGCAGGATGTTCCCGTTGGGCAGCGGCAGCGCCAGGGACGGGTGGTCCAGCTCGCCGTTGCCCGAGGTCACGCGGTACTGCCAGTCGACCTTGCCCGTCTGCGGGTTGAACTCGACGACCATGCCCGGCTTGCCGTACCCTGCGACGAGCACGTCGCCGTTCGGCATGAGCTGGGCGTCGGAGACGTAGCCGCCGTATAGGTCGGGCGCCGGCACGTTCCAGATGACCTGGCCGGTCGGCGAGAGCAGCGCGATGCGGTCGCCGCTGATGAATGAAACCAGGATGTCGCCGTTGCTCTGCGGCGTGTCGCCATTGGGGTAGCCGAACAGGCCCTTGCTCGGATCCGTCTGGCAATAGCCGGTCTGCGGCTTGCCCCAGCTGCTGATCATCTGGGCGTCCGGGCTGATCGTCACCTCACGGCAGTTGCGGATGTCGGCGGCGATCGTGTTGCCGTTCGGCAGCACGTAGGCGTCGTCGGGGTAGTTCAGGTGCGTGGAGCCGCCCCCGAGCTGGCCGGGGACGCCAAAGTGCCAGTCGACCTGGCCCGTGTAGAAGTTGATACGGATGATGGTGCCCTTTTCCTCGTCGTTGGTCACGATGTGCGTGCCGTCCGGCGTGAAGAACGAATCATCGCCCGTCGTGCCGTAGGACTTCGACTCTGCCGTCGTCGCCGCGGTCGGGTACTGCCAGACAATGCGCTTGTCCGGCGTCACCTCGATGATGCGGTTGTTATTGCTGTCGGCGATCAGGATCGGGTACGGCAGCGGGCCGGGCCAGGCCTGCGGCGGGTTGCTCGGGCTGAAGGAGGCCAGCGGCAGCCCGTTCTTGCTGGCCGGTGGCTTCGCCGCTGCTGCCGCCGCCGTCGCCGTCGCGGGTGCCGCCATGGCCGGCGCCGTGCGCGGCAGGCCGCGGCCGAGGGCGTGATAGGCGGCAAAGCCGGCGCCGGCCACGATCAGCACGCCCACGGCGATGGCCGCAGGGCGAACCCGGCGCAGGCGCCGGATCGGCCGCGATTCATCCTCTATCCCGTTAAATGCGGACAACCCCTTTGGATTCGTTTGTTTGCGGGCCGAACTCCGACTTTCGCCGCGCGCGGGCGCAGCCCTGGCGCGCCGGGCCGGGAATGCACGGTCCGCCTGGGTTTGCACTGCCGCAGCGGGCACCGAATTCCAGGATGGAGGGCGCGGCGCGGGGCGCGGAATCGGCGTCCCCGGCCATCGTGCGTGAACGTCATGACGCCGAAATGACGCGGTATGTCGCTTTAGCCGTCAGGCGGGCGTTCCAGCCTCCTGCTCCGGCCGCCAGGGCAGCGCCTGGTTGCGGCCGTCGCGCTTGGCCGTGTAAAGCGCCACGTCAGCGCGGTGAACCATGCGTGCCGTGTCCTCGCCGTCCTCCGGTTGCCGCGGGCTGAGGCCGGCGCTGATCGTTACGGGCACTGGCGAGCCCTCATGCGCGACGTTGAGACCGGCCACCTTGACGCGGACGCGCTCGGCCACTCGCAGGGCCTCCTCAGGCTGGCAACGGAGAATCAGGGCGAACTCCTCGCCTCCATAGCGGTAGAAGTGGTCGCCGTTGCGCAGGGCCTCCGGCACGCGCAGGGCGATCTCGCGCAGCACCTGGTTGCCGAAGAGGTGGCCGTACGTGTCGTTCACGGACTTGAAGCGGTCCACGTCGAACAGCACGCAACTCACCGGTGTGGCGGCGGCGGCATCCTCGTCAAACTGCTTTCTCAGGTCCTCCTGGAACGCGGCGTGGTTATAGAGCCCAGTCAACCCGTCGCGGCGGGCGCGGTCGCGCTGCTCGCGCTCAGCGATGGCGAGGCCGCCGCCATAGAGGGCGACGAACAGGAAAAACGGCGCCACGATCACCACATACGAACTTGCCAGTGCCGGCCCGTAGGCGTGCGGTGCGAGGAAGACCGCGCCCAGGTATTCGGCGCCGCAGAGCACGGCCACGAAAACGGAGCCCTGGCGCCCGAGATACAGGCCGCTGTCCATGCAGAGCAGAAGGTAAAGGAGGTAGTACGGGCTTTCGCCCATGCCGGAGAAGTACACGCCGGCCGTGATGAAGAGGCTGTCGACCACCAGGCGGATGACGACGAAGCGGCGCATGCGCACCGGGTCGCCCAGGCGCAGCACCAGGCGGTAGATGACCTCCATGCAGACGATGTACACGCCGCCCAGGGCCGTGACCAGCAGCACCCCGAGCGGGTTCCAGTGCCATGGCGCATGGGTGACATACAGGTAGGTGAGCCACGAGGCGCTGCACAGGAAGAACAGGACGCGAAAGATCTGCGAGTAGCGGGCGACCTCAGCCTGGTCGACACGCACCGCTCCCGGTGCGCCCCGGAGAGGATCTGCGGCAGGCGCCCGGCCTTGCGCCTTCTGCCGGCTCGGAGCGGTGGTCATCGCCTCAGTGCACCTCCACCGGCTGCCAGCGGCCCGGGCGGGCCCCTCCGTCAGGAGGGGCCCACGAAATCTGCTGTCCGCTGCTGGTATCGTCCTCTGCGTGCGTGATTTGTGAGTGATCGGGGTCCGCTGGTCCGCCCAGGGGGGAACTGCCCGCCTGCGCATCGAAAACCTTCCGACCGACGACCGACGGAGGTGCCCAAGCTTGCCCAGCTCGGCCGAGGCCCTGATGCGGCGCGTCATCCTGGCCGCGACCCAGAACAGCGCGGTCTCCACCTTTGTGCGCCAGCACGGGATGCGTATGGGGGCTGCCCGCTTCGTCGCGGGCGAGGACCTCGACGCCTGCATGGCTGTCCTGCGCCGCCTGGACGCCCGGGGGCTGTACACCAACACCACCCTGCTGGGCGAGGGGGTGAACGACCCCGCTGCCGCCCGCGCCGTTGTGGCGTCCTACCAGGGCCTTCTCGACCGCATCCAGCGCGAGGGGGTGCGCACCAACGTCGCCCTCAAGCTGACCCACCTCGGCGCGACCCTCGGCGAGGACCTGGCCCGGGCCAACCTGAAGGAGCTGCTGGCGCACGCGGCGGGCCTTGGCAACTTCATCCGCATCGACATGGAGCAGTCGGGCTTGGTGGACGTCACCCTCCGCATCTACCGGCGCCTGCGCGAGCAGGGTCACGACAACGTCGGCTGCGTGCTGCAGGCCTACCTCTACCGCAGCGAGCAGGACCTGCGCGACATCCTGCCCCTGCAACCCAACCTGCGCATCGTCAAGGGCGCCTACCTGGAGCCGCCGGAGATCGCCTACCCGCTGAAGGCGGACGTGGATCGCGCCTACCTGCGCCTGGCGGAGGCGGCCCTGCTCGGCGGCGGGCACACCTGCATCGCCACCCACGACGAACGGATCATCAACCATGTGATCGCCTTCACGGCGGAGCGGGGGATCGCGCGCGACCGCTTCGAGTTTCAGATGCTCTACGGCGTGCGGCCGCAGTACCAGCTCGACCTGGTGCGGCGCGGCCACAAGGTGCTGGTGGCGACGCCCTTTGGGCCGGAATGGTACTACTTCTTCATGCGCCGGCTGGCGGAGCGCCCGGCGAACCTTTTCTTTGTGGCGCGGAACTGGTTCCGGCGGTAAGGCGGTAAGCGAGGAACGGGTGGGCCGATTTGGCCCGCCCGTTCCAGCCATCCAAGGGGATTAAAGGGTTCACGGCGCCATGTGGGCGATGACGGCCGCCAGGACCTGGGCGGCCTGGGCGCGCGTCGTCGTTCCGAGCGGCTGGAACGTGCCGTCGGGGAAACCCGTCAGGTAGCCGGCGGCCGTGGCCGCCTGCACGCCGCTCTGGGCCCAGGCGTCGACGCTCCCCGCGTCGCTGTAGGAGAGGGCCGCGCCGTCGCTCAGCTTCAGGGCCCGCTGCAGCACGACGGCGACCTGCTCGCGCGTCATGGTGGCATCCGGGGCGAAGGCCGTGGCCGAGACCCCCTGGATGAGGCCATCCTGCACCGCCGCGGCCACATAGGGCGCGTACCAGGCAGAGGCCGGCACGTCGCTGAAGGCCGTCGCGCCGGCGCCGGGGGTCAGGCCCAGCGTCAGGTCGAGCATCTTCACGAACTCGGCGCGGGTCACCGCCGCATCGGGCTTAAAGGTCCCGTCCGGGTAACCGCTGACGACCTGGGCGCCGAGCAGGGTGGCGATGGGCGTGGCGGCCCAGTAGGTCGCAGAGACGTCGCTCAGCTGCTGGGTGTTGGCCAGGATCACGATGGTGCCGGGCCCGCTGATGCTGGCCGAGACGGTGCCGCTCGCGGCATCGACCGCGGTCGGTAGGTAATGCCAGATCCCGTCCGCAAAGACGCCCAGCCGCTGCGGCGGCAGGCCGCCCAGGGCCGAGGCGCTGTACTTGAGGGTGGCGGTCAGGGGCTGCGCGGGCGTTGCGCCGCTCAGCACCACGTAGGGGCTGGCGGTGGCGGTGCCGCTGGGCAGGGCCGGCGCATCGGATGGGGCCGTGGCCGAGGTCGTCGCCGTCAGGGTGGCGCCCGCGGGCACGGCGCCCGCAGGCACTGCGATCGTCAGGGTGCCGTCCGAGGTGGCGAGGGTGCCGCCGCTTGGCCCGACGCTTGCGGCCGGGGTGCTGGCCGTGGACGAGGAGCTGCCGCTGGACCCGCTGGAGCTGCTGCTGGAACCGCCACCCGAGCTGACTCCCACGCTGACCGACTGGCTGGGGCTCGTGCCCGTGCCGGCCGCGTTCGTGGCGCTGACGGCCAGGGTGTGCGTGCCGTCCGTGGCCGCGACGAAGCTGGAGAAGCTGCCGCCGGAGACCCCGATGGTCTTCAAAGTGGCGCCGTCCCAGATCACGGACGCCTGGGTGA
>DATLTP010000145.1:0-4860 GCA_035533535.1 Bacillota bacterium | reverse complement strand
CCGCTAGTTTACGCCTGCGAACCCGGGAAGGCGCGCCCAGTGCGGCGGGGCAGCCTGCAACGAGACGGCCGGCCAGGGTTCGCAGGCGTAAACTAGCGGCGGGGGTATGGCGTGTGGCAACCGCGCGAGAGGATCTACATGCCCTGGTGGATGCGCTGCCCGAGGGGCGCGAGGAGGCTGCACGACTGTTCCTGCGCTTCCTGCTGACGGAGGCGCGCTTTGATCCCGAGCCCCTGACGCCGGAGGACGAGGCCGCCGAAGAGGCCGCGTGGCACGATTACCAGGAAGGGAGCGACCCAGGCACGTCGCTGGCCGAGGTGAAGCGCCGGCTGGCCGCCAAGCATCGTGCCTGAGCAGCCCGCGCGGTGGGGAGTCGTCGTTCTGCGTGAGGCGGAGCGGTACATGGCCCGACTGGCCCCCGACGAACAAGCCCGTGTCGTGGCAGCCCTCGAGGTCCTTCACTCCGAGCCCTTGGCAGGCAAGCCCCTGCGCGGCCAACCGCGACGGAGCATCCGCGTCGGCGGCCTCCGCATCATCTACCGTCTCGACAACCACGCCCAGCGCTGCGTCATCACTGCCATCGGACCACGCGGGGACGTCTACAAGAAGCCTTGACCGCCAACGCCCTGGCGGGAGCTTCCTGTCTGCCGCCGCTGTGGTGGGGCCGCTCCGCGGCGCCGCTATCCGGTGTGCCGCGCCACGTTGAGGCGCCGCTCTCAAGCGCGCTGGCGGTGGGGGTGCACGACCCGGCAGGCGGCGCCGGGCAGGGCCACGGCGAGCAGGCCGATCCCGGGGCCGGTGGCTTTTGGGGTTGCTGGGGGCGGCGCTCTTTCTGCTGTCCGCCGCCGCCGTCAGGCGCGGTGGCGGTGGGGGCGAACGAGCAGGTAGGCGGCGCCGGAGAGGGCCACGGCGAGCAGGCCGATCCCCAGCGGCAGGCCTTCGCCCGGCGTGATGGCAGCCGTCGCCACGATCGCCAGCAGGAGAGCAACCTCCAGGCCGGACAGCCACGGGAACAGCGGAACCTTGACCTTGAGGTCGCGGCCGCGCTCGCGGGCCAGGTGGCGGCGGTAAAAGATGTGGGTGACCACGATCAGCAGCCAGATGAACAGGGCCTGAAAGCCCGTCGCCGTCACCAGGTACAGGAACGCGGAGTGGGGCAGGAAGTAGGCGAGGGACGCGGCCAGGGCCAGGACCAGGCCCGTGAGGATGTTCGCCCGCCGCGGCGTGGACACGGCCCTGGGCGCGTCGCCGGCCCGGGACAGGGCGGCCAGCACGCGGTTGGTGGAGAACAGGCCAGCGGCCAGCGCGGACAGCACCGCCACCAGGATGACGGCGTTGAAGGCCGTCCCCGCCCAGGGCGGGGCGAAGGCCGCCAGCGCGGCGACGAACGGGCTCTGATTGCTGGTCGGCACGGCGTGCAGCGGCACGGTGGCCGTGATGGCCAGGGCCGCGGCCACGTACAGCGCGAAGATCGTGATGGTGCTGGTGCGCAGGGCCTGGCCGATGCTCTGCTCGGGACGCTCGGCGTGGGCGGCGGCCATGCCGAGGACGCCGGTGCCGGACATGGAGAAGGTGACGAGGACCATGGCCTGGGCCACGCCCCGAAAGCCGCTTGGGAAGAAGCCCTGGGCCGTCCAGAGGGCGGGGGAGGGCGCGGTGTGCAGGGCCGGCAGCAGGCGCGTGGCGGCGGCGGCGACGGCCAGGATGAACAGGGCGACGGCCGTCACCTAGAAGGCGGCCATCACCGACTCGACGGCGCCGAAGCCAGCCGTCGGCAGGAAGTTGAGGGCGGCGATGGCCAGGGCGTAGCCGAGGCTGATGATCCAGACGGGGAAGTGGGGCAGCCACAGGCGGGTGAAGATGGCCCCGGCCGTCGCCTCTGCCGCCAGGTTGAGGACGCTGGAGAACCAGAAGATCCAGCCGCCCATGAAGGCGGCCCAGGGGCCAAGGGCCTTGCGGCTATATGTGATGAAGGAGCCGCGCACGGGCTCGGCGGCGGCCATCTCGGCGAACGCGGCGATTTCCAGGGCCATGGCGCCGGCGCCGACGGCGAAGGCGGCCGCGACGCCAGGGCCGGCGTAGCGGATGGCCTGGCCGCTGGCCAGGAACAGGCCCGAGCCGATGATGCCGCCGAGGGTCATCAGCGTGAGGCGGGCGGCGTCCAGGCGCCGGCGCCCGCCATGGGGCCGGGCGAGCTCGCCCGAGACGGCGGTGGTGCCGGTGCCGGCGGGCCGGATGCGGCTCTTGTCGGGGCTGCGCGTCGCCATGGGGGTAGGGTGCCCCGGCGCGGGCCGGGGGAGCCTCGGCTCGATGGCAGAAGTCGTCCCCGTCTCACCGATTGCGCCGAGCTCTGAAACGGTAGGATGGAGTAGCGAGGGGGGTGCGTCGCGGGTGCCGGCACGGTCCGGTGGCCACGACGGCCGCGAGCGCCGCGGGGTGCAGCCGACGACCAAGGCGGGGCAGCCGCCCCGGGGACCGGAGCGGCGCCGGCGCGAGCGCTCCCCCCTGCGCACGCTGCGGGGGACGGGCCGGGTGGTCCCCTTCCGGCGGAGCAAGCCGGCTGGGAGCCCGCAGGAGCTGGCGCCGCGCCAGTCGCGCTTCGTGGTGGCCGCCCTCGGCGTGGTCCTCGCGGGGATTTTGGTGGTGACGACAGCTGTGCTGCGGCCGCGGGCAGCGCCGCCCGGCAGCGAAATCGTCCTGGCGGCGTCCCAGTTCCCCTCGCAACAGCCTGAGCACATCGACTTCGCCCAGTACCCGCGTGTGACGCCGGCCCTCGGGCACGGCATGTTCGTCGTGCGGCTGGCCACGGGGTGGGCCGCCTTCGCCGACCTGCCGCCGGACCAGGTGCCCACGACTGGGGCTTCGGCCTGCACGTTGCTCTGGTCGGCGCAGGCCGGCCGCTTCCAGGACCCCTGCACCGGTATGTCGTGGCAGCTCGATGGCACGGCGGTGAACCCGGCCGACTCGCGCCAGGTCGGGCTGACGGCGTTTGCCGTGACGGCTGCGGGGGCCTTCATCGACGTGAACGTGGGTCAGGTCGCCCCGTAGCTAGCGGTCAGCCCAGCGACGTGAACGTGGGTCAGGTCGCCCCGTAGGTGGCCCTTAGCCCTGCTGCCCCAGCCGCGCCCCCCATGCGCTGACCAGGTCGTTGTAGCGGAGCGCGTCCTGCCGCCTGCCGCTGCGCATCGCCAGGAAGTAGCGGTGGTGGGCAAGGGCGGCTGTGCGGCCGTCGATCGGCGGGAGGTCGCCCAGTGCGGGACTGGCGGCGGCTGCCGCTGCCGCGGCGACGGCCTCCTCCACGGCCGCCTGGATGCTCCCCAGGACCTCCGGGATCCCGACGCCCTCACAGCGGTAGGCCGCAAACACGCCCAGCGCCGGGCCGATGGCCGCTTGGGCCAGATCGACCGGGGTCACGCCAAGGGCGATCAGCCAGGGGACGGCCACGGCCAGCTCAGCCCGCATGGCGGCCTCGACGGCGGGCCAGCTTGCCGGCGGCGCCCCGGGGTCGCGCGGCCGGCAGCAGAGCAGGATCGTGGCGCTCATGGCGTTGCTGGCAATCCGGCGCAGGCGCTCGCCGTGCTCAGTCCGCAGCGGCCAGGCGGCGGTGATGCGGAGGTCCGCCCCCAAGAGGGCCTGCAGCACAACGGCCCAGTCCTCGGCCCGCTTCATCCCGTAAAAGATCAGCAGGGGGTAGCCGGGTTCCGCCGCATCACGCATCTGGGCGAAGGCCGCCCGCAGGCTGACCAGCGAGGCCGCGCGGGCCGCCTGGATCCCGCCGAGGCGCCGCGGGTCCGCCACGATCTCCTGCGCCTTGGGGGTCAGGGGCGCGGCGAAGAGGTCGGGGTGGGTTTTCGCCAGAGCCGGCCGCAGCCAGACGTAAAAGAGGTCGGCCATGTCGGCGTACGGGAGCGTGTCCAGGTACGGGGGGTCGGTGCAGACCAGGTAGCCCCGGCCCACATCAGGCAGGCTTGCCGCATCCAGGGGCAGCACGGATCCCGCGGGACCCGTGTCCGGGGCCGCGGCCAGGGCGCGGGCCACGGTGTCCACGGTGTGGATCCAGCTGCCCGCCCCGGTGCCAAAGGGGTTGGCCTCGGCGAAGTCCCAGGCCATGGCCAGGCCAGGCCGCCCGAAGGCGTGCTCGACGTTCTCGCGGCTGCGCTGCCAGCGGGCGAATGTGCACCAGCGGGCCGCCGCACGGCCCAGGGCCAGGCCGAGGTAGGTCTGGATGGCCTGGCCGTACGGGCCGTCCTCCAGCTGAAACCCCCGCACGAGGTCGGCGAAGGTGGCAAGGGCGAGCAGCTGGCGGTCCGTGTGGAGGTCGCGGTGCCGCGTCAGCCCGTAGCGGTGCGCCGTCAGGCCGAGTGCGCGAACAGGCGTGGCGGTCTCCGGGGCCCAGGGCGGCACGGCCGCAAGCGCGGCGTCGACGTGCGCGGCGGACGGAGCAAGGTAGCGCCGGCCCGGCATCACCACGGCCAGCAGGCGGTGGGGGCCGAAGCCGGTGATGGCGGCGAGCGGCGTGAGGTGACCGCATTCCAGGCACCGGGCTCCGCGGCGGCTGACGGTGCCCTCCGCCGCGTAGCCCGGTGCGTAGGCCTCGCGGCCGGGCCGGGTGGAAAGGCAGAACGAATGCGCCAGCGGGATCTCGGCGCCACAGGCTGGGCACTGCATGGTGCGCGCCCAGATCCACGCCACCGGCGGGCGCCCCCCGGCCTCCGGATACGCGTGGCCGATCTGCCGTTTGGCCGCCTCGCCCACCAGCCGGCCATAGCGGCGCAGGTCGCCGGCCAGGTCCCGCCCCTGGAATCGGGCAGGGTAGTCCACCAGCGCCCGCGTCGCCAGCACGGCCACGGGATTGAGGTC
>DATLTP010000144.1:0-4685 GCA_035533535.1 Bacillota bacterium | reverse complement strand
GGCTGAAGACCAGCCCCGCCCCGCGCTCGTCGGCCCCCGCCAGGGCCAGCAACCAGCGGCCCAGGCGCTGGGTGGCGCCGGCGCGCCGCAGACCCTCGGCGACCGCCATCATCGCCGCGACCAGCAGCACGGCCTCGCTGCCGAAGCCGGCCAGCAGGGCAGGCAGCGGCAGGACGCCGCCGAAGGCCAGCGCCAGCCAGATCAGCGCCCCGAGGACGTCGACGTCGGCCCGGCCGGTCACGCCGAGGGCCGCGGCCACAGCGACGACGCCCGCCACATACCACGCCGCGGCGCTCGTGCGCCCACCCCCGGGCCGCGCGCCCGCGCGGCTGGTGCCGGAACGCCCCCGAACCGACGCGCCCTGGCGGGCGCCGCCCCCATGCCTGCCGCGGGAATTCGCGCCGGGCCTCCGGCCGGCCCCCCCCGCCCGGGCCTGGCGGCACCCATCCTGCGGCCTGTGGCGCCGGAGGCGCAGGCCCCGGGGGTCAGCGGATGCTGCCACGGCGCGGCGCGCAGCGGCAAGGCGCCTCGCTGCGGCCGGCGGGGCTGCCCGGCCTACTGCGCCAGGCGGTGCGGGACCGAGGCCACCACCGTGCGCCGGCAGTGGTATTTGAGGGCGCTGTAGAGGCGGACGCCGAGCTGATTGTGCAGCAGGTTGTGCCAGAGCTTGCGGGGCACGAACTCCGGGATGAGCACGGTGACGAAGGTCGCGTCCCCGCTGTGGGCCTCCAGCGTCCCGACGAAGCGCACCAGGGTGCGCAGCACCTGGCGATACTGGCTAACCAGGCTGACCAGGCGGACGTCGGGGAACTGGGCCTCCCACTTGTGCTTGAACGCCTGGCTCTCCTCCTCGGAGAAGGAGACGTTGACCGCCAGGACGCGGCTGCCGAGCGAGCGGGCGTAGTCCATGGTGTCCAGGACCATGCGGTTGACGCCGGAGACCGGCACGACCACCAGGCTTTCCAGCCGCGGGCCGGCGGGGCGCACCTGGAAGTCGGGCGGCAGGCGCAACTCATCGGCCAGGTGGCGGTAATGCCCGCGGACCGCGAGGAAGAAGAGCAGCAGCAGGGGGATGATCAGCAGCACCATCCACGCGCCCTGCCGGAACTGGGTGATCAGGAAGACCCACATCGCGACCCCGGTTGCCGTGGCCCCGACGAAGGACAGCGGGCCGCGCCACTGCCAGCCGGGGATGCGGTGGCGCAGGCAGTACATGCCGTTGCCGATCTGGCTCAGGGTGAAGCCGAGGAAGACGCCGGCCGAATAGGGGGCGATGAGGTTGGTCGTGTCGCCGCGCAGCACCAGCACGAAGAAGGCCGCCATCACGGACAGGGCCAGGATCCCGTTGTTGAAGACGAGCCGGTCGCCGCGGTTGGTGAACATGTTGGGCATGAAGCGGTGCTCCGCCATGACGGAGGCCATGATCGGAAACCCGCTGTAGCTGGTGTTGGCCGCCAGGATCAGCACGATGGAGGCCATGAACTGGATGTAATAGAACAGGGGCCGCAGCGGGCCGTAGAAGACCAGAGCCGCGATCTGGGCCAGCACGGTCTGGGTGCGGGTCGGATCCACATGCAGCGCGTCGCCGAGGTGGGCGACCCCGAGCATCATCGTGCCCAGCAGCAGGGCCAGCGCGGCGAGGGTGATCTGCGCGTTGCGCGGCCCGGGCTCGCGGAAGAGCGGCACGCCGTTGCTGATCGCCTCGACCCCGGTCAGGGTCGAGGAGCCGTGGCTGAAGGCGCGCAGCAGCACGAACAGGGTGACGCTGGCGCCGGCCCCGCCCAGGGCGGCGCCGGCACGCGCCGAGGTGGCCAGCGCCGGCAGGTGGTGGAAGAGCCCGACCGCGATCAGGACGTACATGCCGGCCAGGAAGAGGTAGAGCGGGAGGGTCAGCGCCGACGCCGACTCCCCCACGCCGCGCAGGTTGAGCACCGTGATCAGCAGGATGTAGAGCAGGGCGATCGCGACGTGCCACGGCAGCAGGGCCGGGAAGGCCGAGGTGATGGCGTCCGCGCCGGCGGCCACGGACGTGGACACCGTGAAGGTGTAGCCGATGAACAGGGCCGCCCCGGCGAAGAGGCTGGGCATCTCACCCAGATTCTCGCGCGAGACGATGTAGGCGCCGCCGCCGTTGGGGTAGGTCACGCAGATCTGGGCGTAGGAGAAGACCAGCAGGCAGAGCAGGCCGGCGATGGCCAGCGCCACCACGCCGGCGTAGTGCAGCGCGGCCACGCCCCCGACCAGGAAGAGGGTGAGCATGATCTGCTGGGGCCCGTACGCCACCGACGACAGCGCGTCGGGCGAGAGCACCGCGAGGGCTCGGATCTTCGTCAGGCGCTCCGCGGCCTGCTCACTGGTCTTGAGCGGGCGCCCAAAGATCAGGTTGCGCCAGTTGCTGCTGACCGTAATCCGACCACCCCTGCTGGGCGCCGGTCCCCCGGCGCCCAGCCCCGACCCTGCTGTTATCTCCAGTGCAGGACGGGGCGTCAAGTGCGGCGGCTTCCAGCCCGCGGGCGCCCGGAGGCCTCAGCGGCCGCTCAGACGGTACGGAACCATCGCGATGACGACATCCCGGCGCGAGACCAGGCGCGCCTGCAGCAACAGGCCCATCTGGTTGTGCAGCAGGCCGTGCCACCATTTGCCGACGACGAATTCGGGGATGAGCACGGTCACCATCGCGCCCTCGGTCTGGGCCTGGATCAGGTCGATGTAGCGCAGGACGGGCTGGACCACCGAGCGGTACTGGGACTCGATGGACACGAGCCGGACCCCGGGGTTCCACTCGCTCCAGCGCCGGACGAGCTTCTCGGACTCCGCGGGGTCCGAACTGACGTGCAGGGCCAGCACGTTGGGCGAGATGGTCCTGGCGTAACCGATGGTGTAGGCGACGACCCGCGTGATCGTGGAGACCGGCACGATGACGATGTTGGCCTGCGGCGCCGGATGAAAATCCCAGGAAGGCAGCCGCAACTCCTCAGCGGTCGCGGCGTAGTGGGCGTGGACGCGCCGGAACCACAGCACGAGCAGCGGGATCACGATCAGCACGATCCACGCGCCTTCGGCGAACTTGGTCACCGTGAAGACGACCACGACCACCGCGGTCATCGCCGCCCCCGTGCCGTTGATCAGGGACTTGGCGGCGTCCCCGGGCAGCGCGTGGCCCCGCGCCTGGCCCTCCCGGCGCCGGCGCACCACCAGCCCGACCTGGCTGATCGTAAAGCCGACATACACCCCGATCGCGTAGAGCGGGATCAGCCGGTCGGTGGAGCCGCCGAAGATCACCACCAGCAGGCCCGCCAGCGCGGCCACCACCAGGATGCCGTTGGTGAAGACCAGGCGGTCGCCGCGGGTGTGGAAGAGGTGGGGCATGAACTTGTCCGCGGCCATCAGGTGGGCGAGCTGCGGGAAGCCGGCAAAGGAGGTGTTTGCCGCCAGGGCCAGGATCGCGGTGGTGGTGAAGGCCAGGAGAAAGTAGAGGGGCCCGCGCCCGAAGACGTGCGCCGCGACCTGACTGAGCACGGTGTTGTCCGCCTGGGGCATCACGCCGTAGGCGAAGGCCAGCACGGTCGTCCCGAGGAACATCGTCCCCAGCAGCAGCCCGAGGAGCGCCATCCCCTGCTGCGCCCGGCGCACGGCCGGGTCGCGGAAGAGCGGGACGCCGTTGCTGATCGCCTCGAGCCCCGTCAGGGCGGAGGAGCCCGAGCTGAAGGCGCGCAGCAGCAGAAACAGCGAGATGCCGCCGAGGGCGCGCGGCTGCAGCGCATGGTGCGCGGCCAGGCCGGCCAGGCCCCCGTGCCACAGCCCGACTCCGACCAGCGCCAGCATCAGCAGCACGAAGGCGTACGTCGGCCCGGCCAGGACCGTGGCCGACTCCCGCGTCCCGCGCAGGTTGATCACGGTGATCAGTGCGATGAGCAGCAGGTCCAGCGGCACGCGCTGGGGCGCCAGGGGCGGGAAGGCCGAGATGATCGCGTCCGCGCCGGCCGTGACGCTGACCGCGACGGTCAGCGTGTAGTCCACCAGCAGCGAGGCCCCCGCCACCAGGGAGGGCAGGGTACCCAGGCTGTCGCGGCCGACGAGGTAGGCGCCGCCGCCGCTGGGATAGGCGGCGATCACCTGGCGGTAGGAGACGACCAGCACGGCCAGCATGGCCACGATGGCGAGCGCGATCGGCAGGGAGAACCACAGCGCCGCGGCGGAAATGCCGAACAGGACGGTCAGGATCTCCTCGGTGCCGTAGGCCACCGAGGACAGGGCGTCCGGCGACAGGACCGAGAGTCCCGAGAGGATGCCGAGTCGCTCCGTTTGTAGCTCGCGGTTGCGCAGCGGGCGCCCGATCAACAGTTCCTTGAGCGAGCGCCGCTCGTGCTGAGCCATGTGCACTCCATGCGCCGCATGCCTCGACCTGGGCGCTGCGGCGACCCCGGGATCATGGCGCCGCCCCGCGCCGCCGTCAACCGCGCCCCCGGCGGGGCCTGGGACCTATACTGGGGCGGGGGGGCGTGGGCGCGACGGCGGGACTGCGGCCCGAGACCCTGGTCTGCGTGGACTTCGACGACACGCTCGTCGCCAACCAGGAGCACTTTGAGGCCGCCCTGGGGCAGCTCGTCCAGGCGCTGGCCGAACTGCCCGGGGTCACCGCGGCGGCGGCGCGGGCCGCCTTCGAACGCCTCGACGCGCAGCAG
>DATLTP010000143.1:0-2409 GCA_035533535.1 Bacillota bacterium | reverse complement strand
TCTTGCTCGCCGGGGGCCGAATGGATCACCGGCGAGGTCATGGACGTGAACGGCGGCGCCTACCTCGCCTGACACGCGGGTTTGGTGGGCGCGGCGGAGGCCGAATGGATCATCGGCGAGGTCATGGACGTGAACGGTGGGGCGTACCTCGCCTGACACGCGTTCTGGTGCTCGCCGGAGGCCGAATGGATCACCGGCGAGGTCATGCACGTGAACGGCCTCGCCTATCTCGACTGACATGCGGGTTTGGTCGGCGCGGCGTACGCCGCGCCGTCACGAAGACTTCGAAGGAGCGTGAATGAGTTGGGTGATAGCCGCTACATCCCCGAGATGACCTCCGTGGCCATCCGCCAGGCGATGGCCGCCGGCACGCGCACGGCGATTCTGGCCCTCGGCAGCACCGAGCAGCACGGCCACCACGCGCCGCTTGGCACCGACAGCATCATCATCGAGGAGCTTGGCAAGCGCATCGCCGCCAAGATCGACGCCCTGCTGGCGCCCGTGGTGCCGCTCGGGTTCTGCCCGCAGCACACCACCTGGGCCGGCTCGCTCAACATCCGCAACGAGACGCTGGCCTTGGTCCTGGGCGAGATGGCGGACAACCTCGTGGGCCAGGGCTTTGAGAAGTTCGTGTTCATCAGCGGGCACGGCGGCAACCGCACGGCGCTCGACCTGGCGGCCCAGAACCTGAAGATGCGCCACCCGGCGGTGCAGGTGCTCCACGCGCACCTGCTGGCCTACCAGACGGGGCGGGCCCTGCGCGAAAAGGTGCAGGCCCGGATGTCGAATCGGCCCCTCAGCGCCATCTGGGAGGCGCACGCGGGCGAGCAGGAGACGGCGCTGGTCATGGCCGTCGACCCGTCGCTGGTGCACCTGGACCAGGCGGCGCCGGAGCCGGACGTGGCCGCCTACCTGGCCAAGAACCGCGACCCCGAGGTCTTCCGCATCTTCTACGACCTGCCGGCGGTTGCGCCGGCCGGGAACTGGGGCGACCCGCGCGGGGCGACGGCGGAGCAGGGCCGCATCGCCTATGAGGAGATGGCCTCCTACTTGGCGGCGAAGATCCTGAGCAAATGGGACTAGAACTGGACCGGCTGGTGCCGGCCCCGCCTGGCTGGTCGCTACCACCCTATGCGGCCGAGCGGCGGATGCGTCCGGCGCCGCGTCCGCTGGCTGAGCGCATGGCGTTCTGGGGGGTGCCCGGCCTCAGCGTGGCCCTGGTCGACGGCGGCCGGGTCGTGGCCACCGAGGCGTTCGGCCTCGCCGATGCGGCCAGCGGGCGGCCGGTCACGCCGGACACCCTGTTCCAGGCGGCGTCGATCAGTAAGCCGGTGACTGCCCTCGGTGTCCTGCGGCTCGTGGCGGAGGGGCGCCTCGACCTGGACGCCGACGTGGCCGGCTACCTGCCCTCCTGGGAACTGCGGGCGGCCCTGCCGGGTGGGGGTTGGCGGCCGCGCGTCACGCTGCGCCAGCTCCTCAGCCATACGGCCGGGACCACGGTGCACGGCTTCCCGGGCTATCAGCGGGCGGCGCCGCTGCCCAGCCTGCTGCAGGTGCTGGACGGGCTGGCGCCGGCCAACACGGCCCCCGTGCGGGTGGACACGATGCCTGGAGTCCAGTTCCGCTACTCGGGCGGCGGCACGTCGGTCGTCCAGCTGGTCATGCAGGAGGTCACCGGCGAGCCGTTCGCTGAGCTCATGCGGCGGCTGGTGCTGGGACCCCTCGGGATGGAGCGGAGCGCGTACGGCGTGCCCGTGGACGCCGGCGCCGCAGCGCACGGCCACCGCACGGGTGGCGCGCCGGTGGCCGGCGGGTGGCACGTCTATCCCGAACTTGCGGCCGCCGCCCTCTGGACCACCGCGGAGGATCTTACCCGCGTCATCAGCGGGTTTCAGGGGTGCCTGCGCGGGGAGGCGGGGGCCCTTCTCCCGCAGGCGCTTGCCATAGACGCCGCGCGGCCGCAGCCCGGAAGCGGGTTTGGGTTGGGCTGGGAGATCACGGGCAAAATATTTCGCCACACCGGCGGCAACGAGGGCTTCCGATGCGTGCTGACGGGTTGGATGGACGCCCCTCGGGGCGTGGTGGCGATGACGAACGGCGACGATGGCGACGGCCTGTGGCCGGAGGTCCTCGCGACGCTGGCGGCCGCCAGGGGCTGGGAGGGCTCCGGGGTTGCGCCTGCGCCGGCTGGTGTGCCGGGCCGCTACGCCCTGCGCGAGGACTTTGTCTTCGAGGTGGAGGCGCGGGAGGGCGGGCTCTGGGTGCGTGCGGGCGAGCAGGCGGCGTGCCCGCTTGAGCCCGACGGGGCTGGCGGCTGGGCGGCCGTGCCGCTGGCGGCGGGGTTCACCTTCGAGGACGATGGGCTGGTCTTCCGGCAGAACGGGCAGGAGCTGCCGGCGCGGCGCGTGA
>DATLTP010000142.1:0-9638 GCA_035533535.1 Bacillota bacterium | reverse complement strand
GCGACCCAGCCGTGGGTGCACGGCCTGATCGCGCCGAGCACGTATGCGGTCTGCCGGGCCGAGAAGGCCTGGAAGAGCCAGCAGTCCTAGTTTGGAAGCGGCGGGGCATTGCCCCGCCGCGCCGACCCGGTGAAGTGGTGGGGCGGCTGGGCATACTGCCCCGCCGCTTCGCTATTGCTGTGTGGTTCCGGCCAGCCGGCCCAGCCAGTCCCCCACCAGGGCGGCCGCCGCGCTCGCGTAACGGGCCGCCGCATCCGGCGCCAGCTCCCGCACCAGTCCCGTCACATACGCGCCGTGGAATACATCGCCAGCGCCCGTGGTGTCGACCACGTCCACGGCAAACGCGGGCAGGCGAAACGGGCCGGCGTTCGTGCAGCCCACCACCCCGTCCCGGCCGAGCGTCACCATGACCACGGCGCCCGGCAGCCGCCCCAGGGCCGCATCCCGCCCTCCCAGCGTGGCGGCTAAGCCAGACGAAGCGACCGTGTGCTCGACCAGTGGCATGAGCGCGTCGGCCGCCGGGTCGGGCGCGTCGGCGTCCCAGACGACCGTGACGCCGCTTTCCCGTGCCGGGCGCGCCGCCTCGGTGGCTGCAGGGAACGGCTCAGAGACCAGCAGGTACCGTGCCGTGGTGATCCGGGCGCGGTTCGCCGCCGTCAGCTCGATCAGGGCCAGGTCACCCTCATCCCAAAGGATGGAGCGAGCGCCGGTGTTCCCCTCCACCAGGATGACGGAGAGTGGCCCGCGCCGCCCAGGCTGGACTTGGATGCCCGCCGTGTCGACGCCGGCCGGGCCGAACTCGGCGACCGCCGCCGCGGCGAGGCCCTCGCCGGCCGCGGCGCCGATGAACGCCGCACGGCAGCCCAGGCGCGCAGCAGCGCAGCAGGCGGTCGGCACCTCGCCGCCGCCCTGGACGTCGCGGTCGAGGACGCGCAGGGCCTCATCGGGGCCAGGTAGGTGCGGGACCCGCAGCAGCACGTCCGCATAGGGGACGCCGACGCCCACCAGGTCGAAGCTGGCCGGGCTGGTCGCCACGGTCAGTCCGTGTAGAAGTGGGGGCGAAGGTCGGGCTCGGGGATAAAGGCGCATGCCTGACGCAGAATCGCTCTACATGTTCCGGTATCCAATTGGTCGTGAAGCGGCACCACAAGAGTCTGTCGCTCACCGGCCGGACCCTGGCGGCGCAGCTTGAGATGGCTGCCGCTTTACCCGGCCGCCACAAAGCCGAACTTGAGCAGGATCTGCACCACTTCCATCCCGCTCAGGCGCTTGAGCCTAGGCACGCTCCGGAACCAACTCCATGGTCACGATCACCGTGGGGTGAGGCACGACCCCCAGTGCAGCCGGGTCCTCACCGGCCAGGGCCAACGCGACCGCCTCGCGGAGATTGGCCAGGACATCGTCGACCGTTGTGCCCTGGGTGACGACCGCGATTTCGAAGCACTCGGCGACGTAGCCGGACTGCTCTCCCGCCCGCACGACCGCCTTGATTGTGTGCTGCAAGGCCATCGGTCTCGATTCCCCCAAGTCCATTTATCTCCCCGGAACGGGATCGCCGCCATGACGCGAGCCGCAGTGCCCGCAGCGCGATGGTCATGGGGATCACCTCGGATGGCCCCGCAGGGCCGATTGCGAAGTGCGGGGTTGCCGCCGTACCGGTCATGCTGCCGCCCAGCGGCCCGCGCAGGCCACGCAGGCCCCGGTCAGCCGACGCCTGCCGCTGGGGCCTTGCAGCCTGGCGCCGGGACTGGAGCGCTGGGAGCAGATCATCGCCCTCAAGGCACCGGGCCGGGAGTAGGCGCGGCCAGAGGCCACGCCTACCGCACGAACACCCCATATTCCCGCATCCAGGCGTCGGTCATGGCCACGTAGGCGAACCATTGCGCCGCGCCCATCGTCTGGCCGAACCAGGCCGGCGCCAGGGTGGCGGCATCCGTCCGGATCGCCTCGCGCACGGCGCCCATGTCCAGGAATGCGCGCACCGGCGAGGCTGGGTCCTCGACGACCTCCTGCGCCCAGGCGCGGGTGGCGTTGAGAAAGCTCGGGTTGTGGGTCTTGGGATAGGGGCTCTTGCGCCGCAGCCGCACGTCCTCGGGCAGCACGCCCGCAAGCGCTCGGCGCAGGATGCCCTTGGCGGCCGGCTCGCCCGTCCCCGCGTCGCACTTCATGGCCCACGGGATGTTCCAGACGTACTCCACGAGGCGGTGGTCGCAGAAGGGGACGCGCACCTCAAGGCCGCTGGCCATGCTCATGCGGTCCTTGCGGTCCAGGAGCGTGGGCATGAAGCGCGTCAGGCAGAGGTAGAGCAGCTCGCGCATGCGCGCTTCGCTGGGATTGTCCGCCAGCAGCCGCGGCACCTCGGCGCAGGCCTCGCGGTACCGCCGCTCCACGTAGGCTTCCGGGGCGATGGCGGCGCGGACCTCGGGGCTGAGCAGGGCGGCGCGCTCCGGGACCATGCGGATCCAGGGGAAACCGTCGGCCTCGACCAGCTCGCGGCGGTGAAACCAGGGGTAGCCGCCGAAAACCTCATCCGCGCACTCGCCGGAGAGGGCGACCGTGGCCCCGCGCTTGATCTCGCGGCAGAACAGCAACAGCGAGGCGTCGATGTCGGCCATGCCGGGGTGGTCGCGGTAAAGCGCGGCCGCGGGCAGGTGCGCCACCTGCTCCGGGGTGTCGAAGATCACGGCGTGGTGGTGGCTGCCGATCTCCTCCACCATGCGCTGCACGAACGGGGCGTCCGGATTGGTGTAGTACTGGTTTCCCGGGAAGTGCTCATTGCTGCCGACGAAGTCGACGGAGTAGGTGTCGAGCTCGGGCTTGCCATCCCGCCGCAGGGCGCGGGCGGCCACGGCGGAGATGGTGGACGAGTCCAAGCCGCCGGAGAGCAGGGTGCAAATCGGCACGTCGGAGACCAGCTGGCGCTCGATGGCGTCCAGGAGCAGGTCGCGGACGGTGTCGGCGGTGGCGGCGACGTCGTCGGGATGGGCGTGGCTCTGCAGCTGCCAGTATGGGTATAGCCGGGTGCCGCTGCGGTCGTGCAGCAGGGCGTGGCCCGGACGCAGCTCCTTCACGCCGCGGAAGATGCCGTGCCCCGGGGTGCGCGAGGGGCCCATGATCAGCACCTCGGCCAGGCCCTCGCGGTCCAGCTCGGCCGGGACGGCCGGGTGGCGGAGCAGGGCCTTGAGCTCGGAGGCGAACAGCAGGGCCGCGCCCTGGTCGGGCCGCTCGGTGTAGAACAGGGGCTTGACGCCCATGCGGTCGCGGGCCAGGAACAGGCGCTGCTGTGGTCCGTCCCAGATGCCGATGGCGAAGATGCCGTTGAAGCGCTCCACGCAGGCGGGGCCCCAGACCATGTAGGCGGCGAGGACGACCTCGGTGTCGCAGTGGGTGCGGAAGGTCTCGCCGCGGGCCTCGAGCTCGGCCCGCACCTCCGCCGTGTTGTACAGCTCGCCGTTGTACGTGATGACGTAGGCCTGGCCCTGGCCGCCCCCACGGCGGCGGATCATGGGCTGGGCGCCGCCCGCCGGGTCAATTACGGCCAGGCGGCGGTGGCCGAAGGCCGCGTGGCGGCAGTGCCAGCAGCCGTCGGCGTCGGGGCCGCGGTGGGCAAGGGACGCGGTCATCGAGGCCAGGGTGGCCATGGCCGCGGGCCGGGTCAGGTCCTGCTCCCAATCGATCCAACCGGTGATGCCGCACATGAGGGTTCCGCCTCCAGACTTGCGCCTTTGACAGAACCGTATATGCGGCGATCTCGCGCGGTGGTGAGACGCTGGCTCGTCCGCACGCGGGCGGATGCGGTCAGGGCCACCCCGTTTGGCAGGCAACGGTCTCGCGGAAGGACGCCAGCGCCGCCCAGTGGGAGCCTTCAGGTGAGGTCGGATCCCGCTTGGTGCGGGGCCTCCGCATCTTGGATGGCAGGCTCAGAGCCACCCCCGCGCGGCGGCGATCCGGGCGGCCTCGGTTCGGGTCCGGGCCCCCAGCTTCTGCATGGCCTCCGAAAGGTAATTGCGGACCGTGCCCTCGGTGAGGTGCAGGGCGGCCGCGATGGCGGCCACGGGCTCACCCCGCTCGGTCGCGCGCAGCACCTCGCGCTCGCGGTCGCTCAGGGGGCTGTCGCCCTCCGTGAGTGCGGCGGCCGCCAGGCCGGGATCAACCACCCGCTCTCCGGCCACCACGCGCCGGATGGCGACGGCCAACTGGGCGGCCGGCGCCTCCTTGACCAGAAAGCCGACGGCGCCGGCCTGCATGGCTCGGCGCAGGTAGCCGGGCCGGCCGAAGGTCGTGAGGATGATGATCCTGCAGGTCGGGAGGGACCGGTGCAGGTCCGCCGCCGCGGTCAGGCCGTCCCCACCCGGCATCTCGATGTCCAGCAGGGCCACGTCGGGCTGCGTGTCGCGGGCGGCCCCGGCGACGGCGTCCCCGCGGCCGACGGCGGCCACCACCTCCAGGTCCGGCTGCAGGCCAAGCAGGGCGGCAAGGGCGTCACGGACCGTGGCCTCGTTTTCCGCGAGCAGCACGCGGATCATCGGGCCGGCCCCGGTGCCGGCAGCGTGACGGCCACGCGGAAGCCAGAAAGGTCGGGACGGGGGCCGGCTTCGCAGGTGCCCTTCAGGGCAGCCACCCGCTCCCGGAGACCCGCCAGCCCGTTTCCGCCACCCGCTGCCGCGGCCGTCCCGCCAGCGGACCCGTCCCCCACCCCGCCCACGGTTCCATCCTTTGCCGCCGCCCCGTCATCCGCCGCCCGGTCATCCACCACCTCGAGCGTGTAGCGCCCCGCCTCAGCTCGGCCCCGAACCAGACAGCGCCGGGCGCGGCTGTGCTTGACCACATTGGTGACCCCCTCGCGCACGGTCCAGCCCAGCACGGCCTCCAGAGCCGGCGCCGGCGGCTGCACAGGCGCAACATCCTGCTCGTAGGCGATCCCTGCGGCCGCCAGGATCTCGCGTGCGGCAAGCAACTCCCCGGCCAGGGTGGGCTGCCGGTAGGCGGCCACGGTGGCGCGCATCTGCTGTAGGGCGTCGCGGGCGGCCGCGGCCACCTCAGCCATCAGCGGTGCGGCCCGTGCCGGCGACTCGGCGACCAGGGCAGCCGCCAGGTCGCTCCGCAGGGCGATGCCGGCCAGGTGGTGGCCCAGCACGTCGTGCAGGTCACGGGCGAAGCGCAGCCGCTCCGCCTCCACGGCCAGTCGCGAGACCTCCTCGCGGGAGGCGGCCAGGGCGCGGTTGGCCAGCACCGCCGAGCGGATCATCATGACCAGGAATCCCACGACGGCCGTGAGCAGGACGGGTTGAGCAAGGGCGGGAACACCCGCCCCGGCCATGGCGCCCGTGGCCACGGCGGCGGCCATGAGCAGCGCCAGCACGCCGGCCGCGGCCCACCCGGCGAGCCGGCCGCCCGCCACGCCCCCGCAAAGGACGAAGGCGACCAGCCAGGCGTGGCCGTCCAGGAGGACCAGGGCCACGCTCAGGACCGCCAGCAGCGGGACGGGGGCCCAGGCGGGCCCCCATCCCGCGTGTCCCGCCACCTCGTTGAACCAGCACGTCCAGAGGTAGACGGCGGCGAACACGGCCGCGGCAGCCAGGATCAGGGCGGTGCGAAGCGGGGGGCTGGGCTCGCGGGCAAGGGCGGCCGCCGGCCCCGCGAGGGTGGGAAGCCAGATCGCCCACAGCAGCGGCCAAAGGCGGTCCAGGCGCGGGCCGGGCGCGGTGGTCAAACGGCCACGCCCCGGCGGAGCAGGCGCACCAGGAAGATGGCGCCCCACACGGTCTCCGAGCCGACGGCCAGTCGCTCGAAGAGGCCGGCGGGCCCGCCGTGGGCGATGGCAGCGCCGAAAGCGGCCATGAAGCCCATGATGGCCAGGGCCGTGGCCACTGAATACACGCTCCACCCACGCCAGGCCGGCTCTCGAGCGAAACGCACGGCCATGGCCAGGCAGCCGCCGATCAGGGCGAACATGCAAAGGTAGGTGCCGGCCCCGTGCAGGGCCGCGTGCTGCGACTGGATTGCGAGGAGCACAGCCCGAGGCGGGTACCCGGGGCCTGGGTCCTGGGAGAAGAAGCCGCACGTGAGCAGCCCGGCCGCCACGGCAAGCCGGAAGGCCGGTACCAGCCGTTCCCCCCAGCCTCCCCTGAGTGCCGCGCGGTAGCCGATGGCCGAGCAGGCCACGAGCACGCCGAGGACGATGAAGCTGCACTGCTGGACCCAGCCGCCGGGGCCCAGGCTGAGGGCGCTGATGGCTTGGCGCCACGCATCGTAGCCGGGGCGGGTCGCGCCTTCGATCAGGTACGTGGCCGTGAATATGGTGCCGCCGATCGACCCGGCTGCGAGAAGCCAGCGCCGGGCCGGGGTTTCGGGCGCGGCCAGGGCGCGGGACCTGCGTCGCGGCGGGCGGGTGGCTGCGAGCGGCATGGCGGCCATGGGATCGACCTCCTGTTCATCTGGCACCCCCAGTGTCGCCGCCCGTCCCCGCGGGCTGTAGTGCAGGGGCGCAGGAGATCAGGGTGACAAACGTCACCGCCTGGCGTCGACCGAGGCTTCCCGCAGCAGCGCGGCGAGCGCGGCCCGGCCGGCGGCGGTGAGGTTACTGGGCCGCACATGCAACGTCAGGAGCGGCTCAGCGGCGGGCGCCCGCTGCCGCTGGCGCCCGCCGCTTCGAAAGCGGGCCAGCATGGACGTCTTCAGCGAGCGCTCCTGGTCGACGGAGCGCGCCGCCGCCGCCACCCCGGAACCCGAAGCCGCGAGCGTCCGCCGCGATGCCTCGGCGTCGTTGAGCGCCGCCACAGCCTGGTCGACAGCCCGCTCGCGCGCGGCGCGAGTCAGGCGGTCAATGGCGTGCCGCGTTCCCGGCCCGCGGACGGCAAGAACCCCGGCCGCGTCGTTGAACCGCGCCTCCGCGGCGGCGATGGCCATGATGTGCTCGCGCGTGGCCCGCCGCGCGCGGGCTTCCGGCAGGTGCACGACCTGGGGCGCGAAGCGTCCTGCCGCCAGCCCCGGCGGCAGCACAAGCGGCGTGACGGGCCGGCGCGCAAGGCCGGCTTCCGGGCGGCCTGCCCGCCCCCGCCGTCGGGAAGGCGTCGCCGCGCGTTCTTGCATCCGTTCGCCAGGTGCCAGCGCCATCCGCCTCCTTCCGTCATTGGACGCCAGCCGCTGCCGCGCGTGCAACCGGAGGCGCCCCGCGTGCCGGCGCCGGGGACGGGCGCACGCCCCTGCACGCGTGACCAGGCCCCCCCGCCGCAGGAATCCTCTCCCCCACCCCGTAAGCAGGCCCCTGGGGGTGGATCCATGTTTACCATCGGTGAACGCCCGGCCAAGGTGCCTGGCATCGACGAGGCCCTGGCGGCCCTGCGCAAGGTCGGGACCGCGACCCTTGGCCACCTGACCGACTTCGGCTTCGCGCCGGGCCTGCACCCGTTCAAGCGCCCCGCGAAGGTGGTTGGCCTCGCCTACACCGTCCACATCCCGCGCCTGGACTCCTCGGCCCTGCACTACGCCCTGGGCCAGATCCAGCCCGGCGAGGTCATCGTGGTCGACACCACGGGCGAGAGCATGCGCTCGCCCTGGGGCGGCGGCGTGACCTACGCGGCCAAGCGCGCCGGCGCCGCGGGTGCCGTCGTCGACGGTGTGCTCACGGACTGGGAGGAGCTCATGTCCTACGGCCTCGACGTCTGGTCGCGGGGCTTCACCTCGCTGACCACGCGCGGCCTTGGCCTGGAGGGCGCCCTGCAGGTGCCGGTCCAGATCGCCGGCGTCGTGGTCAAGCCGGGCGACGTGGTCTTCGCGGACTCCGACGGGATCTTCTTCCTCAACCCTGCCGATGCCGGTGAGATCGCCGCGCGCCTGGCCGCCATGGAGGCTCGCGAGCCGGAAACGCGCCGGCGGATCGATGCGGGCGAGAAGCTCGGCGACATCAGCGGCGCCGTTAAGAAGATGGACGCCCTGCGCGACCCCAGCCGGCCAAAGCCCTGACGATCATTTGTGGAGGGCGCCTGCGCGCCCTCCAACGCCGGGTTCGGGGGGAACTGGCATGAATGAGCCCCTCCTGATCCGCCGCCCCCAGATCGTCGACGGAACCGGGTAGCCGCCCGATCCCAGCGCCGAGGTCATCCGCGTCAACGGCGATCGCGTCGTGGCGGTCGGGGCGGCGCCCTCCTTCGTGCCGGCGGTCGCCTCCGCCCAGGTGCTGCGGCAGTTCGCCGGCCTGCGGGCTGTCCACGCCGCCGGCGACCATGTCATCCGCTGGGCCGCCGGCACCGACCGGGCGCTGCGGTGCGTCGGTTTGGGTCGGCGGGGTCGTAGATCCCAGGGCTGCGATCACCACGGACGTCTGGGGCCCGTCCGAGCTCCAGATCGAGAAGACTGCGCCGCGCACCACCCGTGCGGCAGGCACGCCACGACCTTGAGCGCCGCGATCGAGAGCGTCAGGGTGAAGGCGGCATGGGTGCCGGCGGTGTGCCGCCTTTTCCGTGATCTTGGGACCCATGTTGGGCAGGTTTTGACGCCTTTGCGCACGAGGTGGCGGCCCAGACCGGCAAGGCGCTCACCCCCGACCAAGCGACCGCGATCCTGAGCCTGGCCTCGCAGCTCTGACGACCCAAGGCGGCCCGGCTGGCGCCGGGCCGCCTTCCTCTCAATCGGCGCCGTGCGCCGGCTACCGGCCGAACAGCCGCGCCCAGAAGCCCTTGCGCTTGCTGCGGCGCGTGCCCGTCATCTCGTAGCGCAGGTGCTGGATCTCCTGCTGGGTGCGCACCAGGGCCAGGAGAAGCCGGTCGCGGTCCTCGACGCGGCGGCGCTCGCTCTGGGCCAGCTCAGCCTGCAGCTGCTCCATGCGGTCCAGGAGGGCGTCGGCCATGGGCGGCGCATCCGCGCCGAGCTCAAGGCGGCGCCGGATCTCGTCGTGGGCAAGGCCCTGGGCGTGGCCGCCGGCGATCTGGCGCAGGCGCTCCACGTCATCCGGCAACAGGCCCGGCTGGCCAGGCACACGGCCGTCCACGGGCACGACATCCGCGAACTCATCCAGTAGAGACCGCAGCGCGTAGGGCGACAGCCCGAGGAGCGGGCCAAGGGAGGCCAGGGGAACCGGCTCGGCGAGACTGGCTTCGGCGGATGCCGTGGCCGCGGCCTCTGCCTCCCCGGCGGGCGCGCCGTCGGCGGCCCAGGCGGCGCCGCTCGCCAAGGCGTCGTGGTCCGTGCCTTCAGCCATGATCCCGTTGGCCGCATTGCCCTGCGCTGCCCCGTCCGCATGCCTTGCCGCATCACCGTCGGGCTCGGGCGCCGCAGTCTCGGCGGCTTGCAGCGACGTCTCTTCTTCCATGGCCGTCTCCGCGCCTGTCGCCTCTCCGGTCAGGTCGTCTGCCGCCGCGTCGTCCATCGAGGCCACCTCCGCATGATCCTGTGCGGGCCGCAGCATGCTACCCCGAGGGGGAGCCAGATTTGCCCGAGCCTTACGCTTGTCCCAACTGCAAAGGCAACCGCGCCCGTTTCGACCTCATCCGCTACATCGCGGAGGCGGTGGATAAGGACCCGGCCACCGGCGAGATCCGGTCCGTGCTGACGGAGCCCGCCCCGGATGTCGACCGCTCCGGCCAGCCGCGTTTCACTGTTCGCTGCCGGGGCTGCGGTTTTGAGGGTCCCGAGAGTAT
>DATLTP010000141.1:0-4263 GCA_035533535.1 Bacillota bacterium | reverse complement strand
TCGGTGGCCACGGACTGTATACCCCCTACCCCAGCCTGCGCGCCTCGCCTCGGGGCTCTGCCGCATGCGACGCCGTCCCGCAGCCGGGCCACTGCGCCCGCCCTGCCCACGGACCCAGCGGCCACGTCCCACGCACGACCGGCGGCGGAGCCCGCCTGACTCGGGCCAGGGGGTCACCCCCAAGCCCGCCGCAACATTGGCGGCCCGGGGGCTACCCCCCCGCGCCAGCCGCCCCATCCCCGGCCGCCACGGCGGCCTCCTCCAACGCGTCCGGCGGAGCGCCGAAAATCGCATCGACCTCCGCCCACAGCGCGTGGCCCGGGGCCACGCGGAAGGAGGCCCCGCACTGCACCTCGCGCCCGTCCGCAAACCGCAGCAGCACCGGCGCGCCGCCGGGGTGGTCGAGCAGGACCCGCTGCAGGGCCATCAGGGCCGAGCTGTCGCACGGCGGCACATCGATGGCCACCGGGGCGCTGTTCCCGCCCGACCCGCCGCCGGGGCCATCCGGCGCGGACATGGGCAGCGGCGTGATCTCCTCGGCGACCACCGTGACCGTCTCGTCCCGCCAGGACACCTTGCCGCGCACGGCCACCATGGCGTCCGGCTCAATCAACTCCCGACAAGCCTCCAGGATCGAGGGGAACACGACCACTTCGACCTGGGTGGCCAGGTCCTCGATGGTTACAAACGCCATCGATTCCCCGCGCTTGGTCACGGTCCGCCGCATCCCCGCGATCAGGCCGCCGATGTGGACCTTGTCGCCGTCCTCCCGGTCCTGCAGGTCGGCGATGGCCGTGGTCTGGCGCCAGAGGACCTCCTGGACCGATTCCAGCGGGTGGCCGGACAGGTAGACACCGAGGACCTCCTTCTCGAAGGTCAGCACCTGCCGCGGCTCGTAGGGCGGGACGGCGGGCACGGGGGGATCGGTGAACGCCTCCGCGGCCGCCTCGGCCGATGCGTCGCCAGCACCGCCGCCACCGGCGTCCAGCAGGTCGAACAGGCTGACCTGGCCGGCGTTCTTGCGCTTCTGGGTGGCCTGGGCCGCCGCCAGGGCGTCGTCGATGGCGGCCATCAGCCCGGCCCGGTCGCCGCCCAGGCCGTCGAAGGCCCCCGCCTTGCACAGGCTCTCAATGGCCCTGCGGTTGCAGAGGCGAAGGTCCACCCGCCGGCAGAAGTCGTAGAGGCTGCGGTAGGCGCTCCCGGCGGCGCGCCCGGCCACGACCGACTCGATCGCCCCGCCGCCCACGTTTTTGACAGCGGAGAGGCCGTACCGGATCTTGCCTCCAACCACGGCGAACTGCCCGGTCGATTCGTTCACATGCGGCGGCAGGACCGCGACCCCCAGCCGCCGGCACTCGGCGATGTACTCGGCCACCTTGCCGGCATCGCTCATCACCGACGTCATCAGGGCTGCCATGTAGGGCACGGGATGGTTGGCCTTCAGGTAGGCCGTCTGGTAGCTCAGGAGGCCGTACGCAGCCGAGTGCGAGTTGTGCACGACAAAGCCGTTGGCCACGAAGGCGTGGTGGGGCTCCACCGACAGGTCGTAGGTGTCGTCGATGCCCGCGAACTCCACCCGCGCCACCGACTCCCAGCCGCTGCGGCGGCGCACGCCGGCTGCCAGGGATGCGGCCGGCGTGCGGCCGATGTGGACCAGCACGGGATCCGAAACCCGCACCCGCACCCCGGCCCGCAGGTCGCCCGCCAGCACCCAGCCAGCCTCGGTCCAAAAGGGGTGGTTGGAGGTGGCCGTCACCCTCCGGCCGGAACTTGTCGTGATGCGGTAGATGGGCTTGATTCCGTTCCAGAGCACGTCGGTGACGCGCCCGCGCACGATGCGGCCGCTGGCATCCATTGACGGCACGGCCGGACGCAGGCCCTTTTTCAGCATCTCCTCCAGGGTGTACGGGGTGCCGGTGTCCCAGTCCTCGACCAGGGTGTCGCCCGTCAGGCACTTGTTGAAGCCGTACCCGGCGAACTTTTCGATCTGGTCGTAGAGGTCCTCGGCCAGCTTTTGCGGGTGGCCCTTCTGGGCGCAGCCCGCAATGAACTGGGCACGGTACTCGTCCATGATCTCCTTCTTCTTTTTGCCCATGGCGCGGCGGAGCATGTCCGCCTCGCCCAGGCTGAAGCCGGCCATCTCGGCCGCCACCCGCATGATCTGCTCCTGGTAGATCATGATGCCGTACGTGTCGCGGAGCAGCGGCTCCAGCGACGGGTGGGGGTAGGTTGGATTTCCCCCGTGCTTGGCCTTGAGGAAGATCGGGATGTTCTCCATGGGCCCGGGACGGTAAAGGGCGATGATGGCGATGATGTCCTCGATGTTGCTCGGCCTGAGCTGGGAGGCGAGGTCGCGCATCCCGCTCGACTCCAGCTGGAAGACGCCGCTGGTCTGCGCCTCGGACAGCATGCGGTAGGTCTTGGCGTCATCCAGGGCCAGGTTGTCGAGATCGATCTTCTCGCCGGTGGTCGCCGCGATGGTCCGCACCGCGTGGTCCAGCACCGTCAGGGTGCGCAGGCCCAGGAGGTCGATCTTGAGCAGGCCGATCTCCTTGATCATGTCCATGTCGAACTGGGTGCAGACGTTGCCGTCGGAGGTCCTGGCCAGGGGAACCACGTTGACCAGCGGCTCCTCGCCGATCACGACCCCGGCCGCGTGCACCGAGGGGTGGCGCGGCAGCCCCTCCAGGCGGCGCGCCACATCCAGCAGCTCCCGCACACGCGGGTTCTCGTCGCTGGCCCGCTGCAGGGCCGGCTCAACCTCCAGCGCCCGCTCCAGCGTCATGTGCAGCTGATTGGGAATGAGCTTGGCGATCTTGTCGACGTCGCCGTAGGACAGGCCCATCGCCCGCCCCACATCGCGCACAGCCGCCTTGGCGCCAAGGGTTCCGAACGTGATGATCTGGGCCACGGAGTCGGCCCCGTACTTCTGGACCACGTAGCGAATGACCTCATCGCGCCGCTCGTAGCAGAAGTCGATGTCGATGTCGGGCATGTCGACGCGCTCTTCGTTCAGGAAGCGCTCGGAGACCAGCCCGAAGCGGAGCGGGTCGACGTTGGAGATGCCGAGGATGTAGGTGACCATGCTGCCGGCCGCCGAGCCGCGGCCCGGCCCCACGGGGATGCCGTTTCGCTTGGCGTAGTCGATCAGGTCCCAGACGATCAGGAAATAGCCGCTGTAGCCACAGCGCGAGATGACGCCCAGCTCGTAGTCGAGGCGCCGGCGCACCTCCGGCCCCGCGTCGGGGTAGCGGGATGAAAGCCGCTCCGCGCAGAGCCGCCGCAGGTAGGACTCCGCCGTCTCGCCCTCCGGCAGGGCGTAGGCGGGCAAATGCAGCTGCCCGAAATCGAACTCGAGGTTGCACCGCTCGGCGACGTCGAGGGTGCCGCGCAGGGCCTCGGGCACGTCGGCGAACAGCGCGGTCATCTCCGCCGGGCTCTTGACGTAGAACTCCTGCGTCGGAAAGCGCATCCGCTTGGGCGAGTCGACGTTGGCCGCCGTCTGGATGCAGAGCAGGACGTCGTGGGCGTGCGCGTCTTCTTTGCGCAGGTAGTGCGCGTCGTTGGTGGCCACCACGCCAAGGTCCAGGCGCTTGGCGATGCGCAGCAGCTCGGGGTTGATCCGGCGCTGCTCGGGGATGCCATGGTCCTGCAGCTCGATGAAGAACCCGTCCTGGCCGAAGACATCGCGGTAAAAGCCCGCCGCCGCCTCGGCCTCCTTGATCTTGTCCTGCAGCAGGAGCTGCGGCACCTCGGCCCCCAGGCAGGCCGAGAGCGCGATCAGGCCCTTGCTGTGCTCCGCCAGCAGGTCGCGGTCCACCCGCGGCTTGTAGTAAAAGCCCTCCAGGAAGCCCATGGACGACAGGTGGACGAGGTTTTTGTACCCCTCGCGGTCGCGGGCAAGCACCAGGAAGTGGTAGGGCTCATCATCCACCTTGGCCGTGCGGTCAAAGCGCGAGCGCGGCGCCGTGTAAAGCTCCGTGCCGATGATCGGCTTGACGCCTGCCGCGCGGGCCGCCTGGTAAAAGGCCAGCGCCCCGTACATGGCCCCGTGGTCGGTCACGGCCACGGCAGGCATCCCCATGCGCGCCACCTCGTCGGCGAGGTCGGGGATGCGGCTGGCTCCGTCCAGGAGGCTGTACTCCGTATGCAGGTGAAGGTGGACGAACTCCGGGTTCTCGGACATCGGGCCGGGCCCCCTCCCGATGGCTCGACTTCGCGCGGAAGCGGGCCTCCCCCTGCCTGCGCCAACTGCTCGCCGTC
>DATLTP010000140.1:0-10713 GCA_035533535.1 Bacillota bacterium | reverse complement strand
TCATCGAGCGGGATCACCTCCCGGATGGGCTCACCGCGCGCACGGGCACGCCCCAGGCCGAGCACACGCACGCCCTCCTGGACCGGGGCAAGCAAATCCTCGAAGGGCTGTTCCCCGGCTTCTTCGCCGACATGGCCACCTACGGCGTGCTGCCGCTGGACACGGCGGGGGATGCGCGCTGGTTCCACCGCGGGTCCTGGAAGATGCGGTTCCCCAGCGGCTACGCGGGGTACCCCATGAGCCGGCGGCTGCTGGAATGGAAGGTGCGGCGCCGGGTCGGCGCCATTGCCGGCGTCCGCATCGTGGATGACTCCGGAGCAGCCGGCCTCATCACCGAGGACGGGCGCGTGGCCGGCGTGCGGCTGCATAATGGACAGGCCCTCCCGGCCGACCTCGTCATCGACGCCTCCGGCCGTGGGAGCCTGCTGCCCGAGTGGCTGGAGACCATCGGCTTCCCGCCGCCCGAGCTCACCAAGATCCGCGTCGACCTCGGGTACGCGACGCGCCTTTACCGGCGGCCCGAGGGGCCACGGGATTGGGCCATCGCCCTTTGCAGCGGCGGGGCGCGGGCGGGCTACGTTGTCCCCATCGAGGGCGGGCTGTGGAGCGTCACGCTCGTCGGCTACTTCGGCGACCACCCGCCCGTCGAGGACCCGGACTTTCTGGACTTCGCCCGCTCCCTGCCCATCCCCGACATCCACGCGGCGCTGCAGGCGGCCGAGCCGCTCGGCCCCGCCGTCCGCTACCGGTTCATGGCCTACCGCTGGCACCGCTACGAGCGGCTGCACCGCTTCCCCGCAGGACTGGTGGCCATGGGCGACTCCGTCTGCAGCTTCAACCCCGCCTTCGGCCAGGGGATGACGACCGCAGCGGTCGAGGCCACGGTGTTGCAGCAGTGGCTGCTCAGCGGCGGCACCACCTCCACCTTTCAGCGGCGGGTGGCGGCCGTCGTGCGCGACGTGTGGCTGATGGCCACGGCGGAGGACTTCCGCTTCCCGGAGACGGACGGCCGGCGGCCGCCGGCCTGGCCGGCCATGCAGTGGCTGATGGACCGCTTCATCGCGTGCAGCAACGAGGATGAACTGGCCATGACCCGCTTCCTCGAGGTCATGCACATGCACCGCCGTCCCCTGGCGGCGCTGGCGGACCCAGCTCTGCTGGCAGCGATGCTCGATCCGACTCGCTGAGCATCAACCGCAACAGCCGCAGGAAGGCCGCGGCCGCCAGCGGCAGGTCGCCCCCCTGGCGGTAGACGGCGTAGGTCGCCGTCGTGGGCAGGTCGATCTCCGGCACCGGCACCTCCACCAGGCGGGACTCAGCCACCTCGACCCACACGGCCGACTCCGGCAGAAATGAGCAGCCCAGCCCCTCCTCGATGAAGCGCTTGGTCACATCGACCTGCGTCACCACGTTGGTGCGCAGGGGCAGCCGCATGCGGCCGAGCAGCAGCAGCAGGTCATCCCAATAGACCGGGTGGTTGTGCGTCAGGAGCGGGTACCGCGTGAGGATCTCGCGCCAGTCCGGCGGCGGGCTGTCGGCGTCGCCCCCGTCATAGGGCGCCACCAGCACCACTGGGTCCGCGTAAAGCGGCTCCGCCGTGAGCCCCGCCTCCACGGGCACCATCCGCCCGAGACCCAGGTCAGCCTCCCGGCGCGCGATCAGGCCCCCGACCTCGGTCGAGGCGACGACGCGGACCTCCACCTCGGCGTCCGGCCGCTCCGCCGCAAAGCGCCGCACCAGGCGCGGCAGCCGCGACCGGGCCAGAAGCGGCGAGGCCGCCAGCGCCAGGCGGTCGCGGTAGCCGGCCCCCCAACGCGCCATCTCCTGCTGCCCACGGTCCATGGCCGCCAGAGCCTCTTGCGCCAGGGGCAGGTAGCGCTCCCCCGCCTCCGTCAGCCGCACGCCGCGCCGGCCGCGCTGGAACAGGGGAAACCCAAGCTCCGCCTCGAGCGCGCGGACCTGAAGCGTCACCGTCGCCGGCGCCACGTACAGCCGCTCCGCCGCGCCGCGGAAGCTGCCGGCGCCGGCCGCCGCCACGAACGTGCGCAGCCAGTGCGTATCCATCTCCAGTGATCATAGATCATGAACACTTGCCGCGTGAACGTTCAACAGACCGCCACATCCAGCGCGGTACGCTGAATCTCAGTAAGGAGGCGGTTTCCTCTGGAACTCTTCCGCGACACCTTTCCCTACACCAGCCCGCCGCTCTGGCGCGTGGATGACACGGGGCCGGCGCCAGCGCCGGCCCCGTCACAGCACCCCTTCCTGACCGACACCAGCTTCCGCGACGGCCAGCAGGCCGCGGCCGCGCCCTATACCCCGCGGCAGGTCGTGCGCCTGTACGACCTGCTGCACCGGCTTGGCGGCCCCCGCGGCGTCGTTCGCCAGGCGGAGTTTTTCCTGTACGAGGCGCGCGACCGCGAGGCCGTGGAGGGCTGCCTGCAGCTTGGCCACACGGCGCCCGAGGTCACGGCCTGGATCCGCGCCGACCCCCGCGACCTGGGCCTGGTCAGGGCCGCCGGCCTCAAGGAGACTGGCATCCTGACGTCCTGCTCGGACTACCACATCTTCTGGAAGCTGGGCTGGACCCGCGAGGAGGCCATGCGCCGCTACCTCGAGGTCGCCGAGGCGGCCGTGGGCGCCGGCATCCGCATCCGCTGCCATCTGGAGGATCTGACGCGCGCCGACGTCCACGGCTTTGTCGTGCCGCTCGCCATACGGCTCGCGGAATTGTCGCGCCAAAGCGGCGTGGAGATCCGGCTCCGGCTCTGCGACACCCTGGGTTTGGGCCTGCCCTTTGCCTCAGCGCCGCTGCCGCGCGGCGTGCCGCGGCTGGTGCGGGCGCTGTGTGATCACGCCGGCTTCCCGGGCGAGCGGCTGGAATGGCATGGGCACAACGACTTCGGCCTGGCCGTGGCCAATGCGATGGCGGCTTGGCTGCACGGGTGCGCGGCGGTCAACGGGACCTGGCTCGGCTTTGGCGAGCGGACGGGCAACGTGCCCATCGAAGCCATGGCCGTGGCGTACTGCGGGCTGACGGGCGCGGACGACCTCGACCTGGCAGCGGCCACGGACGCAGCGCGGTTCTTCGAGACCGAGCTGAGGTATGCGGTACCGCCGATGACCCCCTTCGTGGGGGCGCAGATGGCCCGCACGTCGGCCGGCATCCACGCCGACGGGATCCGCAAGAACGAAGAAGTCTACAGCATCTTCGACACGGCGGCCCTGCTCGGGCGGCCGCTGGAGGTGGCGGTCACCGACCGCGCTGGCGCGGCGGGGGTGGCATTCTGGCTCTCGCGGCGGCTGGCGCGCGAGGTGGACAAAAAGGGCCCCGAGGTCACGGCCCTGACCGAGTGGGTGCGGCAGGCGTTCGCCGACGGCCGGCGGGAGCCGCTCTCCGACGCCGAATTGGAGGCGGCGGCTGCGCAGCTGGGGGTGCTGGCCGGGTTCCGCTAGGCCGAGGTGGGCGGGCCGCGGGCTGGGGCCGGGGCGGGCGCGCCGCGGTTCGGGCCAAGACGTGGAGGCTACGGGCCGGGGCCGGGGCGGGCAGGCCGCGGGTCGGGGCTGGCCGTGGTGCGCCCCTGGCCGTGGTGCGCCCGGCATCCCAACGATAAGCTGGGGCTATGGTCATCCCTCTTTGGGTGCGCGCCAACGCCAACATGCGCTGGCTGCTGGTCGCCAGGGGCCTGCGCAGCTTCACGCAGGGCTTCCTGTCGGTCGTGGTACCGCTTTACCTGGTGGCGCTGGGGTTCCAGGGGCTGGCCCTCGGCTCGCTGCTGACGCTGGCCACCATCGGCGGTAGCATCATGTCGCTCGGGGTTGGCCTTTCCGGCGACCGCTACGGGCGGCGGCCGGCCATCATCGGCGTGGCGGCCCTGGCCGTGGGCGGGATGGTCATGTTCATCTTCGTCCACAGCTACGGACTGCTGGTGGCGGCGAGCGTGCTGAGCACGGTGGGCGCGGGCGGCGGGGTCGGCGGTGGCGGAGCCTGGGGGCCCTTCTACCCGGCGGAGCAGCCCCTTGTCGCCGGCTCCTGCGAGCCGGAGCAGCGCAACGCCGCCTTTGCGGCCATCTCCTTCGTTGGTGTGCTTGCGGGGGCTGTCGGCTCGGCGCTGGCCATCATCCCCCAGTCCCTGCACAGCCGCGGATGGGCCTGGGTGCCGGCCTACCAGGTCATGTTCTGGGCGGCGGCCGTCGCGGCCCTGCTCACGCTGCTGGCCTGCCTCAAAGTGCGGGAAAAGCGGACCCCGGGTGTCACGTCGATCTGGCCGTCGGCCCATGCCTGGTCCGTACTGCGCCGCCTGTCGGTGACCAACGCGCTGAACGGGTTCGGTTGGGGCTTCCTTGGCGCCCTGCTGACCTACTGGTTTTACGAGCGGTTTCACGTCGGCCCGGCCGCGCTGGGCGGGCTGTTCACGGCGGCAAACCTGCTGGCGGCCCTGCCCTACCTGGGAGCCGCTGCCCTGGCCCGCCGGCTTGGCGCCGTGAAGGCCGTGACGAGCACCGGCATCGTGGCGGCGGCCCTGCTGGTCGTCATGGGCCTGGCGCCGACCTTCCTCATCGCCGGCATCGTGTTCCTGGTGCGCATCGCCATCAACGCCCTCAGCCTGCCGATCCGGCAGTCCTACGTCATGGGCATCACCGAGGATAAGCACCGATCGGCGGTTGCGGCCATCGGCGGCCTGCCGAGCCAGTTGACCGCCTCGCTCAGCCCAAGCGTGGGCACCTACCTCATGCAGACCTGGACGCTGGAGGCGCCGCTGTGGCTGGCCGCGGCGTTCCAGTTTCTGAATTGGGGCGCCTACTGGCTGGTCTTCCGGCGCGAGGTGCCGCCGGAGGAGCGCAAGGCCGAGTCCCCGCCCGAGGCAGCCGCGGCGGCCGCGGAGGGGGAAGCCGGCTAGCCCCCAGCGCCCGACCAGTCCATGCATGCCGGCGTCCAGGCTCTCGTCGCGATGGACGCGTGCCCCGTCCAAGCCCTGGGACTCGGCCACGCCCTAGCCACGCCGCACCAGGCGCAGCCAGGGCACCAGCACCTCCTCGGGCGAACGGTCGCCGTGGCTGTACCGCGGAGCCCCCGAACGCTCAATGAAGCCGTGGTCGGAGAACAGCCACACCTCCGCTCCCGCCGCCAGCGCGGCCAGGGCCGGCCGCAGCCTGCGTCGGCACTGTTCCGCGAAGCCCGCCACCAGTTCGCCATACGGCTCCTTGCTGCCGTGGATCCGGTCATCCAGGAAGGGCCAGCGCACAATCGCCCCGGCCGGCTCGGACGGATCTTGCTCGCTCCAGGTCAAGATCGCGGCCTGACACCCTGCGGCGCGCAGGGCCGCCAGCTGAGCCTCCGTCGTCGTGGGCAGCCGTGCCCAGAGAAGGCCCCGCTCGCGCACCTCGGCCACATCGGCCAGTGCGGCCACCACGTCCTCCGCGAGATCGGCCCGCAGGGCATCCAGCCACCAGAGGTGCCGGGCGCCGGCCATGCGCGGCCAGAGGCGCTCGATGCCTGGGCCGGGGGCCACCTGGGCAAAGGCCTCGCCGAGGCTGGCCCTGGCCGCGCTCCACTCGGCCTCCCAGGCCGTGAGCGCCGGCAGCGGCGTCAGCCCCGCCTCAGCGGCCAATAGACGCAACCGGCCGAGGTGGCGGGCGCCCTGTGCGGCCGAACCGGACCACAGGGCCTCCCACCCAGGCACGTCGGTTGGCGCGCCCCGGCGGGCGGCGTCGATCGAGGCGACCACATCGGCGGCCGCGCGGCAGGCGTCCGCGTAGGCGCCGGATGCCGTGCCGAGCCCGCGCAGGATCTCGGCCGAATCGGCCTCGCGGTCCCAGAGAGCGTCGATCACCCGGCGGGCGAGGCCAGCGCCAGGGGTCTCGGCCAACCGCGCGGCAGCCTCGCGCCAGGACATCGGGTCGGTGGGCTGGGCCGCATCCAGCCGTACGAAGCCGCCTGCCGGGATGTCGGCCAGCCACGCTCGCACCAGCGCAAGCACGCCGTCGATGGCCAACACCCGCCCGCGAAGCCGCTCGGCCAGCTGAGCTGGGTCGCGGTCCACCACGACCAGCTGGCCCTGCAGCGCCTCCCGCAGGGCCGGGGCCAGCTCGCCAGTCAGGGCCCTGGCCGCCTCCGGAAGCGTCATGCGACCAACATCTCGCAGAAACGCCGACAGACGGTCCGCGAGGCCAAGGCGGCCGACCACCCGCAAACCGGCGGTGTGGGCCCGCAATCGCTGGGTGGCCAGGGGCGCGTCGAGCGCGTGGAGGTAGCCCTGGGCACTCCGCTCGGCATCGCCTGAGATGGCCTCGGCCGGCGGCCGGTGCGGCGGGTGGCTGGGCCGGTACCCGCAGGCGCAGAGCGGCGACTGCCTGAGCCGTTCCGCGAGCTCGGCGTCCGTCGCGGCGCAGGCGCCCGCTTCGACCGACTGCAGGCGATGCTCCACGGCCGCCCATGGGAGCGGGCTCTCCATGGCCGGCAATCCGGCGAGGGTGGCGGCGACGACCCCGGCGGCGGAAGACCGGATGCCCTGGTAGGCACGGAGCGCATCCGGACCGACGGAGGCGGCGTGGGCCGTCCGGTACGCTGCAGCGTAGGCAGTGCGGAAGCGCTCAAAAGCCGCGAGCAGCTCGGACCATTCGCGCACCGGGTCGACCATGCGGGCGGCGAGCGCTGCCCGCTCGGCCTGCAGCGGATCATCGGCCGCCAGGACGCCAGCGGCAGCCTCGAGGTAGCCGGTGGCCCACAGACATGGGTCAAAGCCCTCGCTCAGAAAACGGCGCAGGTCCCCGCAGCGTTCAACCAGGGCTGAGGCCTCCGGCTGGCTCTCCCACGCGAAGAGAAAGCGTGAGAGGCCTTCACACGGTCCCACGCCCCGGTCGGCCGCCGCGGCCAGCGCAGCCAGGCGCCGCATGTCCTCCGCCGCCCCAGCGGCGAGAACCCGGGCCGAGGGCAACCGGCCGACGTCCTCCAGGCGGGCCTGGCAGGCCGTCGCCAGCGCAGCTTGCTGGACGCACCACTCCCGCACGGCGTCCCAGGCCTCCCGCTGGGTGGCCTGGGTGAGCGGCGGGCGCCTCAGCCGGTCGGGGAGCCACGGCAGGCCCTGCAGCAGGGCGGCCGTGCCCGGGGCCAGCAACTGGCCCGCGGCGAGGCCATCGGCCTCCCAGAGGGCAGCCGGGACGAGCTTCTCTGTGCCGAGGCGCCGGCCGCCGCGGCAGAGGTCGGCGAAACCGGCGCCGACCACCAGCAGGAGCAGGACCTCGAAGGCCCGCCGCTGCAGGCCATAGGACCCGCGGCGCAGGCGCGCGTATAGGTCGGCGGCGTGGAGCGGCAGGTTGGGCGAGGCGCCCCGCAGGGCGGCCTGCACCTCCCCCAGCACGGGCGCGGCCGCCGGGTCGGGCTGAAGGCGGAGGCCGCCCCCGGCCGTCTTCGCCACCAGCCCGAAGGGGGTGAGCGCCTCGGCCAGGGCGCGGGCGCCCTCCTGGCCGGCATCGCACCGCCCCTCGCGGCAAAGCGCGCGGAGGGCGTGCAGGAACACCCCCTGCGTGGCGGGCAAGCGAAGCTCAGGATGCCGGGGGAAGCGGCGCACAAGCGCCGCGCCCAAAATCGCCGCCAAGCGCTCGCCCAGGGGCAGGGCGGCAGCCTCGACCGGGACGCCGTCTGGGCCCAGCAGGGTGCCCTCCGCATACAGCGCGCGGTAGATCGCCTTCACCTTGCCCTGCACAGCCGGAAGGGCCGCCTCCACCCGGGGCACGTCCGCGGCCAGGGCCCGGTGGGCCAAGGCATCCAGCAGGACGTCGGCCTCGGCCGGGGTCGGGTCGCGCGGCAGCCAGGTGAGCAGGATCGAGCGCGGCGCCGCCGAGGCCACCCACCGCCGCAGGTGGCCGCTGGCCAGGCGCCTGGCGCGGTCGGCCTCGCCCGGGCGCGGGGGCACGACCAGCACCGCCGCATCCGCGTCCGAGGCCTCGACCTCGTGCAGGAGCTGGCGGACGCCCGACTCCCCCAGGGTGGCCGGGGAGGCCAGTTGCAGGTGGACCACCCGGCGCGAGCCACGCCACGGGAACTCCAGAGGGGTCGTGCCGCCACCGTGCAGGCGCGCAAGCGGCAGGTCGGGGTCGTCGCACCAGGCGGCGAGGCGGTCGAAGGGGTTGTCGGCCTCGCGGGCGGCGGCCGAACGGGCATGGGCCAGGCGCCGCTGGAAGGCCAGTCCGTCGTCGAGCTCGGCCGCGATGCGGTAGGTGGGGCCGTCCTGGCCCGCGGCGACCTCATCGGCGGCCAGGGCACCGGCTTCGGCCAAGCGGGCAAGGACGGTGGCGGTGAACTCGAAGTTGGGAGCTGGGCCAGCCGCCGGACCAGCCAGGTCGTGGAGCAGGGCCAGGGTGCATGCCCGCGGCCCCAGGGGGCGGGGCGGGTTCGCATCGGCAGCGAGCACGAACAACTTGGCAAGACGCAGGGCGAAGTCCCTCGGCTCGGGGTCTGGGAAAAGCGCGGGCACGTCCCGGGCGAGGGCCGGCAGCAGCTGAGCCAGCAGCGGCTCCGTGGCGGGGACCTCACGCAGGCGGTCGGCGAAGTGGTCGCAGAGGGCATCGGGGCAGATGAGGGCGCCCGCAGGCTGGGCCAGGAAGGTGGGCAGGGCGCGGCCGGGGTCGCCCCGCAGCGTCGCGACGGCGAAGTCCACGGCGCCGCGCTGGGCCGAGAGCAGGCCGCTCAGGTCGCTGAGCCAGGCGACGGTTCCCGGGTGGAAGGGGTAGAGGTCAGCGAAGGCTTCGGCGGTGAAGGGAAGGGGCCCGAAAGAGCGGCGCAGGGCCGCATGGCGGGCGATGAGCCAGGGCCGGGCGCCAGGCCGCAGGCGGCGGAGGCGGCGGGCGATCAGATCGCTGAGGTGGGCATGGCCGAGCTGGAGCCGCGCGGGAAACCGGTCGGCCAGGCGGCGGCGGAGGTCGGGGGCGAGGTACAGGCTGGCCTCCAGCGGCTCATTGAGGGCGGCGACGACATGAGTTGCCGCGCTGGGCGCCCATTCGGCCAGGAACTGCAGGAAGCGGACGTCCTCGGCGAGGCCGGGTCCGGCCGGCTTGCTGCGCAGGTATTCGGAGAGCTCATCCAGCAGGATGACGAGGCCGCGCCCGGCCAGAGCCCGGCGCACGGTGGCAAACGCTTCGCGCCGCGGCAGGCGGAGGAGATCGGCGGGAAGGTCAGAGATGGAGTTTTCGCGGATCTCGCGTGCGGCGTGGACGGCCCCGGCCAGCGCCACGCGGACGGCTGCTTCCAGCGGCTCGGCTGCCGCGTGTTCGATCAGCGACACGGCAGCGACCACCGGCGCCCGGGATGGCCGGCGCGGGAGGCCGGCCACCGGCTCGCCGCTGGCCCAAATCGCGATGGCGGCCAGGAGGTGGGACTTCCCGACCCCGTAGGGGCCCTCGATGACCAGGGCGCGGCCGCGCCCCAGGGCCACGCTGTCGGCCAGGCTGCCGAGCCAGCGGGCCACGGCTGGGTCGGCGAGAAAGGCGCGGCCAAGGCTCTGGCGCCGGACAGGGTCGGCCAGGTCGGCAAGTCGCACGACGGATGGCACGTCAACAGCCTCGACGAGATCGCCGACGGTGGCCGGGACCTGCATGCCGGCAGGCGACTGCTCTGCAGCATCGGGGACCAACGCCTGGACGGCTGACGTCTGATCCTTGGCGGCACGACCGGCTTCCGTCACGGCTGCGCCTCCCTCCGTGCACCCTCTGGACTCTTCGCTGGGGCCTCCGCGAGCCGCGCCAGCCGCCGCACGGCATTCCACAGGGGTCCCGGTTCCGGCGCCGCCGTGGCCAGCTCCATCAGAAACTTGCGCGTGATTGCCACTCGCCGGCAGCGGACCGCGTCGGCCACGAGTGCGGCGAGCACCGCGGGCTGGTCTGGTCGGATGCGCAGCGCGCGCATCAATAGCGGCATGGCTTCTCGCTCGCCGCGCACCCGTCGCACGGCGAAGGCGGCGGCAGCGGCCACCGAACTGTCGCCAGGCACGGCCTCGGTGGCGCGAAGCAACGGACCAACGGCCTCCGAACCACGGTCAGCCTGGGCCAGGAGACGTCCGTGGAGCGCAAGCGCATGCGGATTGGCCGCGAACGATGGAAGCAGCAGCAGGCGCCGCACGACCTCCGCCGCCTCCCCAGGCGGCTCGCCCCGCAGGCGGCAGTGGAGCGCTTCCGCCCGTGCCCAGTGCGCCGTCGAGCCGGCACCGGGCGGCCGCGCCCAAACCGGGGCCTCCCCCGCCTCCCGACTCTGCTCCAAGGCCTCCGTCATCGTGGCCAGGGTCTCGAACGCGGCGGCCGCGTCATCCCAGCGCTCGGCTCGGCGCAGGGCGATGGCCCAGGTGCGCTGCAGGGCAGGGTCAGCGGCGCGCCAAGCCGGGTGTGCCTCAAGAACCTGCAGGGCTTCGCCCACCGAGCCGCCCTCGAGGTGGGCCTGCGCAAGCAACCGCACGGTGCGAGGGCCCGGCGACGACTCCCAGTCCGCGGCCGCCGCCGCCAACCGCTGGCGGCCACGGCGACGGCCGCGGGCAGGCGCGGGTTTGGTCGGCTTGGTCTGCTTCGCGGCCTTGCTGGCCTTGGGGGACTTGGCACCGGCTCGCGGCACGGACTTGGGCCCAGCCGTGGCTTGCGCCGTTGCCCCCACCCCGGCCCCAGCCCGGGTCCCGGTCCCAGCCCGGGTCCCGGTCCCAGCCCGGGTCCCGGTCCCAGCCCGGGTCC
>DATLTP010000139.1:0-7837 GCA_035533535.1 Bacillota bacterium | reverse complement strand
TGTGCGCGGCCGGCACGCGCAGGGCATCGGGGTCGGGCGGCAGCCCGCCGTGGGCGAAGCGTCGGCGCAGCGCGGCGCTGCCACCAGCACCCGCAGCCGCACTTGCTCACCCACGGCCAGCGTCTTTCCCACCCAGGTGTTCTCCACGAAGCCGGCCTCAGCGGTCGCAACAACCAGGTTCGGCCGGTAGCGCGCGGTCTCGACGGCGCCACGTGGGCTCAGCTCGCCGATCCGCTGCAGCGATGCGGTCGTCACCAGGTGCAGGGGCGCGTAATCGAAGAACGTGCCGGCCGCCAGCCGGGTCTCCTGCACGGCCACCTCGGCCGTGGCACCCCGCAGCAGGACCTCGTCGGGCACGGCCCGCAGGATGGCGGCCCCTGCAGGCGCCTCCGCGACAAGCCGCACCGCCCGGCCCAGGAGCCGGCTGAGGCGCGCGTGGACGTCCGGGCTGGCTGTTTCCACCTCAGCCCCGTCTGGGAATCGCAGGCTCGCCCTCGCGGCCGTGACGGCGAGCAGGCCGCGCCAGAGCCGCGGGTACTTCGCGCTGGCCACCCGGCCGGTCGCCTCGTCCAGGACGGCCAGGGTGCGGTCGCCCGCGATGCCGCGCGCGGTGACCTCCGCCTCCGGCAGGTCCTCGCCCAGCATCGATTTCACGGGGTAGCGGCGGATCCCCGCAACGGCCGGCGCAACGCCGCCGCCTGGACGATACGATACGTTGGTATGGAGCCGCATCATCTGTTCGTCACGGACCTGGACGGCACGTTGCTCCGCTCGGACGAGAGCCTCTCCGACTTTGCGGCCGCGACCCTGAACGCGGCCATCGCCAGAGGTCTTGCCTTCACGTACTGCACCTCGCGCAGCTTCTTCGCGGCGAAGCGGCTCTGCTCCCGCATCGACTTCCGGCTGCCCGCCATCGTCAGCAACGGCGCCTTCGCCGTGGACGCGCGCTCCGGTGAGATCCTGCACGCGACCGTGCTTGACCGGGCCCTGGCTGATGTGGTCCTCCAGGAGGCAGGCCGGCAGGGCTGGTCGCCGTTCGTCTGCGGGTTTCTTGGGAGCCGCGAGGTCGTCGCCTACCGGCCGCCTCTCAACCCGGGGCAGGCCGACTGGGTGGCGCGCCGCCAGCGGCGGGGGGACCACCGCCTGACGCCCGTCGCGCGCCTGGCTGTCCCCGATGTCGTCTCGGAGCTGCTGTTCCTGGAGGACGAGGCGGGCAGCCTTGCCCTCGAGCAGTGGCTGCAGGCTGCGTTCGAGGACAGTGTGGGCGTGACGCGGATGGCCGAGACCTATTTCCCCGGCTGCTTCAGCGTCGAGGTGGCGAACCCGGCGGCGAACAAGGCCGGCGCCCTCCGCTGGCTGGCGGGGCGCCTCGACCTGCGGCCGGACCACCTGACGGTCTTCGGCGACAACCTCAACGACCTGCCCATGTTCCGGGTCGCGGGGCAGCGCATCGCCGTCGCCAACGCCCAGGCGCCCGTCCGCCAGGCCGCCGACCTCGTCATCCCCTCCAACGACGAGGACGGCGTGGCGCACTATATGGCGAGGCTGCCGGCGCCGGCCCTGCCGGCCGAGCGGTGATCTCGCCTCAAGCCCCGTCGATCCGGGCGATGCAGCGGGCGAGAAGGCTCTCCCAAGGCCGGGCGGCAAGGGTGGGCACCCCCAGCCGCGCACACTCCGCCCGCAGCCACTCGCTGTGGCGCCAGCTGGCCTGGGCGCGCCGCGGCTGGTCCTGGCCCTCTCGGGCCCGGTAGTTGCGGGCGATCTGGCCCTCGTCCTCTTCATAGAGAAACAGGGCCACGACATCGGCGGGCTGCAGGGCCGCCCCCGGCAACAGGAAGTCCCCCTCCAGCAGAACGGGCGTGCGGCTCTCCAGGTGGCTGGCGATGACGGCGTCCACAGCAGGCGCAAGGGCCTGGCTGACACGGAGCATGCGGGCGAGCATATCGCCCTCCAGGCCGGCCTCGTGCAGGGCGGGCTGCTCGGCGTGCGTCGTCAGGCGGCGCACGGCGACATAGAGGTCGTCGACCTCGGTGATCCCGATGCCGTAGTGCGCGGCCAGGCGATAGCTGACGCTGGTCTTGCCAACCCCGCTCGCGCCGCCAAGCAGGAGGACCTGCCAGGTCCGGTCCATCTCAACGCACCGCCTTCATCCCGTCAGCAGGACATGGCAGGGCGAGGCTACGTATCGGTATCGCCCGTGTGCTCGTCAGCAGCGGGCCGCCATCCACGTCAGCGCACCGTGTTCGGGGTGGCCAGGTCGAAGCCACGTATCCCGCCGCCCGTGTGCTCGTCAGCAGCGGCCGCCATCCACGTCAGCGCACCGTGTTCGGGATGGCAAAGCTCAGCAGGAACGCCGCCGCCGCCGCCAGCAGGGGCACGGCAAACGCGCCGCGCATGGCCCCGGCCAGGGCGCCGAAGCTGGTGGCCGTCGAGCCAAGCCCACCCGCGGCGAGCAGGCTGGCCACGGCCCCACGCAAGGCTGACGGCACGCCGGCCAGGGCCGCCAGGAACGCCAACTGCAGGCCCGCCACGCCCACGGTCCCGCCCAGTTGCTGCAGGAACTGCTCCGCCGCCGTGCCCATGCCCATGTCCGCCAGGGGCAGGGCATTCTGAATGCCCGACAGCAGGGCGGGGCCGAGCATGCCCATGCCGAGCCCGGCCGGGGCTGATGCGAGGGCCTCCACCCAAACGTTCGCGCCGGGCCGGATGGCCGCGATCAGCAGAACCAGCCCCGCCGCCAGGATGCCCGTCCCCACGGCGACGACGGGCCGCACCCCGAAGCGTGGGACGTAGCGGCCGATGGTGAACGAAGCCGTTGACCACGCCACGGAGGAGGGAAAGACAAGGATGGCGGCGCCGACGGCCAGGGGCACGCCCGGCGGCACAAGCAGCGGCAGGTAATCCAGCACGGCGAAGATGGCGAAGGCGCTGAGGAACGCGATGCCATTGGCCACGGCGAACACGCGGCGGCGAAAGAGGAAAGGCGCAAGCACCGGGTCGGGCGCGCGCTGCTCCAGCCACACGAACGCGCCAAGCAGCAGGACGGCCGCCGCCAGCAGGCCCGGTCCGGCGTGCCCGTGCCGCGGGAGGAGCTGAAGCCCGAACATCAGGGCCGCGACGCCGGCCGCCGCCAGGAGGGCGCCGGGCCAGTCCAGCGGCAGGCCCCGGGCCGCCGTGGCAGGCCGGGCCGGAACGCTGCGCCAGGCCAGCCACACGGCCACAGCGCCCACTGGCACGTTCACATAGAAGACCCAGCGCCAGCCCAGGAACGAGACGATGGCCGAGCCGAGCAGCGGGCCGACCACGCTGGCGACGCCCCAGACGGCCGACCCCAGGCCGATGACGCGGCTTCGCTCACTTGGCGGGAAGGTGACGCCGAGCACGGTGAAGGGCACGGCCGCGAGCGCCCCGGCGCCGAGACCCTGCACGGCGCGGAAGGCGACCAGGGCGCCCATGGACGGGGCGGCGCCAGCCAGGGCGGATCCCGCCACGAAGATCAGCACACCGAGCACGAACAGGCCGCGGCTGCCTCGGAGGTCAGCGAGCTTACCCCAGAGCGGCATGCTGACGGCGGCAGTCAGGGTGTAGGCGGCGTAGATCCAGGCGTAGAGGCCCAGCCCGCCAAGCGAGCGGACAGCGGTGGGCATGGCCGTCGTGACGACGGTGCCGTCGACAGCGCCGAGAGCGATCCCGATGATGGCGGCGGCGAGGACAGCCCGCTCACGGGCGTGGTCGCGCACCAGCTCGACTTCACCCCCAGGCTGCCAGGACGGAAGAGGCCGGGGGCAAACGCCCCCGGCCCCGAGTTCGCTACTTGAAGCCCCAGGCCCAGGGCTGCTGCATGCCAAACGCGGTGGGGATCGTCGCCTGGTTCACCGACGTGTTGTATGCCATCAGCCCGTTCTGGATGTACAGGAACACATCCGGCGCGTCGTCGTGGATCCGCTGTTGCAGGTCATTGTAGGCGGCCTGGCGCTGGGCGAGCACCGGCGTCGACTGGCCTGTCTTGTAGTCGTTGTCGATGGCCTGGTCGCAGAACTTGCTGTAGTTCAGCGAGCCGCCGCACTGGAAGAACAGCGCGCTGCCCGAGGGGTCGACGCCAAAGCCGGAGCCGATCAACGCGAAGTCGAAGTTGCCCGACTTGGCCGTCGAGAGCATCGTGGCGAAGTCGAACTGCTGGATCTGCACGTTCAGGCCAACGGCCTGCAGGTTCTGCTGGATCAGCGGCGCCGACTCCATGCGGATCTGGTTGCCGGTCGGCACCAGAAGCTTCAGCGGCGTGCTGAAGGGGAAGTTCGCCGCCTGCAACATCTGCTTGGCCTTGGTCGGGTCATAGGGCCACGGCTGCAGGTTGGTGTCATAGAAGTTCTTGTACAGCGGGTTGACGGGCCCGATCGGCACAGCGCCGAGGCCCTTCAACAACGACTTCACCATCGCGCCGCGGTCGATGGCCATGGTGATGGCCTGGCGCACCTGCGGGCTCGAGAGGTAGGGCTTGCTGTCGTTGATCTCCATGAACTGGGTCGTCGTGCCCGGCACCGGGTCCTGCTTCACGTTGGGCAGGGAGGCGACGCTCGGCCAGTCCTGCAGCGGGACGTCCGCCAGGCCCGGCGAGTAGGTCGCGTCCACCGTGCCGTCGCGCAGTTCCGCCAGCATGCTGGTGGCCGGCACGATCTTGATGTAGACGGTGTCCTTGGGCGCACCCAGGTAATAGTTGGGGTTGGGCTTCAGCTGCACGTACTGCGAGTTGACGTACTTGACGAACTCGTATGGCCCGTCGCTGACGTTGGGGTTCTGGAAGAACGGCGCCTTGGCGAGGTCGGTGTCGGCCACGCTCTTCAGCACATGCTGGGGGTAGATCTGCATCTCGTAGCCGATGTTGTAGAGCAGCTCGTTGGGGTCGGTCGGCGCCTTGGTCAGCAGCTGTACGGTCTTGTCATCGACGACCTTGACGCCTGCGAGCGGCTGGGTGGGGTCGACGTTCTGCCCCTGGTTGTTGGTGCCCACCAGGACGTTGAGCAGCGAGCCGAACACGGCCGGCACCTTCGGGTCGGCGTCCGTCGTGAGCGTCCAGGCGACATCATTGGCCGTGACCGGCTGGCCGTCAGTCCAGTTGGCCTTCGGGTTCAAGTGGAACGTGAAGGTCTTCGAATCCGAGGAGACGTCCCAGCTGCTGGCCAGCAGCGGGTGGAACTGCTGGTCGGGGCTCTGCCAGTCCAGGGAGTCGAACATCATGCCGGCGACGTCGATGTCGTAGCTGCTGTTCGAGGTCATGCCGTTGAAGCTGGCCGGGGCCGACCACATGGCGATGTTGAGGTTTTTGCTGGTCGCGGCCGCCGTGGCGGCGCCGCCGGTGCTGGTGGCCGCCGTGGACCCGCTCGCCGTGGAGGCCGCCGGCGTGGCCGAGCCGCCGCACGCGGAGAGCAGGAACCCGGCCAGGAGCAGGGGCGCAATTGCGCGTTGCGCTCGCAAGACTCGAATCCCCCTGTAGTTTGGCTGTAAATTCGACAAGATTGAGTCGCCGCGGCCGCCCGCCCTCCCCTTTCAGCGTGGCCGCAGCCGTTATCAATTCGCGTGTGGCTGTGGGAATCCTGCGTCAGTGCGGCCAATCGGCCGCCAGGCGGCGGTAGGCGTCCGGGGTGTCGACATCCGGCGGCGGGTCGCGATCGATGTCGACTTGCGCGAGCCGCGCGGGGTCACGGCGGATGACGGCCCGCCCGCCGACGTCGCCCTCCAGACCGAACAGCTCGGCGAAGACGGACCGGTCAAAGAGCACAGGGTTGCCCTGCTCGCCTCGGTACACCGGCGCCACGATGGCGGGCTGCCCAGCCATGTACCGCTCCAGCAGGGCGCGGTAGATATCGGGGCCAATGGTCGGCTGGTCGGCCAGGACCACGAAAGCAGCGTCCGTCGCGGGGTGCAGAGCCAAGAGCCCGACCTGGATCGACGTGCTCATGCCTTCGCGGGCCCGCGGGTTGTGGGCGAGGCGCACCGGCGCCTCGCCGATCACGGCCACGGGGTCAGGCGTGTCGGGTCCGGTGACGAGGACGATGTCCTCGATCCCCGCGGCCAGGACGTGGTCCAGCGTCCAGGCCAGCACCGGCCGGGTGCCCAGGGGCAGCATGATCTTGCTCCGCCCCATGCGGCTGCTCCGCCCCGCGGCCAGGACGATGGCGCCGGTCACCACGGGGCGGTGGTGACGGTGGCGTGAATGGGCCCGAGGTGGTCTTTGAGGTGGCCACCGTCCCGCCCGCGCAGGGCCGCGACGGCCTCGGCGACGATGCTGAGCGCGATCTCCTCGGGGGTGCTGGCGCCGATGTCGAGGCCAGCCGGGCCGAACAGGGCCTCTGGCTGCTCGAGCACTTCCCGCTTCAGCAGCCGCTCCGTGCGGGCGGTCGGGCCCAGCACGCCCAGGTAGCGCAGGCGCCGGCCGGCCAGGTGGCGCAGGATGTGGCTGTCGCTCTGGAAGTTGTGGGTGATGACCAGGGCGGCGTCCAGCTTCACGCCCGCAAGGCCGCTGTCCAGGTCCTCCGGCCGCACGGCCAGCAGGCGCTCGGCACCCGGAAGGCGGTCGGGCACCAGCAGGGCGCGGCGGTGGTCGACCACGAAGACGCGGAAGCCCACCCGCGCCGCGGCGGCCACGACGGGGGGCACGTCCGCGCCAGCGCCGAAGATGGCGAAGACCGCCGGCGCCCGGCAGGGGTCGAAGAAGACCTTCACGCGCCCAGACTCGGGCAGATCAACCCAATCAGCGTGTGCAGGCAAGTGCTCACTTGCAGCCGCCATGGCCAGGGCGTCCAGGTACGGGTGGCCAAGGCCCCCGACGGCCTCGCCATCGGCGGCAATGGCCATCTGGCGGCCGGGCGCGGGTGCGCCGTCGCCCTCCCGCTCCGTGACGGTCGCCACCAGCACGTCACGGCCGTCCATCTGCCAGCGGGCGGCAGCGGCGTACGGCAGCGGCCCGGGCAGAAGGCTCTGCACCAGGACGTCAACGGCACCGTTGCATCCGAGTCCGAGGCCCCACAGGTCCTCGCCGTCGGCCCGCAGGTCGTAGCGGAGGAGCTTACACTCCCCACCCTCGAGCACATCCCGGGCGTGGGCGACCACGTCGTCCTCCAGGCAGCCGCCGCTCAGCAGCCCCACGGTGTGCGGGGCGCCCGCCGGTCCGGCGAGGATCAGCATCTGGGCGCCCTCCCGCCGGTACGCGGACCCATCCACATGGACGACGGTCGCCAGGGCACCCGGCTCTGTGCCGACGTCGGCCAGGGCGCGGAGGACCGCATGCTCGCCTGACATGGCTACGCCCCCTCGGCCGCCTGTTGCATGGCCTTGAAGAAGTCGGCCGCCAGCATCTTGCCGACGCCGCCCAGCATGCGCTGGCCGACGGCCGCGATCACGCCGCCGACCTGGACATCGAACTTGTAGCCGACGGCCGTCTGGGCCCCGGCTGGACTGAGGTCGACGTCGCCCTCCATGTTGACAAAGCCGGGCCCGCCCTGGCCCGCGATCTTGAGGCGGTAGTGGCTCGGCGCCCGCTCCTCGGTGATGCTGACCTCCGCGGTGTAGCTGCCCTTGACGGCGGCGATGCCCAGCTTCAGGGCCGCCTGGTAGCGCCCAGGCCCCGTCTCCTGCAGGGTCTCGCAGCCGGGAATGGCCTTTTTGAGCGCATCCCGGTCGCGCAGAACCTGCCAAACCCGGTCCGGTGTCGCCGCGAATGTGACCTGACCCTCGACCTGCATAACCTCAGTCCCCCTGCCGGCGCCGCGCCCGTGCTCGGCCGCGGCCACCCGTATCATAACGCAGGGTGCGAAAGGCCGAACCGGGGCGGGCGGCTATG
>DATLTP010000138.1:0-6209 GCA_035533535.1 Bacillota bacterium | reverse complement strand
ACCACGCTGCCGGAGGCCCGCAGATCCCGGACCGGCGTGCGGTCGGGCCGGCTGGGGTACGTGTCGATAACAATGGGGTCCCCCGCAGCCGGCAGGATGGCCACACCCAGGCCCATGCCAGCCATGGTCCCGTCGAAGGGTGCCGAGATGAAGGGCGGGATGTGGCCGGTCAGGTAGGCCATGGAGCCCGGGCGGTCAAAGAAGCCGCGACCGACGGCCAACGCCCCGTCCAGGCCCGCCTCGCGCAGGGCCCGCCGCAGCCGCCCCTGGCGCTGCTCGATCTCCACCAGGCTGATCACTGCGAGCACCCGCGTGCCGTCGCCCGCCAAACGGCCTCCACCCGTCCGCCGCGGACCGCAAAGACCTGGTCGTGGAGGTTCGCCGCGGCGCAGCAATGGCCAGGGTGGACCTCGATCTGGTCGCCCACGCGGAGATCGCTGCTGGAGCCGTCCAGCGTCTGGAACTTGCCGTGCTCCTCCGAGAGCCGGGCCGGCCCGAACTCGGGGTGACCCTTGGCCATGGCGGCGGCCGGGCTGCTGGCCAGCACCTGGAGGCCGCCGTCCGTGACGACGCGGTCAGGGGCCGGCCGGCTGACGACCGTGCAGAGCAGGCTGAACGCGAGCCCGAAGCGCGGCACCTTCTCGTGGTAACCGGGGTCCATGTAGACGTAGGAGCCGGACTGGTGCTCCGTGACGCCGGGATAGACGCCGGAGATGTCATAGGTGCCGGTGCCGCCACAGGTCACCTCGTGGACGGGCAGCCCGCGGCGGACAAGCAGGTCGCGCGTCTCCATGGTGACCTCCAGCATCCGCTCGGTCTCGGCCCGCCGCCTCGCCTCGTCGGCGCTCTGGACCACATGACCCTCGTACGCATGCAGGCCCCGGAAGCCGAGGCCCGGCGCGCGCGCCACCGCCTGCGCCAGGGCCAGGGCCGGCTCGCCTGGCCCCACTCCGCACCGTCCCAGGCCCGCGTCGAGCTCCACCAGCACGTCGACGGTCACACCGTGCGCCACCGCGGCGGCCGACAGCTGAGCGACATTGTCTGCCTGGTCGACGGCCACGGCCACCTTGGCCCGCCGCGCCAGGCGGCAGAGATGCTCGATGGCCCATGGCGAAATCGCCTGGTTGGCCACATACACGTCCGTGATCCCGCCGTCCACCATGGCCTCGGCCATGCTCACCTTGGCGCAGGTCACGCCCGGGGCGCCGGCCGCGATCTGGCGCCTGGCCACGGCCGGGGCGCGGTGGGTCTTGGCATGCGGCCGGATGTGCGCCGGCCGGCCGCGGAAGAACGCAGCCATGGCTGCAATGTTGGCCTCGAGAACCGCAAGGTCGACCAGCGGGGCGGGCGTCGGCAGCTCGGAGATGGGCCTCCCAACTGCGGCGTGGTCAAGAAGTTCGTCTGCGAACCCACTGAAATGCACGGTCATTGCCCCCCTGCGGCCGCCAGCCGCGCATCCGCCCGCCGGACGGCCCCCAGCAGCACCTCTGCCCCAGCCGCCACCGCCTGCTCGGGCACGAATTCCTCGGGGCAGTGGCTGCGCCCGTCCCGGGTGCGGGCGAAGATCATGGCCGCGGGCACACCGGCCGACGCCATCACCTTGGCGTCGTGGCCGGCCCAGCTGGGCAGCACCCGGTCCGGGTACCCGCAGGCCCCGACCGCCGCCCGCACATCTCCCACAAGCGCGGCGTCCAAGCCTACGGGCACCGTCCGGTGCCAGCCGCCCACGCTGGCCGCCAGCCCGTACGCCGACGCGATCCGCTGCGCCGCAGACTCACAGGCGCCGCAGGTCTCCCGCAGGGCCGCCGCGTCCGGCGAGCGCACCTCCAGCCGCAGGTCGACGCGGCCCGGGATCACGTTCGTGGCGCCCGGGTGCGCGGTCAGCACGCCGACCGTGGCCACAGCCCGCCCCTTGCTCGCCAGCGCCAGCTCGCGCACAGCCAACACCCATGCCGCCGCCCCACACAGCGCGTCGTGGCGGGCGTCCATGGGCGTTGTGCCCGCGTGGTTGGCCTCGCCAACAAAGGTCACATCAGCCCGGTCGATCCCAGCAATGGAGTCCACCGCGGCCACCAGTCCCCCGCTCCGGTCCAGCACCGGCCCCTGCTCCAGGTGCAGCTCCAGGTAGGCCGCGGGCCGTGGCAGCTCGACACGGCCAAGCCCGCCATCGCCGCGGGATTCCACCACCGCACGCACCCGCTCGCGCACGCTCCCCACATCGCGGCCCACGTAAAGGCTGGACGCCAAGCAACCGATGCCGAAGGCGTTGCCCTCTTCGTCCAGGAACGCCACGACCGCCAGGGGGCGGCGCAGGCTGCCTGCACCGAGGGCGCGCGCGACCGCGACGCCCCCCAGCACCCCCAGTGCGCCGTCGTACCGTCCGCCGTCCGGCACCGTGTCCACGTGCGACCCGATGCAGATCGGCGCGCCGCCGCCCGACCCGGGCAGAATCCCGACGGCGTTGCCCCAGGCGTCCAGGCCGGCCGTCATCCCCGCCTCCCGCATCCAGCCCACGACCATAGCCGCGGCCTGTGCTGCCTCTGGCCCAAAGCCCGGGCGCCGCAATCCACCCCCCGGCTGGGCGCCAATCCGGCTCAACTCATCCAGGTCCTGCTGGAGCCGCGATCCATCGATCACTGGCAAGCAAACCTCCCCGTCACGGCCGCACGAACTGCCCGTGCCCCGCCGGCGCCACCACGCCCCGCCCCCGCTCGTAGACAACGGTCCCCCGCACGAGCGTGGCCGCCACTTCCCCGCCCGTGATCTGACCGTCCCAAATGCGCGCCGTCCCGCGCGACTTCGTCAGCCAGGCCTCGGTCCGGATGGCCCCGGGCACCCGCAGGTCACAGATCGTCAGGTCCGCGTCCGAGCCAGGCGCGATGCGCCCCTTCCTGGGGTACAGCCCGAAGATGCGGGCCGCGTTCTCGCTGGTCAGCCGCACCATCTGCGGCAGGCCCAGGCGCCCGTCGCGAACGGCCCCCAGCAGCATGGGCACCATGGCCTCCAGCCCCGGAGCGCCCGCCGCCGCTCCCCCGATGCGGTTCCAGTACGGCTCCTTCTCCGACACGAGGTAGGGCGCGTGGTCGGTGCCGATGACGTCGACGTCGCCCGCCTGCAGGTGCGCCCAGAGCGCCGTCTGGGACGCCCGTGGACGCAGGGGCGGGTTGATCTTCGCGTAGGGCCCGTGCCGCACAAGGTCCTCGTCGGTGAGGAACAGGTAGTGGGGACAGGTCTCGACCGTGACCGCCTGCCCCGCATCCTTCGCCGCGCGGAGGATCTCCAAAGCCCGGACAGCGCTCACATGCGCGATTTGCAAGCGCGCGCCTGTCGCGCGCGCCAATTCAAGGCTGCAAGCCACCGAGACGACCTCGGCGAGCTCCGGCCGGGCCAGGGCATGCGCAGCCGGGTCACCGCGCCTCACCTCGCGCCCGTACCAGGCCAGCACCTGCTCGCTCTCGGCGTGGATGACCTCGACCCGCCCCGTGGCCGCCACCCGCTGCAGGACCTGCAGCATGGCGCCGTCGTCGGGGCAGGTGAAGCCGCGGAACTCCTCCTCGCGGCCGGCCGGCGCCGCCGTGCGAAAGGTCTTGAAGCCGATGGCGCCCGCCTCCGCCATCTTCTCGATCTCATCCAGGTTCTCGGCGCTCGCGCCCCCGTAGATGGCGAAGTCCACGACCGCCTTGGGCTGCACGGTCGCCACGCGCTCGCGCAGCAGGTCGGCCGTGTGCGTCGGCGGCAGGGCGATGGGCATCTCGAAGATGGTGGTGATGCCGCCGGCGGCGGCCGCACAGGTGCCGGTGTGGAAGTCCTCGCGGTCGAGCAGCCCGGGGTCGCGCAGGTGAACGTGGGTGTCGATGACGCCGGGCAGCACATGGAGCCCGCTGGCGTCGAACTCATTGCGCGCGGCGGGCAGATGGCCAGGCGCGGCCACGCAGGCGATGCGGCCGCCCGCGATGCCGAGGTCCTGCGGTTCAGCGCGCTCGGGTCCGGCGACGGTGCCGCCGCGGATGACCAGGTCGATGTCCGTGGGGATCGCCTCCTCCGTTCGGTGGATCACTACCGCACGGAAGCGGGAAGGCCTGCTGGGAGGGGGGTCAGCCCCTGCGCTCGGCCGATCGCTCGGCCCTTGCCGCCGCGAGCATGGCCGCCCCCTGGGCCAGGGTGGCAACCATCCCGAGGCTGGGTCCCAACTGGCTGGCCAGGGCCAGATCAGCGGTGATGAGGGGACACCCCTCGCGCAGGGCGAGCGCAACATACGTGCAGTCGTACACGGGGCGGCCAAACTGGTTGGCCAGCCGCAGCGCCTGGCTGATGAGGGGGGCCGTGGGCTCGATCTCGGGCAGGGCCGCCAACAGCAGGTCGAGCGCCCGTGCCGCCTGGGCCGCCGAGAGCTCCTGCCGCAGCCGGTGCTTCTTCCACAGAATGTTCGCGACCTCGGGGACATACAGGTCCGGGGCAAGCAGGTGCAACTCACCCGCAGCATACGCGTCGCGGACGGCCCTCGCTTGCTCGGAGCCCGGCTCCGGCGCCACCCACTTCACGCCCACGGATGCGTCCAAGACCGCGCGCAGGTTCACTGGCTACCGCTCCCGATCTTCACGCAGCAGCGACGCGCTCTCAGACGTCAGGACGCCGCGGTGGGCCGCCAGAATCTCATGACTCAGGGCCTCCATCGCGGGCAGCAGCTCCCGCATCATGCGCAACCGGCGCCTGCGCCCCGCGTAGTCCTCCAGGGCGGCGCACAGGATGGCGTTCAGGCTGGTGTGGCGGTCGGCCGCCTCGTCGCGAAGATCGGCCAGCACGTTCTCTGGGACGTCGCGGACAGTCAACTGGGACACGGCGCCAACCCCCGATGCCATCATAATAGCATCAATTGTGATGTCATAGTGCATGCCCCGCCGCCGCCCTCGACCCCGCCTCCCCTTCAGCGGTTAGCCGCCGCCCGAGCAGCCGTTGGGCGGGAACGTGAAGGCTCAGCCGAACGTCAGCAGTGTATGGCCATCCTCCATCGGGTCCATACGGATGTCGTGGGCGCTGGCGAGGCCGAACGGCAGCCGGCTCTGCGGGCGGACCTCGCCGTCCCGGGCGGCCGTGGCGCGCAAATCGACGGCGAACGGGCCGTACGCGACGCGGAGGCGCTGGCCCGCGCGCAACGCCCCCGGCGGCTCCACGGCCAGCACGCGCCCGTCCACCCACGCGGCGTGCTGACCCAGCGTCCGCCGCACCACCGCTGGCGGGGCCGCCACCCGCAGGACCGGGCAGGCCTCCACGTTGAGGCGGCCGCCCCCGATACATGGCCCGTGCGGCGCTTACTTCGCCCGGATGTGACCCTCGCCGTCGCGGCGGGACTGCTGGCCTGGCACGCCGGTCCCATGGCCACTGTCGCCGTGGCTATTGTGGTGGTCGTGATCGCGGCGCTGCTGACCCGCAAGGCCCGCTGACGCTCGGCGCCATGCAGGCGCAGGTGCAGCGTCAACCTCCGGCGAAACCAACGGCCCGGGAGGCCTCGCCCACAATGGCCCAGCGAGTCCGCGTCCATAACCTCTCGCTCTCCCTCGACGGGTACACGGCCGGCCCAGACCAGGACGCCGCCAACCCCTTGGGCGTTGGCGGGCCTCTGCTCCATGAATGGATCTTCGCGACCCAAACCGGACAGGCCATGCTGGGCGGCTCCGGCGGGCAGACGGGCATCGACGACGACTTCGCGCGACAGGGCTTTGAGGGCATCGGCGCCACGGTCATCGGCCGCAACATGTTCGGCCCGGTCCGCGGGCCGTGGGGCAACAGCGACTGGCGTGGCTGGTGGGGCGAGGAGCCGCCCTATCATCACCCCGTGTTCGTCGTGACGCACCACACCCGTTCGCCTCTCGTCATGAAGGGCGGCACCACGTTCCACTTCGTCACCGAGGGGGTTGAGGTCGCGCTGCAGCGGGCTCTCGAAACCGCACGCGGCGCCGACGTGGGGGTCGGCGGCGGCGCGTCGACCATCCGCCAGCTGCTGCAGGCCGGCCGCATCGATGAGCTCCACCTGGCGGTCGTCCCCGTGCTCCTGCGAAGCGGGGAGCGGCTCTTCGCCGAACCCAGGGAGGTCCCCACCGGGTACGAGTGCGTGCGGTTCGTCGGCTCCGACGCCGTGGCGCACTACGTCCTGCAGCGGAAGGACGCCTAGGAGCCTGTCCTGGTGAAAGTCTGGTTGGGGCCCATAGGGA
>DATLTP010000137.1:0-11796 GCA_035533535.1 Bacillota bacterium | reverse complement strand
CCGCCATCACCTCGAGCAGCGGCACGCCAGGACACCACTCGACCAGCAGGAGGCCAGGCGCTTCCGCACAGACCCTGGGCACCGGCACCCCGCCAGCGGCCGCCACCCGGTGGATCATGGCCTCCCGCACCGCCACCGCCTCGGGCAGCACGCGCAGGGCGTACTCGCGGCCCCCGTGGCGGACGTGCCAGACGGGCCAGCCCGACTCCCCCGGTGCGCGGCCGATGACCTCCGCGTCGGGGATGCCGACGGCCGTTAGTTCCCTCACTCGCCGGACACGGTTTGCGGCTCGATGACCAGCACGACCCGCTCCTCGTCCGGCTGGACGCCGTAGCTGTCGCGACCCGTGTACTTCTTGGCCAGCTTGTCGATGTGGCTCACGGCGCCCTCGCTGCGCACCTCGACCACGCGGCCGCGAATGGTCAGCATCTGGTAAGGGTTGTCCCGCTCTGTCACATCGATGGCCACGCGCGGGTCGCGGCGAATGTTCCGCCACTTGATGCGGCCCGCGGCCGTGTTGACGAGCACATGGCTGCCGTCGGTGTCGACCCAGACCGGGGAAACCTGAGGCGAGCCGTCCCGCATCAAGGTGGCGAGGTGGCCGATGTTCGGCGCCTCCAGCATCGCGCGGGCCTTGGCGGAAAGTGGCATTGCGCATCCTCCCTGCCGGTATTATGGCGGAGCCACGGCAGGGCCCGCCAGCGCCACCGGAGAAGGGGGTGGGTATGACGCGCAAGTGCCCAACCTGCCACACGCCCACAGAGCCCCTGCAGGTGGAGACTTCCACAGGCCGCGCCACCAGCACGCTCGCGCTCGCGGCAGTGGACGGCCTGGCCCTCGACCTGGCCACGGTCCTGACCCTGCACGCGTACGTCTGTCAGGCCTGCGGCCATGTGGAGCTGGTCTCGGCGCGCTGGGCGGCCAGCCACCCCGCATGACCGTCGTCGAAACCAAGCGCAAGCTGGACGGGCGGCTCCTGCATTTCAACTGCGAGGGCCTTGAGGTCGCGCCCGCGCGCGCCATCATCCGGCTCCGGCTGGAGCACGGCGTTTCGCTCGCCGACCTGCGCATCCCGGCCGGCACCACGAGCTACGGGATCTTCTGGGCGCACCGACCCTACAACGTCTACCTCTGGGTCGACCCCGCCGGCACCACGCTCGGCGCTTACTGCAACGTGGCGGCCGAGACGCGGATCGAGGCCGGGGCCGTCGACTGGCTCGACCTCGAGGCGGATGTGCTCGCCACCCCGGACGGGCGGACCCAGGTCCTCGACCTGGACGAGGTCCCGGCCGACCTTTCCCCACCCCACCGCGCGGCGCTCGAGGCCGCCCTTGCAGCGCTGAAAGACGGCCCGGCCGTGCTGGCGGAGGCCGAAGCCGCCACCGCGGCCTTTCGCCGGCCGCCGCCGCCGGCAGAGGCATGCTAGCCCCGCGGGGGGTGGAGCATACGGGCGAACGGTGCGCGGGCTGCAACGGCCAAACGGGAGACGACGCCAAGCGCTGCCCAAGCTGCGGGCGGGTGTTCTGCGCCGGCTGCGCGGCGGCGGACCCGGAACTGGAAGACACCGGCTGCATGGACTGCCGCACGGCGCGGGCCGAGGCGGACCGGGGCTAGGCTCATCGGATTCTGAATGCGGGGGCGCCCTGCGCCCCCGCTACGCCCGTTCACCCGCCCCAGTCCTGCGCGCCGCAGGGGACGCCGGGCGGAGGTGCGAAAGCACCGACGAAAGTGGGGCTTGCCCAGTGCCGCTCAGCCATCTCGAATGCGCCCAGTGCGGGGCCACCCACACGCCCGAGCTTCTTCACACCGTCTGCGCCCATTGCGGGGGCACGCTCCTTGCCCGCTACGACTTCAGCGGGATCACCCAGGGCGCGCTGGCGCCTGACCGCTCGCTTTGGCGCTACCGCGCTCTGCTGCCCGTTCGGTCGCGCGATGCGGAGGTCAGCCTCGGCGAAGGCTGCACGCCGCTGCTGCCGCTTCTGGGCGTCGCCGGCCTGCCCGACCTCTGGCTCAAGGACGAGGGCGCCAATCCCACTGGCACCTTCAAGGCCCGTGGGGCGGCAGTCGGGCTGGCGCGGGCCCGCGAGCTCGGGGCGCGGCACATCGCCCTGCCGACGGCCGGCAACGCGGGCGGGGCCTGGTCGGCCTACGCGGCCAAGGCGCGAATCCCCATCACGGTCGTCATGCCCGCCGACGCCACCGACGCGGCCAAGGCCGAGTGCGTCGCGTACGGGGCCGAGGCGTTCGCCGTGGACGGGCTGATCGGCGACGCGGGGGCCATCGTCGGCCGGGCGGCGCGGGAGCGGGGCTGGTTCGACGCGTCAACGCTGCGCGAGCCCTACCGGGTCGAAGGCAAGAAGACCATCGCCTACGAGGTGGCGGAGGCATTCGGCTGGCGCCTGCCGGATGCGGTCCTCTGTCCCGTCGGCGGGGGCGTCGGCGTGATCGCCCTGCACAAAGCGTTCGCTGAGCTGCGGGCGCTCGGCTGGGTCGCGGAGCGGCCGGTGCGGGTGGTGGCCGTGCAGTCGGCGGGGTGCGCGCCGGTGGTGCAGGCCTTCGCGGCGGGGGCCGAGCGCACGGAGCCCTGGGAGGGCGTGCAGACCGAGATCGGCGGGCTGCGGGTGCCGAACCCCTTCGGCGGGGCGCTGGTGCTGCAGGCACTGCGCGAGAGCGGGGGCACCGCCGTCGCCGTGCCGGAGGAGGACATCCATGCGGCCGTGCGCGAGTTGGCGCGTGAGCACGGGATTTCCGCCTGCCCCGAGGGGGCGGCGACGCTGGCGGCGGCCCGGATGCTGCGGACGGCAGGCTGGCTGCGTGAGGCCGACCGGGTCGTGCTCCTGAACACGGGATCCGGGCTGAAGTACCCGGCAGCGGTTGCGGCGCGGCTGCCGGTGCTGAAGAAGGGGCAGGCGCTGCCATAGGTTGGCGCGCTGCGGCCCTGCCCTCCCCGGCGCCGGCTGCCGGTGCTGGAAAGGGGCGGGCGATGGGCACCGCCCTCCGCCACGGCGGGAGGGAATCACAGATTCCCGATGACCGAGAGCCCGGAAGCGGGAAAGTGCGCAGAAGGCGCTAAGCGCAGCCGTAACCTACAGGTTATTGTTGCGGTGGCTCTTATTCTGGAACGCGGAAGGAGGCCGATTGACCTGCACCCGCTCGTCTCGTCCGCTTGGCTCAAGGAGCATCTGGAGTCGCCCGATGTCGCGGTGGCGGACTGCCGCTTCCGACTCGGCAATCCCAGTGCCGGTGCCGCCGCCTACAGGGCCGGCCATATCCCCGGCGCCGTCCACTTCGACCTCGAGGAGGACCTCTCCGCGCCCAAGGGCGCGCACGGTGGGCGCCATCCTCTGCCGGACCCCGCCATGCTGGCCAAGAAACTGGGCGCCGCCGGCATCGGGCCGGGCGTGACCGTGGTCGCCTACGACGACGACGGCAGCTTTGCGAGCCGCTTTTGGTGGCTGCTCCGCTACCTCGGGCACGACGATGTCGCCGTGCTGGACGGCGGCATCAGCGCCTGGCAGGCCGCGGGTGGCGCGCTGACGGCAGATCCGTCCGCGGCGCGGGCCCCGAAGACCTTCACCCCCAGGCCCCGTCCGGAGATGGTTGTGGACATCACCGCCGTCAAGGGCCGCAGCCCGGCCACGGTGCTGCTCGACGCCCGGGGGCCGGAGCGCTACCGCGGCGAGGTCGAGCCACTCGACCGCATCCCCGGGCACATCCCGGGCGCCGTCCACGCCTGGTGGGAGCAGAGCCTCGACAGCAGCAAGCACTGGCTGGCGCCCGAGGCCCAGCGCGCCCGCTTTGAGGCCCTCGTCGGCGATGCCCCGGCCATCGCGGCCTGCGGCAGCGGCGTGACGGCCTGCGCCGACCTGCTGGCGCTGGCCCTGGGCGGCCGCTGGGATGTGCCGCTTTACGCCGGCAGCTATAGCGACTGGGTCAGCTACCCGGAGAATCCGGTGGAGAAGGGCTGATCCGCGGGGCTACGGCGCCCAAGCCAGGCCGCGCCAGAAGGTTTCTTCGGCCCGGCGAGCCGACCAGTACGCGCGGACCCCGGTGGAGATGGCGACGCCCAGGCGGACCTGATAGGCGGCGTTCTGCAGCATGGCGCGCTCTCCGGGATTGCTGAGGAAGCCCACCTCGACCAGGGCGGCGGGCACCCCGGACCAGCTGAGCACGGCGATGGACTGCCGGCTCAGGGCCACGCGGGTGCCCAATTCCCGGGCCAGGGCCGTACGGATGGCCTGGGCGAGGGCGCGCCCGCCGGGGTTGGCCGAGGCATTCCAGAGAACGAGGGGCCCGCTTGGGGCAGCCGAACCAACGTAGTTGGCATGGATGGCCACAAAGAGCTGTGCGCCGGATTCGGCGACCATGGCGGCACGCTGGCGCCGGTCGCGGAGGTAGCGCTGCTGACCCAGAGGGACCCGGGCTTGGTCGGCGGTCCGCGTCAGCACGACGCGCCCGCCCAGACCCCGGATCTCCTGCGCGGCCGCCAGCGAGACGGCGAGGTTGATGCCCTTCTCCTGCACCCCACTGGCGATGGCCCCGCTGTCGATGCCGCCATGGCCCGGGTCGATGACGACCACCAGCCCGGCAAGGGGCAGCGGCCGGGCCGCCTCAGGCGCGGGCCCGGCGTCGAAAGGCCACAGCAGCACGGCCACGAGGGCAGCCACCATCGCCAGGGCGAGCCATCGCGCCGCGCCAGTGCCCTCCCGTCAAGGAGAGATGCGCCGGCTTCGCCCGCGATACCCTACCTCAGTTGGCGAGCGGGCAGTGGCGCCTCATGGACCCCGGTCGCCGTGCGCTCCACGCGGTAGGCCTGGGCGCCGGCCTTGGCCGTCACGACCTCGACCAAGTCCTTACCCTCGTAGCGAAGGGCCACCGCGTTGTCCACGGCCACGCCCGCGGGCAGCACGCCCTCGCCCACGTAACGGCCGTACGACGGGCGGCGCAGGGCCTCCGCGTCGTAGTGGGGGCAGTGGCTGCCGGGGAGCAGGCCGAGGCCATCGTGCAGAGGCGCCAGCTGGAGGCCGAAGGAGTCCGTCACGCCGCACTCATACCAGCAGAGGGAACCGGCGCTGCCGCCGCACAGCAGGATTCCGGCTTCCCAGGCTTCGCGCAGGATGGCGTCCACGCCGTGCAGCCGCCAGATGGCCAGCATGTTGGCCGTATTGCCGCCGCCGACGTAGATGATGTCCTGGTGGAGGAGCCGAGCACGCAGGTCCTCGCCCTCGCGGCGGAAGAGGGGGAGGTGCGACGGTTGGCAGCGCGGGTGACGGAAGTGCTGGTAAAAGCGCACGATGTTGGCATCGGAGTCCCCGCTGGCCGTCGGCAGGAAGCAGATACGCGGCGTCTCCCTGCCGGTGAGGCGGAGGATCCATTCCTCCAGCGCCTCGCCCAGGCGCATCGGCTCGGCCCCGCCGCCGAAGGCGACAATTTGCCTCGACATGTGCGCATCCCTCCAGGATCGGGGGCATTCTAGCAACATGTGGTCGATACCCTGTCACGCGATGTGGGCCGCGGGCATGCGGCCGGTTCCGGCACCGGCGTTCCTGGCCGAGCTGCCGGCGGATGCGGAGCGAGCCCGTGCCGCCGGGGCCGATGCCCTCGAGTTCCCCGGCGACTTCTGCGCAGTGGATGAGAGCTACGGCACCGCCACCTGGCAGGCGGCCGCGAAGGTGCTGGAGGCGGCGGGACTCCGGGCGACGGTGCACCTGCCCTTCGTCTGGGTCGACCTGGCTGCCCTGGACCGTGAGGTCTGGGAGGGCAGCGTGCGGTCCGTGGAGCGCGCAGCCGAGGCCATGGCGCCCCTGCAACCGGCGCTGGCCGCCGTTCACCCCGCCAACTACGCAACCCAGAGCCTGCTCACGGCCGCCCCGCAGTCAGCCCGGCCGATGGCCATGATGGCGCTGGCCGATCGCGTCGTCGCGGCGGTCAAGCGCCTGCGGGCAGGCCCGCTGGGCGCCGTCATCGGCCTCGAGAACCTTGAGGGGCTGCCGCTGGAGCTCTTTCAGGTTGTGGCCGAACAGGCCGACGCCCATGTCTGCTTTGATTTTGGCCACGCCCTCAGCGACGGCGTGGATCCGGTGGCGGCGTTCGCGACGCTCCGAGACCGGGTGGTGGGCGTTCACCTGCACGACGCCAAGCGCGGCAGGGCGCACCTGGCGCTGGGCCAAGGCGACCTGGACCTCGCGGCCGTCCGCCCGTCCCTGGAGGGCCTCCCGGTCGTCCTCGAACTCGAGCAGGAGGCGGAGGACTCCCTTCAAAAGCTCCTCAGCACCAGGTCGACGTCCTCCTCGTCGTTGTAGAAGTGGGGCGAAACGCGGACCAGTCCGCGTCTCGCCGACACGAAGACGCCCCGGCCGGCAAGCCGCTCGACCGTGGCTTCGGCGTCGGGATCTTCGAAGCTCACGATCCCGGCACGGTAGGCCGGGGTGACGACCGTGCGGCCGCGGGCGGCCAGGCCATCAGCTGTTCTCGCCGCCAGCAGTTCGACCCGTTGGTATACCGTATCCAGGTCGAGCCAGCCCAGGGTGGCGTTCAGGACGAACAGCGCCGGATGGTTGACGTGGCCCTGGGGGGCTGGCAGAAGCGGCGAGCGCATGGCCAAGAACGCCAGCCCGAACCACCCGAGCAGCCACTTGAACGGGGCCACCGCGTAGAAGTCGACGTGCTCGAGGTCGAGGGGGATGGCCCCAGCGGCCTGAACGCCGTCCACACAAAGCAGGGCGCCCACCTCGTGGCAGCGGCGGCCCAACGCGCTGAGGTCAGCCCGCTCCCCCGTCGCCCAGTTCACGTGGGAGACGGCCACCAGACGGGTCCGCGAGTTGATGGCGTTCAGCAGGTCGGGGACAATCCGCGTTCGTGAGCTGTCCCAGACGCCCATGACCGACGGGAAGTCGTGTTGGCGGACCAGGACCTCATCGCCCTGGCGCCAGTCGACGCCGTGGGCCACGGCCTGCAACGCCGTTGTGGTGTTGCCGAAGTAGCGGATCTCGAAGCCAGGCCCCAACAGGCGGGTCAGCCGGTCGCCGACCTCCTGCCGGTTGGCGGCCCAGATGGGGTCGCCGCGGCTGCCCAAGGCCTTGGCCTGGGCGAAGCGCGCCGCCGCTTCGGCCTGGAAGTCCTGACCGAGTCCAACATTGGCCGTGTTGAGGTAGCCTCGCGCCTTCATCCCGTCATCCCCGATCTCGCCACCGATTCGACGATATACCGCTGCAGCCATATGAAGAGCAGAATGACCGGCACCACCGTGATCACGGCTGCCGCGGAATAGAGGGGGTAGTTGACCCCATTCTCGGACACAAACGTCTGCAGGCCCACCTCAATGGGCCGCCGCGCCGGGTTGTCCGTGATCAGCAGCGGCCAGAGGAAGGCGCTCCAGCTGCCCAGGAACGAGAACAGGCCCACTGTCACGATGGCGGGCTTCAGGTTGGGCAGGCAGACCCAGCGCAGAAAGCCCAGGCCCGTGGCGCCGTCGATGGCTGCCGCGTCGACCAGCTCGCTCGGAAAGGAGAGGAGGAACTGGCGCATCAGCAGCACCCCGAACGCTGTCGCCGCCCACGGCACGATCTGGGCGATGTACGTGTTCAGCCAGTTCAGCCTGGCCATCAGCAGGTAGAGCGGGATCAGCGTGGTCTCCTGGGGGACGAACATGGTGGCGATGATGACGCCGAACAGAATCGGCGCGATCCGCGACCGCGAGAAGGCCAGGGCGAATCCGGCGAGCGTCGAGGTGATCAAGGTCAGGACGACGGTGCAGGCCGCGATGAGCAGGGTATTTCCGAAGTACTGGCCCCAGGGGGCCTCCGCCCAGGCCTGGGCATAGGTGGAGAACTTCCACTCCGGCCAGAGGCTGGCCGGGAAGTTCAGCAGGTGCGAGGTGGACGAGAGCGAGGCCGCCAGCACCCACCAGAACGGCAGCAGCATGGCGATGAGCCCGAGGATTAAAGCCGCATGGATCGCCCCGCGCTTAACGGCCATAGAAGACCCGCCGCCCGGCGATCCGGAACTGGATGGCCACGACCGCGGCCACGATGATGAACAGCGCCACCGAGACCGCGCTGCCATAGCCGAAGTGGAAGAACTGGAAAGCCTCTTCGTAGATGTAGTAGGTCGTGACGGTGGTTGCGTTCACGGGGCCGCCCTGGGCCAGGGTGTACACCTGCGTGAAGGTGCGGAGCGAGCCGACCGTCGCAAGCACCAGGAAGAGAAAGGTCACCGGCGTCAGCAGGGGCCAGGTGACATGCCGGAAGACGCCCCAATCCCCCGCCCCGTCCACCCGCGCCGCCTCCTGCAGCTCGCGGGGCACGCCCGTCAGGCCGGCCAGGAACAGCACGATGCCGAAGCCGAGGTCATGCCAAACGCTGAAGATCGTCACGGCCGGCAGGGCCCAGGCCGTCGAGCCCAGCCAGCCGGGGCCGTGGATGTGGATCACGCTCAGCAGGCTATTGATCAGGCCGTGGCCGGGGTCGAACACCCAGATCCAGGCCACTGAGGTCGAGACCAGCGGCGTCACGGTCGGCACGAAGTAGGCGGAGCGGTAAAACGCCCGGCCCCGGACGACACCCGCCATCAGGACCGCGGCGGCCATGGCCAGCACCAGCGAGAAGAGGACGTTGCCGGCGGTGAACTCGACCGTCACCTGCAGCGAATGCCAGAAGTCCGGCGAGTGGATCATGTCGGCGAAGTTCTTGAGGCCGATCCACACCGGGTTCGCACCCAGGTCCCAGCGCGTGAAGGCGACTGCGAAGACCACCAGGGCCGGGCCGACGTGGAACACCAGCAACACCAGGAGCGCCGGCAGGCAGAGCGCGACGACCAGGACTGGGTCGTCGCGCCATGTCCTTAAACCCCGCGCCCGGGCTACCCGAAGCGCGGGGTCTAAGGGCGCGCGGGGCGCGCCCTCACTGACCGCCCGCTGCGATTTGCTGAGCACGCTTGAATGCCGTCTGGATCGCGGTCTGCGGGGTCTCCTGCCCGATGAGCGCGGCCTGGATCTGGGCAGGAACTGGGCTGCCGTTCAGCCAGGCCGCCTGGTCCCACCAGCCGGCGAAGTCATCCGGGAAGGTGTTCGGAATGAAGTTGATGGCCACCATCTTGTCCTTGCCCTCAGGCGTGTTGAAGTAGCCCTGGCTGGTCAGGTCGTCCGTGACGGACTTGCGGATCGGCAGGTAGCCCGTGCCCTTGACCCAGGCCTCGTTCTCCGCCGTGCTGGTGGCGAACTTGACGAAGGTCCAGGCGGCGGCCTCCTGCGTGGCATTGGTCTTGAAGATGCCCAGGTCGGTGCCGTAGAGCTGCGCCGCCTGCGCCTTGTTGGCGGGAAGCGGCGCCACGCCAACCGTGAACTTGCTGCCCGCGGCCTGGATCATGAACGGCAGCGAGGCGATCGAGGCCATGGTGAACGCGGACTTCTGGTTGCCGAAGTCGGTCTCGTAGCCGAAGTTCACGGCGTCCTGCTTGGCGTAGCCCTGCTTGACCAGGCCGACCCAGAAGTTCAGCACCTGCAGGCCCGTGTCCTGAAAGTTCGGCTGGGTCTCGCCCGCGTTCAGGGTCGAGCCGCCAAGCTGCTTGATGAACGCCTCGAAGGTGGACATGTCGAAGGCGTCCTGCCAGGCGATGACGCCGTTCTTGGACAGGGCCTTGGCATCGGCGGCCATCTCATCCCAAGTGGCCGGCGGGTGGTCGATGCCCGCCGCCTTGAACATGTCCGTGTTGTAGTAGAGCACCTCGGTGCTCTTGTTGAAGGGCATCAGCCAGATCGTGCCGTCCGGCCACTTGCCCGTGGCCAGCATCTGGGGGTAGAAGTCGGCCAGGTCGGATGCGCTCAGGCCGTCGGGGCCGTCGATGAACTGCTGCACGGGGACGATGGCGTTGACCTTCTTGAAGTTGTCGCCGTCCGTGTTGTACATCTGCGCGATGTCGGGCGGCTGGTGGGCGGCCAGCATGGCCTGGAGCTTGGTGTCCTCGGTCCCGTAGTTCGTCTCGGCGATGTTGTTGACGGTGATGTTGGGATACTTGGCCTCGAAGTCCTTGATCAGCGCGGCGAGGGCCTTGGCGTTGGCGCCGCTGGCCATAGCGTTGACGAAGGTGATGGTGACCTTTTGGGCGGGGGCGGAGGCCGAGGCGGCGGAACCAGATGCGGCCGAGCCGGAGGCGGAGGCGGCCCCGCCAGAAGCGGCGCCGCTCGTGGACGTCGCGGCCCCGCCAGCCCCGCCACAGGCGGTCAGCAGCAGGAGCGCGGCGGCGGCCAGCCCAGCGGCGGCGCCGTGGCGCCGGCGGCGAGTCAGGCGGTTGGCACTGTTTTCCATCGGAAGTGGACCTCCCTCTGTGCGTTCCGAGACAGAAGTGAAATTACGTCGCATGCTGCCTGGGGCCAAACCGCTGGTTGCCGGATGCGGCATTCCCTGTGGGCCAAGAACTTCCTGCAGCAGGACATCGTGCGGCCATTAACGTTGCGTGAACGAGAGGGGCGCGCCACGGCGAGAAGAACCAACCGGTTGTGGAGATGGGTGGCACGGCAACGTTGGAACCGGGCCAGGTCGCGCTCGTCACCGGCGGCGGCCGCGGCCTGGGGCGCGTGATGGCGCAGGCCCTGGCGGCAGCGGGCCTGCGGGTGGCCGTCGCCGCCCGCAGCGCGGACGAGCTGGCCGAGACGCTGCGGCTGATGGAAGAAGGCCAGGCGTGGGCGGCCGCGGGCGGTCCGGGCTTGGCCGTGCCGGCTGACGTCACCGATCCGGCGGCGGTCGCCCGGCTCGTTGCCGAGGTCGAGAGCCGTCTTGGGCCCGTCAGCCTCCTCGTCAACGGCGCGGGGATCCTGGGTGGGACGGGCCCCATGTGGGAGGCCGATCCCGACGCTTGGTGGCGGGGGCTGGAGGTCAACCTGCGCGGCCCGTTCCTGGTCACGCGGGCCGTGCTGCCAGCGATGATCGCCCGCGGCCGCGGGCGCGTGGTCAACGTGGCCAGCAGCCTGGGACTGCGGGGGTTCGCGTTCGCCTCGTCCTATGGGGTGGCCAAGACGGCGCTGATCCGCCTCACCGAGAGCCTGGCCCTGGAGCTGGCGGGGACCGGCGTGCACGTCTTCGCGCTGATGCCCGGGATCGTGCACACGTCGCTCGTCGACAGCGCGACCGCGGATCGGTGGGTGGGCCCCCACTTTCGACGGATTCTCGAGGAGGGTCGCGACGTGCCGCCTGAGGGCGCCGGCAAGCTGGTGGTCCGCATCGCCGCCGGCGAGGCCGACGCGCTGTCCGGCCGGTATATCGGGGTCGACGACGACCTCGCGGAGCTTGCCCGCCGCGCCGCCGCGGATGCTGCGCACCACACCCTGCGCCTGCGTACCTGAACGACCCGGTTCGGAATGACCCGGTTCGAAATGACCCGGTTCGGAACGACCCGGTTTGGAACGACCCTACTCGGTTGGAGGTGTTCCCGTTGTCCGACGCCGTGCTCACCTATCTCACGGATCACCAGGCCGCCATGCTCGACGACGCGCGAACCCTGGTCTCGCTCGACAGCCCTTCCCTGGAGCCCGCCCTGGTCAACCGCTGCGTGGACGTCGTGGCGGGCTGGGCCGGTGGCCTCGGCGCCCAGGTGCGCCGCCTGCACGATGACGGAATCGCCGACCGGCTGGTGGCGGTGTGGCCCGCGGCCCGCGGATCCGGCGCCCGCCGCGCCCTGCTGATGGTCCATGTGGACACGGTTTGGCCCGCGGACGAGACCACGCGCCGCCCGTTTCGCGTCGAGGACGGCAAGGCTTACGGCCCGGGTGTCTACGACATGAAGGGCGGCGTCGTGCAGGGG
>DATLTP010000136.1:0-7574 GCA_035533535.1 Bacillota bacterium | reverse complement strand
CCCGGCGGGCGTGACGGCCTTCACGCTGCCGTCCGGCTCCACTTGGACGCCGGTCGCCGCGATGTAGACGTTGGCGGCGGGCTGGGCGAAGGTGACGCCCACCGTGCCGTTCAGGTTGTACCCGGAGATGGTGATGGTCTGCGATCCTGTGTCCGCCACCGTCGATGGGCTGACGCCGGTCACCACCGGCGAGCCGTCCGTAGGCGCGGGCTCGGGGTTGGCCGCGCACGTGGCGGCGCTCTCCGTCACATTGAACGTCACCTGTCCGCCGGCCGTGTCACCGCTTTGGTCGGTCACCACGACCGGGAACGTCACCTTGGTCGGGTTCCCCGTCGGCGTGCCGTGGATGGTCCCGTTGGGATCAAGGGTCAGGCCCGCCGGGTGGGTGGCCGGCCCGTAGGTAAGCGACTCTCCCTGGGCGACCACGGCGTACTGGGTGCACCCCGACACGCACACCTGGCCGGGCGCCCACGTGAAGTGGCCGTCTCCGCCGCTCGCCTGGAGCTGTTGGCTGTATGGCTGGCCGACGCCTGCATCCGGCAGGGTCGTGGTGGTGACCGTGATGGTCTTGCCGGCATTGTAGGTGAACTGGGGGTCGTTGAGGGTCTCGACGTAGCCGTCGGCCCGCGTCCACTGGCTGGGCTTGTTCGGCCCCGCGGCGCTGGTGACGGTCACGTGCACCGTCGTACCGTCGGTCCCCGAAGGCGCGACGGCCGTGAGCTCGCTGTCGGAGACCACGCTGAACTGGGCGCTGGCCGAGCCGAACGTGACCGACGTGGTGCTGCCAAGGCCCGAACCCGTGATGGTGACCTTGGTACCGGCGGGTCCGGACGTGGGCGTGATGGTCAAGCCCTGCAATGGCCCGTCATAGGTGAAGAGGTCCGACGGTCCGGTCGCGCTGGTGCCCCCCTGCCCCTGAACCTGGACGTCGACGCTGGTCCCGGCGCCCTTGGGGGCGGGCGGGGCCGTCACCTGGATCTCGCTGTCCGAGACGACGGTGCCTGTGGCCGCCACCCCGCCAAACGTGACGGCCGTCGCGCCCGTGAAGCCGCTGCCGGAGATGATGACGGAGGTACCCCCTGAGGGGTCGCCAACGGCGGGGCTGAGGCCGGTCACCTTTGGCTGTGCCGGTGCAGTCGCCGCGTCGAGGCCGGTCAGGATGCTGCGCACGTCCGTCAGCACCCGGTCGTTGCCCGGGAGGGCCATGTGCGCTACATCGGACCCTGCGACCAGGTAGTAGGTGAAGGCCCCGATGGGCGAGCTGGCCACGGATACAGGTCCGGCGCCCTGCGGACCGGGATAGGCCGGCATCTGACCGAGGAGCGCGCTGCCCAGCGGAACCGTGTCGTCCCCCGGACCCAGGTGCACGTTGGCGTCGGTGATCACCTGGTGGGGATCGCACCAGAACTGGTACCAGGCACACGTCTGCGTGTGCTGCGAAATCTCCAGCCGGTCGATGGTGTCGTTCGAGCCGAGGCCGTCCAATGAGATCGTCTCGTCCGCCGGGTGGTTGTATCCGGCAATCAGGTAGTTCAGCACCCCGTGGTTATCGCCGTCGAAGACCTGTGAGCGCCACTGCGTAATCTCGTCATACTCCTGCGGGTTGTAGGAGCGGATGGCGGCGTCCTGGCCCGCGGCATCCCCCGCGGTGATCTGCTCGTTGTTGAGGCTTGCGGTCAGAAAGCCCTCGGGGTACGCGGTGAAGTAGCTGGCGTTCGCGAAACCCGACGCAGTGGGCGATTGCGCGTAGACCATCGGCCAGTTGGGCGCCAGAATCTGGCCCCACCTGGGGTTCATGCCCGGGATGCCGAAGTTCCAGCCCACGGTCATGGCCTGGGTGACCCGCGGGGTGCCCAGCCAGGGCGTGGCGATGTCGATCAGGGCGGCCACTTTGCTCCCGCCCCTATACGTGTTACCGCTGCCGTCCTGGTACTGGCCCGCGATGTAGCTGCGTGCCACCAGTCCGCCCAGCGAATGCGCGATCAGGATGACCTTGCTGGCCCCTGTGCTCTGCAGCACCTGTTGGACCTTCTGTGCCAGCAGGGCACCGTTGGCGGCGGGGGAATCCCGCCAGTCGTAGGGGAAAACGTTCAGCCAGCCATTGCCGCCCTGCACGAACTGGTCGTTCTCGGTGTAGTCGAAGCAGTTGAGGAACGCCAGCAGGCTGTAATAGACGTCGCCGCTCGCCCAGCCGGGCAGGCCCGGACCCCAATTCCCGCCGACATCCAGCCAGCGAAACATGTCGCCCACGTAGATGCCTGGGACGACGTCGCTGCCGTCGGGGTTCTTCTTGAGGCGCAGCAGGTCGGAGTTGGGGTTGGCAGCCAGGGGCGGGATGCCGTTCGTGCTGAGCTGGCCCCCGGACAACCAGTAGACCCAGTTGCCCTGGTGGGTCAGCGTGTTTGGCCCCCAGAGGAAGCTGGCCGCCGTACCGGGAACGACGATGATCGGATCCTTGGTGAGTGGGCGCTGGCTGAATGAGCAGCCCAGGTCAGAGAGACTGGAGAACGACGCCGCGGCGGTGGGACTCGCCTGCGGAAGGATGTTGAGCGCCAGGAAGGCGACCGCAAACCAGGCGATGAGCAGCCGCACCCTCACCGTGATCCCCTCCAACTAGCCGCCGGTCGTGACGGTCACGGTCTGGGTCGAGGCATCCCACGACACCTGGGCGCCCAGCTCCTGGCTGATGAAGCGAACGGGGACCAGGGTCCGCCCACTCACGATGGTGGGCGGCACGTCCAGAGCGACCGCCTGACCGTTGACCTGCGCTTGGGCGTTGTCGATCCAGAGGTTGATCTGGCTCGTGCCCGCGGTGTAGGTCACCTCGCGGGGCACCGGGTCCCACGCCACCTGCGCGCCCAGGAAGTCGGCCAGGAAGCGCAGCGGGACCATGGTGCGCCCCCCGACGATCTCTGCCGCGACGTCCATGGCCACGGGCTGGCCGTTCTCCTGGGCCGTGGTGCTGCCGATGACCAGCTGCAGGACCCCCGCCCCGCTCGGGGCAGACGCAGCCGTCGGCGGAGCCTGGCTTTCTCCGGCGCCGACCATGGCCACCGCGGACTGCAATACGTAGTCGAACGCGACGCCCTGGCTGCCTGCCTGCTGAACGACGACGAAGGCGAAGCGGCCAGCATGGTCGCTGACAAGCAGGGTGGTGCCCGGAGTGACGCTCACGGTGGACGCCGTTGGCGTGGCGGCGAGCGTCCCGGACTGCGGCACCGCCTCGAGCTCTCCGCTCAGCGTGGGGTTGCCGCTGCCATCCTGGCCCAACGTCAGATCCGCGTTCGTCCCGCCGGCCTGACCGGCTTCCAGGTCGTACGTCGTGGCGCCGCCCGGACCACCCAGCGAACCCGTCAAGGGTGTGGCCGTGGGAAACGTCACCGCCTGGCCGCCGACAGTCACGATCAGGGACTGGGGCCCGCCCGCATCGACAGCGGCGCTCGCCGCCAGGACGACCGCCCCGGCAAGTGCGATGTGGCCCAGGAGCCGCATGAACGCTGGGACTTGACCCAACCAGGCCGCCTCCCTCTACGGCGCCCCGTAGGTGATGGTCACCGTCTGGGTCGACGCGTCCCAGCTCACGGTCGCGCCCAGGGCCTGACTCACGAACCGCACCGGCACCAACGTCGAGCCGTTCACGATGACGGCCGGCGCGTCCAGCGTCACCTGCCGCCCGTTGACGGTGGCAGTGCTGCTGCCGATGGTGATGGCCACATCGGTTGACCCCAGCTGGTAGCTCGCCGTCCGGCTCGTGCCGTCCCAGGAGACCGTGGCGCCAAGGGCCTGGCCAAGGAAGCGGAAGGGCACCATGGTGCGTCCGGCCGAGCTGATCTCGGCTTGAGCGATCAGCGACTGCGGCTGCCCGTTGACCGTGGCCGTGGTGCCGCCGATCTGCAGTTGGATCGTCATCGGGGAGGACCCGGTCGACTGGGTGGTCTGGGCGCTGGTGGACGGAGTCGGCTGCGCGCTGGGCGTCGCCGCCTGGCCCTGGCCCTGCGCTCCGCCGGCCTGCGCCGTCTGTGTGCCACTGCCGCAGCCCTGGGTCGTGTTAAAGGTCCAGTCGACCTCGGTCACCCCGGTGCTGGGGTTGGCGACCCCGTCCGCGGCCAGGGTCGGGCTCGTGATGAGGATCTGGTAGACGTCGCTGGTGCTGGTCTGCTGCATCGAGAAGGGCCAATCGCCGCCGCTCGGCTGCCCGAACGCGAGCAGCTTCTGCGTGTAGCCGTAGCTGCCGACCTGGCCGCTCTGCTGCACGGCCACGTTGCTCACATCGGACGGCGCGGAGATGGCGACGTTGAGGACCAACTCCATGTTCTGCTGCGCGTCGGCGATGGACTGGCCGCCGAACATGGGCGAGACCACGACCCCGATCCCCAGGGCGCCGTTGCCGCTGGTGTCGGCCACCGTCAGGCAATTGCCCGTCATGGTGTACACGCCGGCGTTGCCGGAGGCGCCCGGCTGCGTGGCTTGCGAGCTGCCGCCGGACTGCCCGCTGGCTGTCGCGGACGCGGTTGCCGAGGGGGTCGCCGATGGCATCGGGGTGGCGGACTGCGTCGTGCTCTGACCTGTTGTCCCCGACCCGGCCCCGGACGTCGTGCCCGGCTGACCCTGCGCAGCCGGCGCCTGCACGGTGGCCACGGACGTCTGGATCGTGTACGTGAACCAGACCGTGTGAGGCGTCGCATTGGTGATCTGCACCAAAACGTAGTTGCCGGCTGAGTCGGTCACCAGGAGGGTCTCCCCCGCAGTCACGGTGAGGGTCGCTGAGGTGGGCCCGGCTGGCACCGTGTCGCTCGCGGGCACGGCCTCGAGCGTACCCGCCAGGGTGGGGTTGCCGCTTGAGTCGGTTCCGATCTGGACGTCGCCGAACATGCCGGCCTGGCCGCTCTCAAAGTCGAAGCCGAGGCTGTCGTACCCGCCGACGCTGCCCAGGGCCCCGCTCTTGGGCACTCCCGCGAACGTGATCTGCTGGTTGCCTGCGGTGATCACGACCGCGGAGCTGGCCGCGGCCATCCCACCGAGCCCAAGCACGCAAACCACCATCCATCCGCAGATCGCTGCGGCGAGGAAGCCGCGACGCCCGTTCACGCCTGCCCACCTCCGGCTCACATGGCGAAGCCAGGGGCCCGACCGCGGCGAGCGTAACAGGGCGACCATTAGGGGAGCGTTAGGGGCCGGTTGCCGGGCGATTGGTTGGCGCGCTTCGGCTATGAACCGGTCGTGGCCGAAACGTTGGTGGCGCCGCCGTGGCGGGGGACCTGCCATCGGGCGGCGAACTGGGTATCTGGGCCAGACGGCAGGGACAGGACGGCAGGATCGGCGCCACGGTGAGGCAGGGACACCGAAGCAAGTCTTCGCCTACCCGCTGCGGCACGACTTCCGTCAGGCGCTGGTGGCTGAAACGGACCAGGGGTCGGCCGCGGCCGAGCATACGGCGACGCAAGGGGGCGCCGGGGTGACCACCGCCGAGCAGATCCTGAACGAGAAGACGGCTGAACGCATCCAGCAACGCTTCGCGGCCTTGGCCCCCTTCCTGGACGAGAAGCAGCGCCGCTTGCTGGCCGGGGCCGAGGCGATGACCTACGGGCCCGGCGGCATCGAGAAGGTGGCCCATCTGCTGGGCATCGCCGAGAACACCGTGCGCAGAGGGCTCCGCGAGTTGCATGACCCGGGGGCGGTCGAGCGCGAACGCGTGCGACGGCCGGGTGGGGGGCGCAAGCCCACGGCTGCGATCGACCCCACCCTGCTTTCCGACCTGGAGGCCTTGGTGGCGCCCCAGACGCGCGGCGATCCATGCTCGCCCCTGGGCTGGACCTCCAAGAGCACCCGCAAGTTGGCGGCGGAACTGAGCCAGAAAGGCCATGCCGTAAGCCCCAGGCTGGTTGCGCACCTGCTGCACCAACTCGGCTACTCGCTGCAGGCCAACCGCAAATTGCTCGAGGGTACCCAGCAGCACCCCGACCGCGGCGCCCAGTTCCGCCACATCAACGCGACCGCCCAGGACTACCAAGAGCGTCAGGTGAGTCGGCCGCCCGTTGTGCAGGCGAAGATCTCGATCCCCTCGCCTGGCGGGTCCTTTCGCCCGATGGCCGCCGCCCTCGCCGCCCTTGCCGGCGAACCCATCGTGCTGGTCTCCGCGCCGGCCGGCTTCGGCAAGACCTCGACCGCCGCCGCGTGGGCGCAGTCCGAGGAGCGCCGGGGCGCCCGGGTCGCATGGCTGCGCTGCGACCGGACGGATGCTGACCTCGACGTGTTCGCGCACCACATCGCCTCAGCCCTGAGCCGCTCCCTCCGGGGCCCTGCCCTCCCCGAGATCCCGGCGGCCGGCACACCGGAGGCCATCGCCAACCGCCTGGCCGCCCTGATCGAACGGACCGGCTGGCCGGTGCGCCTCGTCCTGGACGATGTCCACACCCTCCCCGCGGACTCTCCCGTCTGGCCGGCGCTGACGGCCTTGGGCGAGTCCCTGCCGCCGAACCTCCGTCTGGTGCTGCTCAGCCGGGACGAGCACCCGCCGCTGCCGCTGCTGCGCTGGCAGTCTCAGCAACGGCTCGCCCGCTGCAGCTCTGAGCAGCTGCGCCTCGCGGACGCTGCCGTCGCCGCCGTGCTGGCTGAACGGCTGAACGCGGCGCCACCCCACGTCGTCAGCCGGGCCATCCAGCTCACGGGTGGCTGGCCCATCCTGGTCGCCCTGCTTGCGGAGCGGCTGGCCCAGATTCCGAGCGCAACGTGGCAGCAGGCCCTGGCCGGCGTTCCCGGCCTCGATATGGTGGCTGAGTACTTCGGCTCCGAGGTGCTCGGCGCGATGGACGACCGCGAGCGCCGCTTTCTGCTCGTCACCTCGGTGGCCCATGTGCTCGATGCGCAGGCCGTGGCGGCCATCTGGCCGGACCGCGATGGGCCCCGGCTGCTCGAGCGGTTCACGCGCAGCCCGTTCTTCACAGCCCTGGATGCCGCCGGCGCCCGCCTGCAGCACCACGCCCTGTTCGAAGCCTTCCTGCAAGGGGAGGCCGAGCGCGACCTCGGAACCGAGGCCCTGCACCGGGTCCAGGCGACCCTGGCTCACCACGCCGACACGGCCGGCGATCCCGAGCGCGCCCTCCAGTACGCGCTGGAAGCGGGCGAGTGGGCGTTGGCGGCCGGCATCCTGGCCCGGATGGCCTATGCCCTGCAAACCGCGGGCTCCCTGCGCGCCCTCGCCGCTCCCCTGGGCCGACTGCCGGAGCGCGTGCGGGAGAGCAACCCATACGCGTTGCTGGTCGCTGCGCACCTGGCCGCCAGCCGCGGGGAAGCCGGGACGGCCATCGCTCTCGCCGGGCAGGGTCTGGATGGCGTTCTGGCAGCGGGCGACGCGAACGCGGCGGCCGCCGCAATCGCCCATCTGTCCGATGCCCTGCCCGGCTCCGAGGCGGCGCGCGCCATCGCGGCCCGGCTCACCTCCCACCCGAACGCGCGGATTGCCGCGTGGGCCTCGCTCTGGGCGCTCAAGCTGGACATCGGACGCATCCGCCCAGCCGCCATTCAGACCGTCCTGCGCCGGCTGGAGGCGCACGAGCCGTCGGCCGACCTCCTCG
>DATLTP010000135.1:0-2417 GCA_035533535.1 Bacillota bacterium | reverse complement strand
CACGGAATCGACGTGGCGCGCTACGGCCTGGTGGTCGTCAAATCCGCCAACCACTTCCGGGCAGGGTTCCGCGACGTGGCGAAGCGGATTTTGACGGCCGACACCCCGGGCATCACGTCGGGCGACCTTGCTGCCCTGCCGTTCCACAGGCTGCGCCGGCCCGTCTGGCCCCTTGACCCGGAAACGGCCCTGCAGGCCTGATTGAGGAGGCTGCGTCTTGGGTTTTCGCCTGGCCATCGGTGGGATCTCGCATGAGACCAACACCTTTTGCAACCCCACGCCCATCACCGACTTCGAGCGGCTGGAGGGCGAGCTGATCGTCGCGGCCAACCGCGGCGTCCGCAGCTACATCGGTGGGATGCTCGACGCGGCGGCGCGCGTGGGCGCGACGGTTGTTCCCACCTACGCGGCAAACGCCACCCCATCTGGCTGCGCCCCGGCCCGCGACTTCCGGGCCATGGTCGACCGCCTGGCGGCGAACACCCGCGCCGCCATGCCCGTGGACGCCGTCTGCCTGGCCCTGCATGGCGCCGGGGCCGCCGAGGGTTGCGACGACATCGAGACCGTCATTCTCGAGGCCGTCCGTGCGGCCGTTGGCCCGAAGGTGCCCATCGTCGCCACCCTGGACCTGCACGGCAACCTCCGCCCCGAAATGCTGAAGCCCGCCACGGCCCTGTTCGGCGTGCACCTGTACCCGCATGAGGACTCCTACGAGCGGGGCGTCGAGGCGGTCGAGTTCCTGGCGCGCTACCTCCAGGGCGGCATTCGCCCCACCATGCACCTCGAGCGCTTCCCCCTCCTCTTCTCGAGCTCCACCAGCGACCAGGACCCGGTCCGCTCGGTCAACGCCTACTGCCAGGAGCTCGAGAAAAGGCCCGGGGTCATCGACGCCACGTTCTTCCACGGCTTCTCGCATACGGACATTCCCGACATGGGCGCCTCCGTTCTGGCCATCACCAACGGCGACCCGGACCTCGCCCGCAGCCTGGCGCAGGACGTCGCCCGGCACGTCTGGGAACGGCGCGCCGAGTTCGACGTCCACCGCCCCGGTGCCGAGGAAGCCGTGCGCCAGGCCATCGCGGCCGTGGAGGCGGAGGGCGGCCCCGTGGTGCTCAACGACTACTCCGACAACCCGGGCGGCGGCGGTCCAGGCGACGGCACGCACCTGCTGCGGGCCCTGCTGGCTGCCAACCGGCCGCGAACGGCGTTCGCGTTCATCTATGACCCCGCCGTTGCCCTGCAGGCCCACGCCGCCGGCGTGGGCACAACGACCCCGGTGCGCCTGGGCGGCAAGACCTATCCCCTGCACGGCGAGCCCGTGGTGGCGGACGCGTACGTCAAGGCCCTCACCGATGGCCGCTTCGTGGCCACCACGCCCATGGGCCGCGGCCGCCGCATCGACCTCGGCAAGATGGCGCGGCTGGTGGTCGGCGAGGTGGACGTGCTCGTCAGCTCGGTGCGGACGCAGGTGCTGGATCCCGAGGTCTACCTGCTGCACGGCATCGACGTGACCCGGTACGACATCGTGGCCCTGAAGTCGGCCAACCACTTCCGGGCCGGCTTCCGCGACCTGGCCAAGCGGATCCTGACGGCCGACACGCCAGGCTGGACGACGGGGGATGTTCGCAACCTGCCGTATCAGCGCATCCAGCACCCGATCTGGCCGCTGGACCCGGAGACGAGCTACTGATTGACCAGCGCGGCCGCCTCCGCGCGGCTGCGGCAGGCGCGCAGGGCGGTGATGCGCCCCTCGCGGACGGTGGCCACGTAGAAGTTGCGGTCGCCGGCCTGGCGGGCGCGGCGGGCGTCCAGGCCGGGCGTGTGCTCGACCACCAGCACCCGGTCGCCGCGACCCGCCACCTCCTCCAGCTGCGGGTGGAGGCCGTGGGCCGCCATGCGCCGGAGACCGGCCTCAAGCTCCTCGCGCCCGTGGCAGACCTGCGGCTCGGGGCTCTCAAAGCTGGGATCGAGGTAGGTCCACTCCAGGTCGGGGGCCACCAGGCGCCGGACGGTCGCGAGATCGCCCCGCATCATGGCGGCGAAGGCCTCCGAGACCACGTTGACCGCATCCGCCCCCGCCCAGCGGCGCACACGCGCGATGTGGTCCGGCGGCCGCTTGGCCGCCATGTCATCCGCCATGAACGCGCCTGCCCAGGCCCGGAAGATGGCGTCCGGCAGATCGCCCCCGTACCCAGCCAGCCAGGCCCGCTCAAAGGGAGCCAGCACGCGGCGCAGCTCGAGCGGGAAGCGGCCCGGGACACGGCCCTCCAGGCGCAGGATGCTGAGGGTGCGGGCCACGTCGGTCCGCGGGTCGCCCGCAGCCGCGTTGGTCCAGTCGAGCACAGCCGTAATGCGCTCTCCGTCCGTGAGCACGTTCAGCGGGTGGTAATCCCCATGAAGTAAACGGGGCCCGGCCA
>DATLTP010000134.1:0-2956 GCA_035533535.1 Bacillota bacterium | reverse complement strand
GCAGCGTAATGCTGGCCGCCACTCCTGGGGGGCGGGCCACGCTGGAGGCGGTCCGGCGCGCCGGTGCGGCGCATGTGCAGGGGCTGTTGGCGCACCTCGACGACACGACGGTGGAGGCCCTGCTCGGGGGCCTGCGGCGGCTGCGTGAGGCGGCGACGGCGCGGCGGCAGGGGAACGGCGCGGGGTAGGGGGCCGACGCAAAAGTCGCCTTTTGCGTCGGCCCCGGTCCGGATGGCCCGGCCGCCCCAAGGCCTCTCAGGGCTGGACGCCGGGGGCTGGCTGCCGAGAGCCGAAGGTGCGCAGCGCGCAGAGGCGACCTGGGCCGCAGCCGCGCCTGGATGGAGTAAGCGTCGAGGCCGAAGCCCGGACCGTAGAAGCGGCGGGGGGCGACCTGGGGTCGGCGGCGCCTGGATGGATGAAGCCGTGGACCCTGAGCCGCCCGGATGGGGCAAGGCGAGGGCCCGGTTCGCTGTCCACCCCGACTCTGGCAGCATGCTCCTAGGGCCCGCGGTCCAGGGGTCCCGCGCGGGCAGCCGACCAGGTTGTGCCGCGTCGGGGTCTAGGGGTCGCGCGGCGTCGGGGGACCGCAGTCGAGGGCCCGCGGGGTCCCGCAGCGTCCAGAGGGTTGGCGGTCCAGGGGTCCCGCGCCGTCGAGGGGGTTGGCGGTCCAGGGGGCCCGCCCGGCAGCCCACCAGGTTGGTGCGCGGCGGGTTCGGTCCCGGCGGAGGCGGGGAGGCACGGGCGGATGCAGGGAACAGGTCGGGCGATCCTGGTGCAGGTGGTCGTGCTCATCGTGGTCCTGGCGGCGGCGGCGCTCGCCGTGGATTTCTGGTATCAGGGTCAGAACTTCGTGACCTCCTCGGACGCCCAGGTGACGGCGCCGCTTGCCCCCGTGGGTTCGCTGGCCGCGGGCATCCTGACGACCTGGAACGTCAAGACCGGGGACACGGTGACCGCGGGCGAGACGCTCGGCACGGTGACCCCGGCCGTCCGCCCGGCGGGCGTCGGTGCGGCCCCCGCAGCCAGCGCGACCGTCGAGATCACCTCACCCTTCGGTGGCACCGTGGTCAGCAGTGACGCCGTGGCGGGGGCGACGGTGGCGCCGGGGGCGGCCCTCGCCTACGTGGCCGATCTCCGGGCGCCCGCCATCACCGCCTATGTGAAGGAGACCAAGATTCGCGACGTCGCCGCCGGGCAGCGGGTGGATGCCACGATCGACGCCTTCCCCGGCACGACGTTCGCCGGCAGCATCCGGAGCGTCGGCCTGGTGACGGCCGGCACCTTCTCGCTGCTGCCCTCCGCCTCGCCCGGCGGGACCTTCACCAAGGTCACCCAGCGCATCCCAGTGGTGATCCGCCTGGACGCGCCGCTCCACGGGCTGCTCCCAGGGGAGAGCGCGACGGTGAAGATCCACATCCGCTGACCCGTCGCGGTGCACAGGGGAGGCGACTGCGGTGGCGGCGGATACCCGGGTGCTTGCCGTGATTCCCGGTGCCGGGAGCGCCGCCCGTCGCGGCCCCGGTCGTGCCGCCCCGTCCGCTCCCGAGGACCCAGCCCCAATCCAGAACTGGGGCGTCCCCATGGTGGCGTTGGTGGTCGGGGCCTTCATGGCCCTGATGGACTCCAGCATTGTCAACGTGGCAATTCCGACGATGGAGCACGTCTTCGGCGTGGACACGGCCCAGGTGGAGTGGGTCGTGACCATCTACCTGCTGGCGCTGGGCGTGGTGGTACCGGCATCCGGCTACCTGGGGGACCGCCTGGGGTTCAAGCGCCTCTACCTGCTGTCCCTGGCCCTCTTCCTGGTCGGCTCCGGCCTGTGCGCCATCTCCGGGACCCTCCCCGTGCTGATCGCCGCCCGCGTCGTGCAGGCGCTCGGCGGCGGGATGATCATGCCCACGACCATGTCGATGGTCTACCGGCTCATCCCCCGAGACAAGCTGGGAGTGGCCTCTGGGTTCTTCGGCATGTCCATGCTGCTGGCCCCCGCCCTGGGGCCAACCCTCGGCGGCTACCTCGTCGAGTTCGTCAACTGGCGCTGGATCTTCACCGTCAACCTGCCGATCGGCGCCCTCGGCCTGATCCTGGCGGCGGCGGTCCTGCCGGAGTTCCGGGCGCACGACGCCGGGCGATTTGACGCCTGGGGCTTTGTGACCTCGGCCGGTGGCCTGTTCACCGTACTGCTGGGGCTCAGTGAGGGGAGCACCTGGGGCTGGACCTCGGAGCCCGTCACCTTCCTCTTCTTCGCCAGCGGCGTGCTGCTGATCGCCTTCACCTGGATCGAGTTGTCCGTGGCGCGGCCGCTGCTGGATCTGCGGGTCTTCCGCTACGCCTCCTTCACGGCGAGCATCCTCTTTGTCGTGGGGCTGAATATCGCGCTGTTCGCCGGCGCCTTCTTCATCCCGGTGTTCCTGCAGCTGGTCCGCGGCATGGGCGCACTGCAGACCGGCCTGATCCTGATGCCCGGCGCGCTGGCCACTGGGGTGATGATGCCCGTGGCGGGCCGGCTCTACGACCGGATCGGACCCATACCCGGGGTGGCGGTCGGCACCGTGGTCCTCGTTCTGGGCACCTACCTGTTGCACAACATGAGCCTGACCACCCCGTCCGGCAGCGTCATCTGGTGGATGGTCATCCGCGGGCTCGGCATGGGCATGGCGATGATGCCGGCGACCACGGCGGGCATGTCGGTCATCCCGCACGCGCTGGTGGGCCGCGCCTCGGCGATTAACAACATCGTGATGCGCGTGGCCGGGTCGCTGGGCATCGCGATCCTGACGGTGGTGCTGGACTCCGGCGTGGCCACCCGCGCGGCGGCCCTGAGCGCGCAGTACGCCCCGGGGAGCCTCCATGCGTTCGCGCTGCAGCAGGCCCTGGGGCGCCCGAGCGCCGCCGCGGGCGCCGTGATCGCACAGGTTTCCGGGTACATCGCCGGCCTGGCCTTCACGCGCAGCAT
>DATLTP010000133.1:0-13390 GCA_035533535.1 Bacillota bacterium | reverse complement strand
CCCGCAAAGTTACAGGCAGTTGCGCCACGAGCCAATTATTGCTGGTTGACTGTGGTTGCGCAACGCCTGTCGAATGACGCGCAAGGCGCCCCTTAAGCCGAAGTTCCCCGGGATCGAAGGTGGCCTTTCGAAGGGCGACGCGGGTTTGAGGGCTTTTGACCCCACGGAATGTATACAGTAACGTTGGTCGGTAGTGCTGGACGTGGTTGGGTACCTCTGATACGCTCAGAGTATGAAACGAGGCAAGGGTGCCGTCTATGTCGCCGAGATCAAACGGCGCTACAAGAATAAGGTCTACACCAGCTACCTGCTCCGCCGCGTCTACCGCGAGAACGGCAAGGTTAAGCAGCAGACCCTCGGCAATCTCAGCGCCCTCCCCCTCGAGGCCATCGAGTTGATCCGCGGCGTGCTCCGTGGACAGCACTACCTCCCTGACGACCAGGTGCTGCAGAAGCGACGCACCTGGCTGCACGGCCATGTCGCCGCCGTCGGCGCCATGGTGCGCAGTCTCGGAATCGATCAGTTGCTTTCACCGGAGCCCTCCGAGCAGCGTGAGCGGTTGGTGGCCATGATCATCGCCCGCGTCGTGGCTCCCCACACCAAGCTCGCCACCACCCGCTGGTGGCAGAACACCTCGTTGGTGAACGAACCCGCCGTGGCGGAGGCCACCGAGGACGACCTCTACGAAGCCATGGACTGGCTGCTGGACCGCCAGCCTGACATCGAGCGATCCCTGGCAGCCCGCCACCTCGCTGAAGGCGGCTTGGTGCTTTACGATCTCACCTCCAGCTATGTCGAAGGCAGCCACTGTCCCCTGGCTGCACGCGGCCACAACCGTGACGGCAAAAAGGGCAAGTTGCAGGTCAACTACGGCCTGCTGCTGGATCCGCAGGGCCGGCCTGTGGCGGTGCAGGTCTACCGCGGCAACACTGCCGATCCCAAGACGGTGGCCGATCAACTGCACAAGATCAAGGATCAATACCAGCTCGGGCACGTCGTACTGGTCAGCGACCGCGGCATGCTGACCTCCGCCCGCATCCGCGAGATCCGCACCGTCGAGGGCATCGATTGGATCAGCGCCCTACGGGCCAAGGAGATCCAGAAGCTGGCCGATGGCGGTGCCATCCCGTTGTCGCTATTCGATGAGCGTGACCTGGCTGAGATCGATTCGCCCGAGTTCCCCGGCGAGCGCCTGATCATCTGCCGCAACCCGCTGTTGGCCGAAGATCGCGCCCGCACCCGGCGCGAGTTGGTGGATGCGACCGAGGCGCTGCTGGGCCGGCTCGCCCGTCGGGTGGCGGCCGGACAACTCAAGCGCGCAGACAAGATCGGCCAGGCCCTGGGCCGCATCCAGAACCGGTACAAGGTGGGCAAGCACTTCATCTGCGAGGTCTCTGAGGGCCACTTCGCCTTCCGGCGCGACGAAGCAAAGATCAAGCACGAGGCGGCACTGGACGGCATCTACGTCGTGCGCACCAGCGTGCCAGCGGCCAGTTTGTCGACCGAAGGCGTGGTGCTGGGCTACAAGTCTCTGGCCCTGGCCGAGCAGGCCTTCAAAACCTTCAAGTCGGTCGACATCCGCGTCCGGCCCATCCACCACCGTCTGGCGCGCCGGGTGAGGGCCCACATCTTGCTGTGCATGCTCGCCTACTATGTCGAGTGGCATCTGCGTCAGGCCTGGGCGCCCTACCTGTTCGAAGACGAGCACCCCGGCCGGCATGAGGGCGACAGCCCTATCCGCCCAGCTCAACGTTCAGAGCCGGCGCTTCGTAAGGCCGCCACCAAGCAGACCCCGGACGGAGAAACAGTGCACAGCTTTCACACGCTGCTGGAGCTGCTATCCACGGTCACGCGCGATGAGGTCTAGATCCCGCCTCGGCCTGAGGTCGCGCCCTTCTACCTCGTCACCGAGGCCGACCCGCTTCAGCAGGAGCTGTTCCGTCGCGCCGGACTGGAGGGGGTCAGCACAACCCGTAGACAGAAGACACCGGCCTGAAATCGCTGAAACCATTGTCAGTTAAGCATTGGGTCAGTGCGATCCTACGGAACTTCGGCCTAAAGGCCCAGGAGGGAGGCGCCCGTCACGAGGCCGAATCCGGCCAGCGCCACGGCGCAGACCAGGGATAGGGCGCGCAGGCTGCCAGCCGTTAAGCGCGCGCGGAGAACGTCCATGACGAACGCCACCAGCACGCTCCAGCCCAGGCAGCCGGCGACGAAGGCGAAGAAGAAGGACCACAGGCCCGCCGCTGTCAGGTTGCCGGCGCGCAGCACAAGCTCCGCGCTGCCAAACGACAACCAGTAGGGGATGGCCATGGGATTGGCGAGCGCCAGGCCGGTGCCCATCCCGAACGCAGGCCAGAAGCCGCCGCGGCCGCGGTCCCGCGCCTGGGCGCGCCAGTGCCGGGCCTGGGCGAAGGCCTGATACGCCAGGTAGAGCAAAAGGAGTGCGCCGGCGGCGCCGAGGACATCCCGCGCCCATCCAGTCCGCAGCAGCGCAGCGAGGCCGCTCAGGGCCAGGGCGCCATACGCCGCGTCGCCGATCACTGACCCCAGCTCGACGGCCAGGGCGCCCCGAAAACCGCTGCGGGCGGTCTCGCCGAGCGCGGCTGCAGTGACGGCACCGGGTGGCGCGCAGTAAGCGACCGCCATGACCAACGCAAGCCAAATCACGTTTGTCAGGTTACGCGCGAACCCACCGACTCGTCGCGTTTACGTCATAAAACCTGACGCGGCAGGAGGCGGCCGCGCCGCAGCGTACGCCCAATGGGTGGAGGGGATCTCGAAAGTGGACATCACGGTGGACCTGCGCGGCAAGGTCGGCCTGGTGACGGGCGCCGGCGGCCATATCGGCGGCGGCTGTGCCCTGGCCCTGGCCCGCTGCGGCGCAGATCTGGTCCTGAACGACGTGCGGGAGGACGCCCTGGCCGCCATCTGTAACCAGGTGCGGGGCATGGGTCGCCGGGCCGTGCCCCTGCTGGGCGACTCCGCCGACCACGCGGTGGTGCAGCGGCTGGGGGAGCAGGCCCTGCGCGAGCTGGGTCCCGTCTTCGTCTACATGAACGTGGCTGGCCAAGCCATGCCCAAGCACATCGTCGACATGAGCGAGGCCGAGTGGGACCGCACCCAGGACGCCAATGTGAAGTCGCTCTTCAACTGGTGCCAGGCCCTCGTGCCATCGATGCTGGCGGGTGAGGGCGGGCGCATCGTCGGGCTGAGCTCGGTCTCCGGCAAGCAGGGCGGCGATCTGAACTCCGTCAGCCGCGCGGCCTATGCCGCTGCCAAGGGCGGCGTCATGGGCTTCGTGCGCGGCCTGGCGCGCGAGGTGGCCCCGAAGGTGACGGTCAACGCCATCTGCCCGGGCCTGGTGATCAACGACCGCACCGCCAAGCTGCTGACCGCCCGCCCGCAGATGATGGACCAGTACCTGATGGGCCGGCCCGGCGAGGGCGCCGACATCGCGAAGGCGCTCCTGTATTTCGTGGCGGCCGACTGGGTGACGGGCGAGGTCACGGACGTGAACGGCGGGTACTACATCGACTGACCCGGGGGGCGTCCTCGGCCACGCCCGCGGCGGGCGGGCGTGGCCCGGAGGCCGGCTTACGGCAGCCTGGGGTCAGACCGGCCGCACCAGCAGCCAGGCCAGGAGCACCGCGGCCAGGGCCGAGCCGCCCCCCTCGATCACCTGGCCGAGATCATGCCGGCGCAGCTTCAGCCGCGCCCAGGAGACCACGAACGGCGTCCAGCTGAGCAGCGCGCCGGCGCGGGTGCCAAAGATGACCCACACCAGGGCGACGACGGCCGTGGTGCCGCCCACGTGCATGCTGGCCTTGTCGACGGTGGTCACCAGGGCGATCAGCAACAGCCAGACCAGGACGGCCATGGCGATGAGCCGTGCTGCCCAGGGCAGGCCGAACACGGTGCCCCAGCCCACGGCCACGGTTGCGAACACGAGGGCGATGACCAGGTAGTGCCGCCGCTCGGGCACGTCCGAAACGTTGACGTCGGTGTAGACGCCCCGCCGGATTCCGACCAGCAGCGTGGCGGCCGGGAGGCCGACCAGCAACAGCCAGAGTTGGAAGTACGGCCGGTACCAGCCGGACGCGCTGCGAGCGGCGAGCACGGCCAGCAGCGCCGATAGGAAGACGGCCACGTTGCAGGTGTGGGAGATGACGGTGGCCACCTTGTGCACGCGGCTGGGCTGACTCACGACTGGCCGACCTCCGCCAGGATGCGGGCTGGATTGATGTTGGTCATCTGCCGGCTGGCGATGGGCACCGTGAGGTTGAAGATCTCGATGCGGCGCCGCAAATCCTCCGCGCGCGCTCGCAGCTGCTCGCGCCCCTGCGCCGAATTCCGCAGCTCGCCCGCATGGGCCTCCACGAACGCCGCCAGGTCGGCCCGCTCCCGCCGCAGGGCCTCCTCGTCCTCCATCCAGGGCAGCTTGGTGAAGCCGGCGTTTCTCAGCATGCGGTGGGCCATGCCCAGCCCCTGGTCAAAGGGGTTGGACTTTAAATTCAGGGGTTTGCCGGCGTAGGGGTTGCCGCGCAGGCGCTCGGGTGCCACGGCCTCGCGCATCTGGCGCTCCGCCTGCTCCAGCAGGTCGCTCGCGGTGTGTGGCGCTTTCTCAGATACGGCGGCCGTCCCCCTCGACGCACGGGCACAAGCCCGTCGCACCCGTCGGACCGAATCCGATAACCGGCCAAAACCTTTGCCAGCGGTCATGCACCCAGCGAAGCCTATGCCCATCATACGTGTTCGCGCACCGCCGCGCAGTGTTGCGCGCTTCACCCTTACCGAAGGATATCTGTGTCACACGAAGAAACGGGATTCCAATTCCATCGGTACACGGTTCCGCGAAAGGGAGCGGTGAAGTGGTACCTCGCAGTTGGCGACCGGGTGCCGGGATCCTGGCTGCCCTTGCAGTGTTGCTGACAGCGTGCGGCGGCGGCGCGACCCCAGCGGCAACGGGCTCCGCGGCGTCGACCCCAGCGACTACGGCGACGGCGGCTTCGGGCGGCGGCGGCACCACGGCCATCGTCGGCGAGTACGAGGAGCCCGACACCCTGAATCCCATCGGCGGGCCACTCATGTTCTTCGCCCAGGAGGTACAGGAGGTCCTATTCCGGAACCTCTTCGTCCTCAACCCCGACGGCAGCCTCGCGCCCGACCTTGCCGCCGAGGTGCCGAGCGCCACGAACGGCGGCATCTCCGCTGACGGGCTCACCTACGACGTCCACCTGCGGAGCGGCGCCAAATGGACCGACGGCAACCCGGTGTCCTCGCAGGACGTATACATGACCTACCAGCTTGAGACCAATCCCAGCGTCAAGGTCGCCTCCAACCTTGGCTGGAACGACGTGGCTTCCTTCACCATCGTCAGCCCCACGGAGTTCAAGATCATCCTGAAGAAGCCCGACCAGCCGTTCCTGGCGACCGTGTTCACCCAGACCCAGCCGGGCATCGTGCCCGCGGCGGCCTTCAAGGGGATGTCGGCCGACCAGGTGAACAGCTCGACGTTCGGCCACAACCCGACCATCACGGACGGGCCGTACAAGTTCGTCTCGTGGCAACCGGGCTCGTCGATCACTGTGACGGCCAATCCCGACTGGTACGGGCCCAAGCCGAAGATCCAGACGATCGTCTTCAAGATCATCCCCAGCAACAACACCTTGCTGACGACGGCCCAGGCCAACGGCCTCAACGTGTACGCCGGCGTGCCCAGCCAGCAGGTGCCCGAGATTCAGAAGATCGCGGGCAGTCAGCTCCACTACACGAACTCGTCGCTCTTCGAGATGATCTACACCAACCAGCGCAATCCCATTCTGCAGGACGTCCGGGTGCGCCAGGCGCTGGAGATGGGCATCGACCGCCAGGCCATCGTGACCACCCTCCTGCAGGGCAAGGCCACCCTGCTGGCGGCGGACCAGTCCCCGGCCTCCTGGGGCTATGACAAGAGCCTGCAGCCGTGGCCGTATGACCTGAAACAGGCCGGCGCCCTGCTCGACCAAGCCGGCTGGACGATGGGCAACGACGGGTACCGCAGAAAGAACGGGAAGACCCTGCAGCTCGTCTATGCCACGACTTCGGGCAACACGACCCGCGAGGCGACCCAGCGCCTGGTCCAGGCCTCCCTCAAGCAGATCGGCGTCGAGATCCAGATCCACAACTACGCCGCCAACGCGCTCTTCGGCACCGTGCTGCCGTCCGGGCAGGGCTGGGACCTGGCCGAGGTCGCCTACAACGACCAGGCCGCCAACCCGGCTTCGCCGCAGGCCAACTTTGGCACCGGCGGCGCCTTCAACTGGGGCAAGTTCTCGGACACCAAGCTGGACCAGCTCTATGCCCAGCAGAGCACGATGACGGACCAGAGCCAGCGCCAGCCGGTGATGTTCCAGATCGAGCAGGAGCTGCACGACCAGCTGCCGTCGCTCTGGCTGTACAGCCCGCAGGGCATCAGCGCCGCGTTCAACATGAGCGGCTACCAGCCCAACCCCTGGATGCAGGACACCTGGAACGTGTACGACTGGGCGCTGACCAAGTGACCCGGGCCGGGAGGGGGGCGGCGGGATGGCACGCTTTCTGACCCGCCGCCTCCTCCAGGCGGTCCCGGTCCTGCTCGGCATCTCGTTTCTGCTGTTCGTGCTGATGCACGCCATGCCGGGCGGGCCGCTCGCCATGTATGTGCAGCAGCCGGGGATGAGCAAGGACCGCCTGGCGCAGCTCGCGGTCCAGATGGGGCTGAACAAGCCCGTCTGGGTGCAGTACACCGAATGGCTGGCGGGTGTCCTGCACGGCAACTTCGGTTACTCCTACATCTACAACGAGCCGGCCACGACCATGATGCTTCAGCGTTTCCCGGCGACCATGGAGCTGATGCTGACAGCCTTCGTGGTGTCGGTGGTCGGCAGCTTCGCCCTCGGCATCTTCGGGGCCGTCCGCCAGTACTCCATCTGGGATCACCTCATCACGACCCTGAGCTATTTCGGCATGGCGATGCCGACCTTCTGGCTCGGGGTGCTGATGCTGATCCTGTTCGCGGTTGACCTGCACTGGTTCCCCTCCGGGGGCCTGTCCAGCTCGACGGGCCCCAGCGGCCTGGGAGACCGCCTGCGCCACCTGGTCCTGCCGGCCTCCACCCTGGCCGTGTTCCTGATCGCCCAGCAGAGCCGGTACGTGCGCTCGGCCATGCTGGAGGTCATCCGCGCTGATTTCGTGCGCACGGCCCGGGCCAAGGGCCTTGGCGAGCGGGTCATCATGTGGCGGCATGCCCTGCGCAACGCCCTGATCCCTGTGGTCACCGTCATGGTGATCAATGCGGCCTTCCTGTTCGGCGGGGCCCTGGTCACCGAGACCATCTACTCCTGGCCCGGCATGGGGCTGCTCTTCATCAACGCGATCCAGCAGGCCGACTACCCGGTGATCATGGCCATCGTCTCATTCCTATCGGTGGTGATCGTCTTCGCCAACATCGTGGCGGACATGCTCTACGGCCTGCTCGACCCGCGGGTGAGGCTGTCATGATCGACGAGCTCGCCTGGGAGGATGTGGCCCCCCGCCCGACCCGCAGCTACTGGGGCATGGTGGCACGCCGGTTCAGCCGCCACCACCTCGCCATGGCATCGCTGGTCGTGCTGCTGCTGATCGCCCTGGCCTCCGCCCTGGCGCCGGCCCTGGCGCCGTATTCGCCGAACCAGCCCGACCTGAGCGCTGTGCTGGCCCCGCCGGGCGGGCATCACCTCATGGGCACCGACAACGTCGGCGTCGACCTCTTCAGCGAGGTCCTCTACGGCGGCCGCATCTCCCTGATGATCGGGCTGCTCTCGGCCCTGGTCGCCGTTGGCCTCGGCTCCCTGGTCGGCTCTGTGGCCGGCTACTACCGCGGCTGGGTGGACGCCGTCCTCATGCGGGTCACCGACGTCGCCCTGTCCGTGCCGCTCCTGTTCATCGTGCTGCTCCTTGCCCTGCTGGCCGGACCGAAGCCGTCCACGGTGATCTTCATCATCGGGGCCACCGCCTGGATGGTGCCCGCCCGGATTGTGCGGGCCCAGTTCCTCACGCTCTGCGAGCGGGAGTTCGTCGAGGCCTCGCGGGCCTCCGGCCAGCTGGACCGGCGGATCATCGTCCGGGAGATCTTCCCGAACGCGATGGCGCCCCTCATCGTCAACGCCACCCTGCTGGTCGGCCAGGCCATCGTGATCGAGGCGGTGATGGACTTCCTGGGGGCTGGGCTCTCGCCGCCGAACATCTCCTGGGGCTGGCTGCTCAACCAGGCCCAGTCCTACATCGCCGAAGCGCCGTGGCTTTCGTTCTTTCCCGGGTTCATGATCTTCATCGTCGTCCTGGCGGTGAACCTGGTCGGCGATGGGCTCCGCGACGCACTGGACCCGACCATGCGGCTCTGACCAAGAAGGAGAGATCACGCTTGAAGACGACGTACCTGGCCGGATCGGCCATCATCGGGACTGGGGAGCAGGTCATCGCCGACGCGGCCGTCACGGTCGACGCCGGCAAGATCACCTACGCCGGGCCGCGGCCGGGCGCTGGCCCCGACCTCGGCGAGACGGTGCGCCTGGGGGAGAAGACGACCCTGCTGCCCGGGCTGATCGACTCGCACGTGCACCTGGCCTTCGATGCCAGCAACGACCCGGTGGCCCACCTCAAGGCCATCTCCGACGAGCATCTGCTCCTACAGATGGCGATGAACGCCGGCAGTCTGATCGAGGCCGGCATCACCACGGCGCGCGACTGCGGCGGGCGGGGCTTCCTGCCGGTGGTGATCAAGGAGTCCATCGAGCTCGGGACGGTGCGGGGGCCGCACCTGCTGATCAGCATCCGTCCGATCACCACGACGGGCGGCCACTGCTACTTCATGGGCGGGCGCGCCGACACTGCGGAGGAATGCCGCAAGATCTCGCGGGAGCACATCGAGGCGGGCTGCGACTTCCTCAAGGTGATGGCGACTGGCGGGATGATGACCAAGGGCTCGGCGCCCTGGTTTCCCCAGTACGACCGACGCGAGCTTGAGGCCATCACGAACGAGGGCCGGCGGGTGGGCAAGAAGACCTCAGCCCACTGCCACGGCACGGAGGGCATCGTCAACGCCGTGCACGCTGGCGTCGACACCATCGAGCACTGCTCCTGGCTGATGCCGCAGGGCTACCTCTATGACGAAGAGACGGCGGGCCTGATCGCCGAGAAGGGGATCTACGTCTGCCCGACGACGACGGGCCACATGACGCGCTGGCTCAACGACCCGCAGATGTCGGACCGGAGCCGCGTGCGGCTCGAGAACCTGAAGAAGATGGTCGCCCTCGGGGTCAAGCTGGCCGCCGGCACCGACGCCGGCATCAACAACGTGCCCTTCGACAGCCTGGTCGGCGGGCTGGAGGACCTGGAGCTCACGGGCATGAGCCGCATGTCTCTGGTCGAGGTGGCGACCCGGCAGGCCGCGGAGGCGCTGGGTGTCGACCAGCGCACCGGCACCCTGGAAGCGGGCAAGGACGCCGACGTCCTGGCCGTCGCCGGCAACCCCCTGGATGGCCTCGGGAGCCTGCGCCGGGTGGCCCTGGTCCTGCGTTCGGGCCAGGTCATGGTCGACCGTCGCCACCAGTTCGCCGCCTGAGGCCAAGCCGGAAGGCGGTGAGACGGCGCCGGCCGGGACCGCCGGCGCTGTCTTCGCCCCCGCAGAAGGAGAGGGAGACATGGCTGACGACCGCCTGGCGAAGGTTCGTGACGTCCTGCCCGCCGTGGGGCGCGTCCACTATTTGAATACCGGCACCTGCGGGCCCCTACCCGCCAGCACCGGCGCGGTGATGCGCGCAGCCGCCGAGCGCGAGGTCGAGGAGGGCCGCATCGGTATGGCGGGGTTCGCAGCCCTCTTCGAGCAGCTGGCCGGCGTCCGCGCCAGCTACGAGCGCATCATCGGCGCCCCGCCCGGCAGCGTGGCCGCTACGCACCACACCACCGACGGCATGAACGTGGCCATCGCCGGCCAGCGCTGGCGCCCGGGCGACGAGGTGCTGGCCACCGACATCGAGCACATCGGGGGGCTCGCGCCCCTCTACCTGATCGCGGAGCGGTACGGCGTGGCCGTGCGCCGCGTGGACGTCGGGGACGGCAGCGGCGACTTGGCCGGCCGCATTGCGTCCGCCATCGGGCCCCGCACACGCCTGCTCTCGATCTCCCATGTCTCGTACTCCACGGGGGCCACCCTGCCCATCGCGGAGATCGCGGCCGCCTGCCACCGCCACGGGGTCCTGGTGGCGGTCGACGCCGCCCAGTCCGCCGGCGCCATCCCCGTCGACGTGGGTGCCCTCGACTGCGACTTCTACGCCATGCCGGGCCAGAAATGGCTCTGTGGACCCGAGGGCACGGGCGCCGTTTACGTTCGCCCGGACCTGATCCCGGCCACCCTGCCGCCGGTCCTCGGCGGCTTCGGCCTCGCCGGCCACGACGACGCCGCCCTGACCTACCGGATCCAGCCCGACGCCCGCCGCTTCGAGGTGGGCTCAGTCTACCGGCCGGGTATCGCCGGGCTGCTGGAGAGCCTGCGCTGGCGCCTGGAGGACGTGGGGCTGGATTGGGGCTACGAGCGGATCCGCTCCGGCGCCCGCCACCTCCGCGAGCTGCTGGCGGACGTGCCGGGGGTCAAGATTCACACGCCGGTGGGCCAGGAGGCGGGGCTGCTGGTCTTCTCCCTGGCGGGGCACACCCCGGAAGAGGTGGTGGCTGCCTGCGAGTCACGCAACGTGGTGATCCGCACCATCGCCCGCCCGGCGGCCGTGCGGGTCTCGACCGGCTTCTATAACGACGACGCGGACCTCGTGGCCCTGCGCGACGCCGTGGCGGGCATGAGGGGATAGGCGGCTACTCAGGGGGAGCCGAGGTAAGGCTCCCCCTGGAGCCCACCGCCGGCAGCGCCGCCAGCTCATGCGCCAGGCTGCGCGCCCAGCCGCCGTCCCGCAGCGGGTGTACCTTCACCCACACCCGGTCGCGCCAGGCGTTCAGCTCCAGCGTCCCAGGGCGGCCGGGCGCCGCCAGGTGCCTGTGGCGGCTACCTGGGCGGCCGGCCAGCACCCGCTTGCTGCGCACCACCGGGCCGCGGCGGCCGCACTCCTGCAGGACCTGGTCCAGGCTGAGGTGGAGGTCGAGCTCGAGCACCGCTACCGCGTGGCCGCGGCCCCGGAACCGGCGCGGGCGAGCGCGAAGGCGATCGCCACCAAAGCCATGGCCGGCAGGAACAGCCACAGCGTCATCGACAGCTGGTTGACCACCAGCAGCGCGACCCCGGCGTAGGCGACCGTGCGGGCACGCGGCGAGGTGCGGTGAAAGCTCCACACCAGCAGGGCGGCCGACACCACCAGCAGCGGCCACGAGAGGCGGCCCAGGGCCGTGATCCAGCCCGGCGTGGCCGGCGCCATCATCCCCATCGCCATCCCCGTGCTGGCGCCGGCCATGCCGCCGACCAGCGCAGCCAGCATCGGCATGCACCCGGCGACGGCGCACGCGGCGCCCGTCCACCGCGCCAGCCAATTCCGCATGTGCCATCCCCCTTTACCGACCACTATAGCGGCACATTCCGCCCCAGGGATCGGCGATCCCGCCGCGAAGCAGCGTCCTGGGAGGTGTCGGGTTTCATGGCGAGTGTCGATGAGGTCAAGCTGCAGCTGGTTCGGGCGGCGCGCGCGCTCTTCGACCACGGGGTGATGTCGCACAGCGGCCACGGGAACCTCTCGGCCCGGGTGGACGGGGAGCGGTTGGTCATCACCAGCGTCGGGCAGATCCGCGACCTGTCGCCCGCGGACCTGGCCGTCGTCACCCTGGACGGCAAGGTCCTCGAGGGCCACCTGGACCCCTCGACCAGCGAGATCGTGGCCATGCACACGGGCGTGTACCGCACGCGCGAGGGCGTCGGCTCCGTCATCCACACGCACTCTCCGAACGTGACGGTGTTCGCCGTGGCCAACCAGCCGCTGCCGAGCGCCTACGAGGCGATGCTGCGCTTCGGGGTGACGGACGCCGTCCCGGTCGCGCCCTGGGCCCCGCGCGGCTCGCGGGAGTCGGTCACCAACATCACGGACCAGATGCGCAGCCACCCGTCCGTCCCGGCGGTGCTGCTGGGCAACCACGGCCTGCTGGCGTTCACGGACGACGCGGTCGGCACGGCGCGCCTGATCGTGGCCATGGAGGAGGGCGCCGAGCTGGTGCTGAAGGCGCGGGCGGCCCTGGGCGGCGAGAAGCCCTTCCCGGCGGGCGCGTTCGAGAAGGAGCTGGCCCACATGGCGGCGCACGGCAGCCGGCCGGGCGGGCGCTAGGTCAGGGTTTGGGGGCGCCGGCGGTCCGCCGGCGCCGCCGGACCCGCTGGCGGCGGGGTGCTGGGGGTTGGTGGGCGCTATAATGGGCTCCTGACGGCCGGATGTGACCGGCCGGCCGACAACTCCATTGAGCTCCGCCAGCCGAGCGCTGAGTCGCCGCCCAGCGGCGAGCGGGGGAACCCAGGGGCTCCGTGGGGTGAATCCTCGGGATCCGAGGTAGGGGCAGCGTTCGCCCCGAACCCGTCAGCTAACCTCGCAAGCGTGGGACGTGGCGCAGCCTGCACCCTGTGCGGGCCCCCTGGGGCCCCTGCTGGGGCCTGCGTCCGCACGGCCGCTCAGCGCCGGCAACGTTCCCCTCCCAGGAGGGACATGCCGTGACGCTATCCGAGAGCCAGCTCCTGCGGTTTCTGCTCGAGTTCGTCCTCCTGCTCGCCGTGGCGCGCGGGCTTGGCGAGGTTGCGCGCCGGATGGGCCAGCCGCAGGTCATCGGCGAGCTGGCGGCCGGCGTGCTGCTCGGGCCATCCCTGGTTGGCGGGCTCGCGCCGGGCGCGTACGCCGCGCTCTTCCCAGCGACGGGGACCGTCCCGCTGCTGCTGCAGCTGGCCGCGCAGGTGGGGGTCATCCTCCTGCTGCTGCTCAGCGGCCTGGAGGTCGATTTCGAGTTGGTGCGGGCCAAAGCGCGGCCAGCCGTCATCATCGCCCTGGGCGGCCTGGTGGTGCCGTTCGCGGCGGGCTACGGGCTGGCCATGCTCCTCCCGGGTGGGCTGGCCGGTCCGAAGACTCCCCTTTCGGTCTTCACCCTGTTTGTCGCCACCTCGATGTCGATCTCGGCGATTCCCGTCATCGTCAAGATCCTGCTGGACATGGACCTCATGCGGCGGGACATCGGCCAGCTGACGGTGGCGTCCGGCGTGCTCAGCGATACCGCCGGGTGGTTCCTGCTGGCCGGCGTCTCGGGATTTGCCACCGCCCATGCGCTGCCGCTGAGCTCGCTTGTGCTCGAGTCACTGGCCATGGTGGCCTTCGCCGCCTTCTGCTTCACGCTGGGCCACCGCCTGCTGCGGACGTTCGTCGCC
>DATLTP010000132.1:0-22987 GCA_035533535.1 Bacillota bacterium | reverse complement strand
CACCGCTGCGTGGGCGGAGTGAGGATGCAGCGGGACCTGTTTTCGGCCTACCTGGCCAACTTCGTTGACCAGCACGGGCTTCATGCGGACCAGGCCGAGCGGGCTTGGGCAGGTGTCGAGCCGCACCTGCGCGCGGCATGGAGCCGACAGCAATCCGCGAGTTCCGGACAGGGTCCGGATGCCCGCAGGGGACGGAGCGGATCGCGCGCGCAGGTAGCCCAGCGACCGGCCGGGGCCTGGGATGGTGTAGGGAGGGGCGAAAGCCCCGATGAGCGAGAGCCCAGGTGCGGCGGGCCGCGGATGGCGCCAAGCGGTTAGAAACAACCCGAGCCCAACAAGCGCAGGTTGTTGTCTGACGGGCTCTTAGCCCTGCTGGCTGAAGGCCAGCGGCCGTCCGAAGAGGCGGCGGAACTCCTCCCCGAACTCATGGGTCAGCGAGGCGCCCTCGCCCGCCCCCAGATCGGGCGCGCACACCCGCACGATGGCTGGTGTGGCGGTCACGTGCAGAGGCGTCTGCGCCGGCTGCGGCTGGCTGTCGGCCAGCGCGTCCGCCAGGGCGACGAGCAGACCCAGGCGCGCGGCCACCGTCTCGTCTCCCGGGGCGGCGCCCGTCTCTGCCCAGCGCTCCCGGTGCCCGCCAAGCTTTTCATAGGCGCCGGCCGCCGCGGCCAGGTCGCGCTCGCGACGGGTCAGACCATGCAGCGGCGCGTTGCGGATCAGGTAGAACGTGTGCTTGTCGCGGGCGTAGTAGTCGATGGCGGTGCCGGCGTCCCGCAGGCGCCCGGCGACCTCCACGGCCCGCCGCTCCGGCTTGCCGAGGTTGTGGAGGGCCGTGGTGCCGTCGAAGAGCTGCAGGGCCACGGCGGCCACGTGGCTCGACCGTCCCGGGCTCAGCCGGAACAGGGCCACACATGACCGCAGACTCTCGCCGAAGGGGTCCGGCACCGGCTGGTCCGCCCCGTCGCCCCCGGGCCGGATGGCTTCCAGCAGCAGGCCCTCGCGGAGGCCCTGGCCGCTGACGATGATGAGCTCGGCGCCGGTTCGGGCGGCCAGCTCGGCCACGATCGCCATCCCGGCGACGATGATGTCCGCCCGGTGGGCCGGCAGGCCCGGAACCGCCGCGCGGCGGGCGGGGGGCATGGCCGCCAGCTCGCCGAGGAGGTCGGCCGCGAAGGTTGCCGGCACCTCGGTCCCATGCAGGGGCTCGCGCCGGCCGTGCCGGCGCTGGTAGATCTTCGCCAGGGCGCGGAAGGTGCCGCCGATGCCGACAAGCGGCAGGCCGCGCGCCTCCTCCAACCAAGCCATCCCGGCCCAAACGGCCGCCAGCTCGCTGCGCATGGCGCGAACCTCGCCCCGGCCGGGCGGGTCCTGGCTGAGCCAGCGGGTAGTGCCGTTGACCGCCCCCACGGGCACGCTCGCGTGGGAGCCCATCCGCCGGTCGTGAAAGATGGAGGCCTCGGTGCTGGCGCCGCCGACGTCCACCAGCAGCCCTTCGGTGATGGCCAGGTTGGCCAGGCCGCCGCGAAAGCCCATCTCGGCTTCGGTGTCGCCGTCGAGGATGCGGCATTCCACGCCCGTCTTGGCCTGCACCGCCGCCACAAAGCCCTGGCCGTTGTCCGCCTGCCGGACGGCAGCTGTGGCCGCCGCCACGATCTCGTTGGCGCCGTAGTCCTGACAGATGCGGCGGAAGCGGCTCAGCACGGCTGCCGTGCGGGCCACGGCGCCATCGTCGAGGTGCCTGCCCTCGCGGGCCAAGCGCAGGACCTCGCGCCGCGCCGTCAGCAGGCGGCAGGCCCCGGAGGGGCCCTCCACCGTGTATACGGCCAGCCGTACCGTGTTGGAGCCGACGTCGATGATCCCGAGGGCCCGGCTCACGCGCCGCCGCCGGTCACGCTGGCGGCCGTGCTGGACACCCCGGCCGGCATGTCCGTAAAGGTGGCCTCGCGGTCGAAGACCCGGGCGAAGAGGGTGGACTTGTGGCGCAGGACGCGGGACAGAGCCTGGAGGTCCACCCCGCCCACCTCGATGGAGACGGCGTGCGCGCCGATCAGGCAGGAGCCGATCATGGCCGTGCCGTCGTGGTTGTAGTCCAAGCCGTCGGCCACGCGCAGGACGGCCGCCATCTGCGCGAACACGGCCGCTTCGTCCCGGCCCCACTCGCGGGGCGCCTTCGGCGGGCGCTTGCGGTGCGCCCGGGCCAGCAGTGCCAAGCGTATGCGGTCGCTCGCCGGATATTCCTCCAGCGCGCTGTCCTCGGTGATCAGGTAGGCGCTGTGGCGGTGATGGCCCCTCCCGGAGACGTAGTAGCCGACGTCGTGGACCATGGCGGCATGCCGCAGCAGCACCCGCTCGTCCGCGCCGAAGCGCAGAAGGGGCGCCAGCCGGTCCGACAGCTGGTCGGCCAGATGCGCCACCGCGTCCGCGTGGCTTTCGTCGAACGCATACTTGGCGGCGAAGCGCCGGACCATCACGTCCAGCTCCGCCGGGTTTTGGAAACCGCTCATCCAACCGCCTCCAGGGCCGTGATCACCGCGTCGTGAATCTGGCGCTGCAGGACGGCCGGGTCGCCGTCCCCGTCAAGGACCAGCAGCCGCCCGGGGCCGGCCAGCGCGTCGAATTGCCGTGAGACGGTGCTCTGGTAGGCACGGAAGGCGCCGGCAAACCCGGTCCCCCTGGCCGCCCCCACGTCAATGCCGACCTGCCACCCGCGCAGGGCCTGCCCGGCTCGCAGCAGCCGGTCCAGCTGGCGCACGGGGTCGGAGCGCAGGTAGATGGCGACATCGGCCGGGCGCAGCACCGCCACCGTCGCCGCCGCCCATTCCGCATCCAGTTTGCGCGCCCGCGCATGTGCCAGCAAGGTCGTTCTGTAGCGGTCGAGGATGACGATCGACCCCGCCGCCACGCCTGGCGCCGCGAGGTGGTGCCAAGTATCGGCGAGGTGGGTCACCGCGAAGAGAAAGGGGGCCACCCGGCTCGCCGGCGGCCACTCCGGGGCCCGCTGGCCGTCCGGCACCAGCCAGGCATCCTCGCCGCCCGGCTGCACGAAATCCGCGGGCACACCCTCGCCGTCCAGCGATTGCCGCAGCAGCAGGGCCTGCTCCGCCGTGCCGCTGCCGGGGCCGCCCTCCAGCGTCACCAGGAGCCCCATGGCGCTCACTGCTCCTCCGTGCCGCGCCCGCTGGCCACCAGGGCCGAGGCGTCAAGGCCGCCCAGCACATCCGCCACCGCCTCACGCACGTCGCGCTGCTGCTCGGCCAGGGGCCGCGTGGCGTCCAGGGTCACGAAGCCGAACTCCTTGGCCATGCGCCCGTACTCGTCGGCGATGCGGCCCTGGAAGCGGACGAAGGCCCGGCGCCGGTCGACGGCCTGCGGGTCGACATCCAGGCCCGCCTCGTAGTACTTGATGCGCGGCCGGCCGGAGAGCAGCCGCTGCACGGCGACCTCGGGCTCGATGGCGCAGTAGAACGTGAGGTGGGGCAGGGGTGCGAAGTCGTAGAGCTGGCGCAGCCAGGCCGGGTCCACGCCGCGGGCCGCGTCGCGGGCCATGCCCGTGAACACGTAGCGGTCGGCGACCACCGTGTGGCCGGCCTCGAGATGGGGCAGGATGATGCGCTCGAAGCGGTCGGCGAAGTCGCAGGCGTGCACGAGGCTGAAGGTCAGCGGCACCAGGCTGCGGGTGGACTTGCCGCGGTGGATGGCGGGCGCCACAAGGGGTGAGCTGTTCCAGGCCGTCTGGGCCACCGCCGCCCCCTGTGCCTGGAGCCAGCGAAACAACAGGCGCGACTGCGTGCTCTTACCCGACCCGTCCATGCCCTCGAAGGCGATCAGCCGGCCGGATCCTCGGCGCACTGGCGGACGCATGTCCCTCCGCTCACCCTTTTCGGACGCTATCATGTCGGATGCTGGCGAACGTTAGGGCACCGTTCATGACTTATGAAGCATGCGCAAACGTCGCCCCACCCATCATGGGCTGCCGGCCGCCGTTCGACAAGCGGAAACGCCTTAGTCCCGGCTGCCCCCATCGGGGTGAGAATGCTTCTTCTGCGTGTTCTTGCGCACGATCAACCCGATCTTGCCGTCCGTCTCCATGTCCGCCATCTCCACGTCGGCGACGGATGCCACCTTCAGCTCGCGGAGCTTGGTCCGCAGATCCGAGTCCGTCATGTGCAGGAGGCGCAGGTTGGCCGCGATCAGCTGGCCGTCGCGCACCAGGGGCACGGGCGTGCCGGCCACGAGGCGGCTGACGGCGGGCCACCGCGCCGCCGCAACCTCGATCAGCCAAACGAACAGGCTGAGGGCGACCAGGGCGAGGGTGCCGTCCCAGAGGCTCAGGCCAGGGTTGAGGATCGCGCTTCCCGCCAGGGTGCCGTACGTGACATTGACGGCGAAGTCGTAGGGCTTGTCCATCCGCAGCACGCGCCGGTTAAGCAGGCGGGCGATGACGGCCAGCGCCGCAACGTAATAAATGCCACGAAGAAAGTAGCTCATGGAGCCAGCATGTCCGCTGTCCGGCCAGCGAATGCCCGGCGCTCTGACGCCAGCAGCGGCGTCAGGGAGGCCGTGCGCCCACGTGCAGGGCTCAGGGCCACCCGCACGCGGCCGGCCTTGGCCGCGCGGGCGCGGTGTGCATTTCTGGCGCGGGGTATCCTGAAAAGAGAGTGAGGCGTATGGTCCATGGACGATCTCTTCGCGCCCAGCCACCTGATCATCATCGCCATCATCGCCCTGCTGGTGTTCGGGCCAGGCAAGCTCCCTGAGCTGGGGGCCGGCCTCGGCAAGGCCATTCGCGAGTTCAAGGCGTCGATGTCGGGCATCACCGGTGCAGTCGACGAGGTTAAGACCAGCGTAACCACGTCCGTGATGTCGCCGCCGGCCGAGCCGCAGGCCCAGCCGGCCAAGCCGCAGGCGGAGGAGCCCCGCGACACTTCGACCGGCCCGGCGGCCTGAGGGCGGGCGAGCAGGTGCCGCAACTGACGGGGATCCACCACGTGACGGCGGTATCGGCCGCCATCCGCGACAACCGCCGCTTCTACACCCAGGTGCTCGGGCTGCGCTTGGTCAAGCGCACCGTCAACCAGGACGACGTGCGGGCGTACCACCTGTTCTACGCCGACGGCGCCGGCCAGCCGGGTACCGACCTCACCTTTTTCGATTGGGAGGTGCCGCGGCGGCGCCGCGGCACACACAGCATCGCCCAAACGGCCCTGCGGGTCCGGGACGCCGCCGACGTAGCCTGGTGGGCGGATCGCCTGCGGGCCCTTGGCCTCGCAACCGAGGCAGCCGCCGAGGTCGACGGTCGCCTGACGCTTACCTTCGAGGATCCTGAGGGGCAGCGGCTCGCCCTCGTGGAGGACGGCGGCCAGGGTGACCCGCCCGTGGCCTGGTTGGCCAGTCCGGTCCCAGCGGAGCACCAGGTCCGCGGCCTCGGCCCCGTGACCCTGAGCGTGCCGGACCTGCGGCCCACAGATGCCGTGCTGACGCACGTTCTCGGCATGCGGCCGGTTCGTGACTACGCGGGTGGTAGTATCCACGTGTACGAAATGGGCGCGGGCGGGGCGCATGCAGAGGTGCACGTGGCCGTGGAGCCTGATCTGCCAGCGGCAGAGCCGGGCGCCGGCGGCGTCCACCACGTCGCCTTTCGCGCGCCCACCTACGAGGCCTACGATGAGTGGCTGGACCGCCTGCGGAGCTTCCGCATCCCCAACAGCGGCAAGGTCGACCGCTTCTGGTTCCGCAGCCTGTATTTCCGCGAGCCGAACGGCATCCTCTTCGAGATCGCCACCGATGGCCCCGGGTTCGCGGTGGACGAGGACACCGCCACCCTGGGCAGCAGGCTCGTGCTCCCGCCCTTCCTGGAGCCTCAGCGCGCGGAGATCGAGGCGCACCTCAAGCCCATCGACTGACGGCCGCGCGGGGCCCCGCACCGGCGTCCGACGGCCAGCTCACCGGCCGGCGGCGCCGATGCCCACGCCCGCGCGCCACTCCCCACCTTAAGCCCAGCGACTCACCGAGCGGCGGCCGCCATGCCCACGCCCCTGCCCACGCCTTAAGCCCAGCGACTCACCGACGGGCGGCGGCCATGCCCACGCGCCCGCGCACGCCTTAAGCCCAGCGACCCACCGGCACCTACTTCCCCGTGGCCGCCGCCACCACGACGCTGGTCGAGGGCACCTCCGCGGCCAGTTCGGACTGCTCCCCCGCGGCGATGGTCACCTGCGCGGGATTGCCGTCTGACACATACAGCTTCGCCCCGTTGTCGGCCAGCAGGCGCGGCTCCCAGCCAGCCCAGACCCACGCCAGCGTGCCCTTGCTCTCCAGGGTCGAGGGATCCGCGACCTGGATGCGCGGCACCGCCAGCGGCGACCATTCCTTGCTGTAGGGCGAGGGCGCGGGGTTGGCGCCGACCAGCACCGCCGCATCAATGTGGTAGGTCTGTCCGCCGCTGGTGCCGTCCCAGGCGGTGGCCGGCAGGCGGGAAGCGAAGCCATAGGGGTAGGCCAGCGTCTCCACGTGGTAGCCGGGCACCGCGTTCTGCACCCAGGCGGCGATCCCGCCCACCTCGCGCAGCATCTGCGCCGAATCGAGCTTGGTCATGTCAACGTGGTCCCACGTGTGGTCTCCGACCTCGAAGCCATGCGCCACCAGCCAGGACACCTTGGCGGCGCTGTCGGTTCCGAACGGCGTGTGGTTGATGAAGAAGGTGGCCGCCGCCGGCCAGTCGGGATGTGCCAGGTGGAAGTTCCAAAGGATGCCGACGGCGCTGTCCGCCGACGGCGTGAGGCCCTGCTCGCCGGGCGCCCATTGGAACTGGCTGGGGTCGCCGTCGTCGAAGGTCAGCACGACCGGCGCGTAGCCGCGGGGGAGGTCGATGTGGCGGTTGACGACGTCACGGAAATCAACGGGCCGAAACCCGCTCGTGTAGAGGTTGCTCAGGAGGGCGCGCAGGTGGTCGGGCGTGATCTGCCAGCGCCCCTCGGGCGTGTTGACGCGGTGGAGTTCGAGGATCGGCACCTGGCCCAGCTCGTTCGGGACGAAGGGGCCGTCCTGTGCCGCGACTGTCGTCGCGGCCTGACCGGTTCCGACGCTGGCTGCCGGCTGCACGCTGGCGCTGGCCGGCGCCGGGGACAGCTGCGCGGTCGCGGGTTTGACGGCGACGCTGGCCGGACCCGCCACGGTTCCGCAGGCGGCGAGGCCCAGGGTCACGGCGAGCAAGAGGGATAGGGCACCCCGCTCCATGGCTATCGTCCCTCCACGAGTTGGACCTGTTGCATGCTACTCCCCGCCGCGGTCGCCAAGGCCAGATCCGGGGCCCAGATCTGAAACGCCATGCCGCCGCGCTGCCAGGTGAGGACGAACCCCGCCCCGGCAGGGCTGGCCGTGGCCAGCGCACCGTTTGCCAGCTGAACCGCGTGTCCTGCCCCGGCGAGCTCGGTGGTGATCATGGCCGGCAGGGGCGCCAGGTCGGCCAGCGTCCGCGCGCCGCTGACCTCGAGCAGCGGCTGGCCGGCCTGGGCCGTGGGGTCGTTCGCGGGCAGGGCCAGGGGCGTCCCCCAGAGCACGGCGGCGTAGCTGTGGGCGTCCGCCGTGCTGGTCACGCTGTAGGCCTGGCTCCCGGGGATCTTGGCGGGCAGCCAGACGGGCACGCCGCTCGGCAGGAGCGAATGGGCCGCCGCCAGCCAGGCCGGGTCGGGCACGAGGAGCGGCGTGCGGCTGACCAGCCCGAAGTCGACGCCGTCGGTGTAGACGTTGCCGGCATTCCACATCATGAAGGAGTGGATGCCGGCCGCCGCCAGGGCCTGCAGCTCGGCGTTGACCTGCGCCGGGCCGTAGGCGGGCGCGCCCAGGTTGAAGTCCTGGATCCAGGGCCGGATGCTGGCCCTGGGCAGGTCCGCCGCGCGCGCCTCCGCCGAGGCCAGGGTCTGCCAGATGGTGTCGTAGGGCCGCGCGTTGGGGTTGGGGATACCGAACTCGCCAGGCGCGTACAGCGACGGGTAGGCCATGGGTGAGATGACGGGCAGGATGTGCGCGATCTGCGTGTAGTCCTGGCCGATGTATTGGTCCTCTGGGCTCGTGGCGACCGCGTCGATGGCGAACACATCGCCGGAGACGGGCACGCTCGTGATCTGGCGCACCGCCTGGGTGAGGAAGGCGTCCACCGGCGCCTCGCGGTCCGCGGGCGCGTTGCCGATGTTGTACCCGGCGATGCGCTCCTCCGGCAGGCGGATGTAGTCGAACTGGATTTCGTCGAACCCGAGCTTGGCGGCCGCCTGGCCGATCTGGATGTTGTACGTCCAGACGGCCTGGCTCTTGGGGTCGATCCAGGCGTTGCCGTTCGGGTCGTGCCACAGCCCGCCGTCCGGCGTGTGGATGGCCCAGTCGGGGCGATGGGTGGCCAGCCATGGGTCCGCGAACGTCACGATGCGGCCGATCACGTAGATCCCCGCCGCATGCAGGTGCTGGAGCATCGACACCGGGTCAGCGATCTTGGCGCCGTCGGCGCCCATGCTCTGGGCCTCCGTGCCCGGCAGGGCAAAGCTCAGGCGGCCGTCGTTGTCCTTGATGTCGATGACCATGGCGTTGAGGCCGTTCTGCTGCACGTAGGTCATCAGGCGCTGCAGGGACGCGGGCGAGCCTGCCGTCCAGCCTGTCGAGTAGATGGCGCGCACGTTCGCCGGTGTGGGCAGGTGCAGCGGCGGACCGGCGGGAGCAGGGCTCTCTGCAGGCACGTTCGCTGGCGGCGGCGCCGCCGGTGCCGAGGCGCTCGCGACCGTGGCTTGCGCCCCCGGCGCCGAGGCGGTCGCGACCGCGGCCGGCGCCTCCACCGCCGAGGCGGCGAGCCGCACGGGCGCCAGCACGCCGGTGGCGGGCATTGGGGACATCACCATCGTGGTCTGGCCACAGCTCGATAGAACCGCAGCCAACAGAAGGGCCACCGGTAGCTGGTGGCGGGCCACGGGTGCTCGGCCTCCTTGGCGGGTGGGGCGTAGGATTCCGCTTCGTCCGGCAAAGCGATGAATCCTGTCGCTTCCCGCGCGGATCTGTTGAGGAATTTATCGACGGAGGCGGGTGAAGTTGTCAGATGGGAGAGGGGGGCGGCGACGGGCCCCGCTAACGGGCCGGCCGCCGCCCCATGACGGCCGTCATGGCCCGGACTGGGTTGGTGCGCAGCATGCGGAAGAGGGCGCACATACGCAGGATGCGCGGCGTCACCGGCACGCCGGACAGGGCCCGCAGCCGGCGGAAGAAGGCGTCCAGCTGCACGGCTGTCAGCGGGCGGCCGCGCCGGCCGCAGAACAGGCGCGCGCAGCGGGCGTCGCGCTCGAAGCTGATGTAGGAGGTCAGGGCCTGCAGCACCTCGGGGGGCAGCGGCTGCTCGCCGCCGCGGGGCCACCGCACGCGCGCTGCCAGGAAGTTCACGTCCTGCATGGTCAGTGCCAGGACCTGGCGCGGCGAGGGCCCGAAGTGCCAGAATAGGTGCAGCAGGGCGCGGTCGCGGTACGGGTGGCCCGAGCGGTCCGCGGCCTGCAGCAGCTTGTCGAAGTCGGTCGGGTTGAGCAGCGAAAGCGCTTCCGTCATTTGCCCTTCGACCCCTTGCCGTCCTGAGTCTGCTGGATCTGAGGCTGCCCGTGCAGGCGCTGGACGAACAGCTTGCCGCTGCTGTCCAGGGTCGCGACCAACACGTCCGCCGGCTTCACGCCTCCGAGTTGCTCGTTCAGCCAGCGCTCGTCGTGGCCGAGCATCTGCAGGCCGTCGCGGTTGACGACGCCGTCGACGATGAGGTCCACTGGCAGCCCCGCCGTCGGGCTCTTGGCCTTGCCGACATCCTGGCTGGTCGCCGGGCGGCTGGAGGGCTTCGGCACCACCGATAGCTTGCCGGAGGTCTCCAGGATGGCAAACTCGACGTCCGCCAGGCCCGGGATGTTGTGCTGGCGCAGCTCCGCCTGCAGGTCGTGGATGTTCATGCGCTGCTTGGCCAGCTCATCCGCGTCCAGGCGTCCCTTGTCGATCAGGATGGCGGGGACGCCCTCGACGACGGCGCGAAACGTGGGGAACTTCAGGCTGAGGAAGGCCATGGCCATCTCGAGCGCGGCCAGGGTCAGCACGGGAAGGACACCGATCAGGACCGGGATCTCCTTGTCGGCGATCGAGATGATCGCGGCCTCGGACAGCATGATGAACACGACGAGATCCATGGCCGTCAGCGAGCTGATTTCGCGCTTGCCCATGATACGGAGCAGCGCGACGAGCAGGGCGTAGAAGAGGAACGACTTCCAGACCATCTCAAAGGCATCGCTGGGGACCATCCCGTCCACCTCCGCGGCGTAGTATGGCCGCGGGTGGCGGATCAGGGAGGACCAATCCGTGGCGGGGGTAGAAATATCGACGGCTTGTGGTTGACGGAGCCAGGGATGGCGGCAGTTCTGCGTGACGCAGCCGCCAGGGACGGCGGCAGTTCTGAGTGATGCGGTCGCCAAGGATGGCGGCAGATCAGGGAGATGCAGTTGCCAAGGGACGGTGAAGGCTTGGATATCCGGGTGATCTTCCGGCGGACGGGCTCGGCGGCGTTCCCCGAGGCGCTGGAGCTGGCCCAAGCTCAGCCCAGCTTCCGCGAGAGCGACGATAAGCCGCGCGAGTTCTCCGCGAGCTTCAACCAGGACCAGTTGCAGGCCTATGACCGCCTGATCGAAAAGGTCGGCGGCTGGGCGAACACGCGCATCCTGCTGAACGGGCAGCCCGTGGACCGCGAGCGCCTGGAGGGGCTGCTCACCTGCTACCGCGCCCGGCTGAGCTCGCCCGACCGGCGCGCGTACTGCGCCGGCGCCGCCGTGCACGAGACGCGGGTCGGCCCTGCCCGCCAGCTGTTCCCCTGCCGCATGATCCCGATCTCAGAAACCAACCACCGCGGCTGGTTCCAGTTCGGCCGCCTGACGAAGGAGCGCGTCTTCGTCGTCGATAAGGGCCAGCTGCGCCAGGCCGTGAACGAGTCGCTCAACCGCTCCCTGGCCGTGAGCTGCCCGGCCCTGTTCCCGGCCGAGATCGACAACATCATCGACCGGCTGCCGGACCGCATCGACCCCAAGAGCGACCCCCAGTGGACCTACAAGGAAGGCTGGCACAACGGCCAGTTTGTGCCCGTCGGCGTGGAAAAGCGCGGCCGCCAGGCCCCGGCGGCGGCTGCGCCGGCGCCCGCAGCGGCGGCCCTCAATCACGCGGCCGGCCGCGGCGGCGAGGGCGCCAAGGCGGCCAAGGCACAGGCCCCAGCCGTCAACCAGCGCACCATCCCCACGGTCCGCTGGCGGGACATCGGCGGCCTTGGCCCGCAGATCAAGCTCGTGCGCGAGAACCTGGAGTTGCCCCTGCGCTACCCGGGCGTCTTCGAGCGGCTGGGGGTCCAGGCGCGCTGCGGCCTGCTGCTCTCGGGCCCGCCCGGAACCGGCAAGACCCTGATCGCAAAGGCCCTGGCCAGCGAGTGCGGCGCCCACCTGTGCCTGATCAACGGGCCCGAGGTGCTGAGCAAGTGGCACGGCGAGTCCGAGGCCAACCTGCGCCGCGTCTTCGATGAGGCCCGCGACCTGCAGCCGTCGGTGGTGTTGATCGACGAGATCGACTCCATCGCCCCGGACCGCGGCCGCGTCAGCCACAACTTCGAGGCGGTGCTGGTCAGCCAGCTGCTGTCCCTGATGGATGGCCTCTTCGACCGCGGCCGCGTGGTGGTGGTCGCCACGACGAACCGGCCCGAGCACGTGGACCCCGCCCTGCGGCGGGCCGGCCGCTTCGACTTCCAGATGGAGGTCGGCCTGCCCGACGCCGCTGGCCGCGCGGAGATCCTGCGCATTCACACGCGGGCGATGCCCCTGCTGGGCGACATCGACCTGCTGGCCATCGCCGAGCAGTGCGACGACTTCTGCGGCTCTGACCTCGCCGCGCTGTGCCGCGAGGCGGGGATGGAGTGCATGCGCGACGTGTTGGAGCTGACCGAGGAGGGCGACCTGTTCATCGACCCGGAGATCGTTCCCGGGCTGGCGGTCAGCGCTGAGCACTTCCGCCGGGCCCTGAAGCAGATGAAGAAATAGGGGCGCGCGTATGCGCGCCCGCCAACGCGCATAAGCTGACAGATTGGGGTCAGCGAACGGGCGTTCGGTTTATCCACAGACGGTGGGTAACCTGTGGATGGCGGGCGTTCGGGGCGGGCAGCCGCACGAAGCGGGTGCGCCCGCCGGGCAAAAGGCAGGCGGCGCTGCGAAACGGCAGCGTCTGCAGCCGCTCCGGCGGGCAGCGCAGCGCCGGGGCCAGGGCCGCCGCGTCCGGCGCGTCGCAGGCCAGCACGATCCGCGTGCGCGTATTGGCCAGCACCGTCTCCACCAGCGGCTGGCCGCCGGCCACCCGCAGCTGGGCGAGGTTCTGGTGCGCCAGCACCGCGCCCACCCGGTAGCCGCGCGCCATGGCCAAGAAGTCGGCGAAGCCCGGGGTGGCGAAGCGCTGGAACTCGTCCACGTATAGGAAGACGGGCGGGCGCGGGCTCGCCGGCCGCGCGAAGACGGCCGCGGTCAGCGCCGCCAGGAAGAAGGCGCCCAGGGCCTCGCCGGCCCGCAGCAGCTCACCGCTTGGCAGCGTCACCAGCAGCGCGCCGCCCTCCGCCAGCACCTGAGGCAGGCGGATCCCCGTCTCCGGCGGCGGCGTCAGCGTCCGCCGCAGGTCGGGGTGGGCCAGCAGCATGTCCAGGCTGTTGAGGATGCCGGCCAGATTGCGCGCGCGCTCGTCCGGCCGCCAGGCGGCGAACGTGCCGGCGAAAAAGCGGTGGACCTCCGCGTCGTCGCAGCGGGCCAGGATCTGGGCGCGGGCGTTGGCGTCGCTGAGGATGGCCTGCAGGTCGGCGAGGGTGGCCTGGTCGCCAAGGGCCCCCTTGATCGCGTAGACCGCGTGCCGCAGCACGCTCTGGCCGAGGGCGTCGTAGTAGGCGGCGCCGGCGCTGGCTGGGGCGCGGTCGCCACCCTGCAGGCGCCCGAGGGCGAAGAGCGTGCGTTCAGCGACGGCGGGGGCGCTGCCCTGCAGGGCGTTCCAGGGCTCGCCCGCGAGGTCGAGGGGGGCAATCTCGCGGTAGGCGCGGCCCCGGGCCCGGCAGAAGTCGCGGCAGATGCCCGCCAGTTCGCCGTCCTTCGGCTCGACGACGATGACGCCGGCGCCGGATTGCAGGTCCTGGCGCAAAAGCGGCGCCAGCACCGTCAGGGTCTTGCCCGTGCCGCTCGGACCGATGCAGAGCATGTGGCGGAAGCGGTCGTCATGGCCGACGCGGACGGGCCGCCAGGGGAAGCCGAGGCGGCGGCCGAGGACGACGTCGCCGGGCTTCGGCGCGAACGGCGCCAAAAGCGGGATCATGGCGGGGACGCTGATGGCGGCCAGGCGCACGCGCTCGGCGTCGACCGAGCCGGTGGCGGCCGCCAGAAGCGGCGCCACAACGGCCAGCCAGACGGCGGCGATCGGCTCGTGGTAGCTGTCGGCGCCCGCCTGGGTCAGCAGCCAGGCCAAAAACGCGGCGAGGCCAACCGCGACGATGGCTGCCAGCAGGGGGTTGGACGGCGGATGCGGCGGGTTGATCCAGTCGCTGAACCAAAGAAGGCCTGCACCCAGCAGGGCCCAGCGCACCCGACCACCCCCCGGAGGGTGCATCGGGGTCAGGCGGGGGCGCGTTGAGGGGTCGCGGAGACTCCATCGCTCCGCATCGGAACCGGCATGAATGCTCGCGTAGGCGAGCATCCAACACTTGGTCGGCCTGGTTGCACGGTCCCGCTGCGCCCGCCGCGCCTTCTATGCCACAATGACCTTGTGGCGCAGTGGATCGTCGCCTTTGTGGCTGGTCTTTTATCGTTCGCCTCGCCGTGCGTGCTGCCGGTGCTGCCCGGGTACGTCGGCTACCTGGCGGAGCATGACGCGGCCCGGGCGCCGGCGCGCGCGGCCCTGTTCGTGCTTGGCTTCGCGGCCATCTTTGTCGGCATGGGCGCCGCGGCGGGCGCCGTGGGTCAGCTGCTCCTCAGATACCGCACGTTTGTGCAGCAGGTCGGCGGGCTGCTGATCATCGTCTTCGGGCTGCAGATGATTGGGCTCCTCGGCGGCCGCTTCAGCGGGGTGGCCCGCGCCCCCCGCGGCGGCGGCGCGCTGCGGTCCGTGCTGGCGGGCTCGGCCTTCGCGGTCGGGTTTTCCCCGTGCATCGGGCCGGTCCTGGCCTCGCTGCTGCTGCTGGCTGGCCATGCGGCCACGGTCTGGCGCGGTGCCGGACTGCTCGCCGTCTACGCGGCCGGGCTGGGGCTGCCGCTGGTGGCTGTGGCCTTCGGGGTTCACGGCTTTCAGCGCTTCCTCACCAAGTTGCCCGCGGTCGAGCAGGTGGCCGGCGCGATGCTCATCCTCGTCGGCCTGCTGGTCTATTTCGGCGGCTTCGGCCGTCTCGGGGGGCTTCTCGGCGCTTGACGCCCACCACGGCCTCCGTTCGCCGTCCCGTACGCTGGCTTGTGATCGTCATCCTGGCCGGCCTGTTCGCGTGGGCCGTCTACGGCCTGGCCGCCGGCTCGCCGCACGCGGTCGCGGGCAAACCGGCGCCCGCCTTTGCCCTGACGGACCTGCAGGGCAAGACGGTGCCGCTCAGCAGCTTCCGCGGGCACCTGATCGTCCTCAACTTCTGGGCCACCTGGTGCCAGCCGTGCCAGGAGGAGATTCCGCAGCTGATCAGCCTCCAGAAGCAGTCGGGGTCGGCCCTGACCATCGTGGGCGTCGACCGCATGGAGCCTGCCAATGAGGTCGCGACCTACGTCAAGAAGGCCGGGATCGACTACCCGGTGCTGCTGGACACGGGCGGCCACGTCTCGGCGATCTACGGCGTGACCGGCCAGCCCGAGAGCTTCTGGATCTCGCCGTCGGGGACGCTGCTGCTGCACGTGCCGGGGCCGATGACGCCGGCGGACATGCAGCGGCTGTTCTCGGCCTTCGCGGGGGTGAGCTGATGCGGCGCCTGGCCTGGGTTGCCCTGTTCGCGGCGCTTTTGTTCTGCATGGCCGCCACGCCGAGCGTGAGCAGCGTCGCCGCCCAGCTGCACCCGCCCGACTGCGCCTCCGACATGAGCGCGGCCGACTGCCCCACGCAGCTTGCGGACCAGTTCCGCGCCCAGATCCTGGCCGACCTCAACGCGGGTCAGACCCCGCAGCAGATCGTGGCCGAGTTCCAGCAGCAGTATGGGGCGGGCGTGCTGGCGCTGCCCAGCCAGAACGGCCTGGGCGCGCTGGCCTGGTGGCTGCCGCCGATCGTCATCGTGATCGGCGCGGGCGTCCTGTCGGTCCTGCTGCGGGCGTGGCGGCGGCGGGGCGCAGCGCCCGCGGCGGCCGACCCCGCATCCGGTGGCCCGCCGCCCGACGGCGAGATTTCGGCGGAGGTCAGGGCCCGCATGTGAGGCCCCGTTACGCCGGCCGGCCCTTGCCGTTATACGAATCGTGATGGACGAACGGGCGCTGATCGAGCGTGCGCGGCGCGATCGCGCCGCGTTTGGGGACCTCTACCAGCGGCACGTGGATGCCGTCTACGCCTTCGCCTACCGCCGAACCGGGAGCCGGATCGAGGCCGAGGACCTGACGGCGGAGACGTTTCGCCGCGCCCTCGAGGCCATGCCGCGGTTTCAGGCGCGGGAGGCGCCGTTCCGGGCCTGGCTCTTCACCATTGCATCCAACCTGGTCCGGGACCGCGCCCGCCGCCGCGAGCCCAGCGAGGCGCCCGGGGTCGAGCCGGGCGCCGGCGATGAAGCCGTGGCCCGCGAGCAGGCACGCGCGCTGTGGGCCCTGGTGGACGGGCTGTCGCCGGCGCACCGGCGGGTCATCGTCCTGCGCTTTTCGTGGGAGCTCAGCCACGCCGAGGTGGCGCAGCGGCTGGGATGCAGCCCGGCCGCCGCCAAGCAGCTGGCCCACCGTGCCCTGGCCGCCCTGAGGAGGGTCTATCTTGCTGAAGGCCCCGGAGCTGATGGATCCTGGCTTCCGCGCGATGCTGGGCAGTGAGCTGCGGTCGGGGGAGCCGCCCCTGCGGTACGCCGACCTCGCCACCGAGGTGGGCTCGCTCTGGCTGGCCTTCGGCCCGCAGCGGCTGGTGCTGGTCTCGGCCCACGACGAGGCAGGGTTCGTGCTGCGCGCCCGTGCCCGCTTCGGCCGGCTGCTGGTGCGCGAGCATGCCCCGCCGCGGCGGCTGGCGGACGTCGTCCTGGGCGCGCTGGAGGGCCGCCGGCCTGCGGACAGGGCCGTCGACCTCGCCGGCCTGACGCCGTTTCAGCGTGAGGTGCTGGCGGCGACAGCCGGCATCCGGCGGGGCGAGGTGCGGCCCTACGGCTGGGTGGCGGCCACGATCGGCCGGCCGGCCGCCGTGCGGGCGGTGGGCTCGGCGCTGGCGGCCAACCCCGTTCCGTTTGTGATCCCATGCCACCGGGTGGTGCGCGCGGACGGCGAGCTCGGCGAGTATTCAGGCGGCGCTTCGGGTCTGAAGGCCACCCTGCTGGCGCGTGAGGGCGTCGACTTCGCGGCCCTGCGCCGCGGCTTCCGCGGCAACCGCAACACGCGCATCTTCTGCTTCCCCACCTGCTACACGCATCAGCGGGCGAAGGAGTCGTCCGCGGTGTACTTCCGCTCAGCCGAGGAGGCCGTTGCAGCCGGTTACCGGCCCTGCCGCCAGTGCCGGCCCACAGGGTAGAGCAGAGGCAGGGCCCTGCGGCCGGTGCCGGCCCACAGCGCAGAGCAGGGGGTAGGGCCCCTGCCGCCGGTGCCGGCCCACCGGGTAGAGCAGAGGCAGGGCCCTGCCGCCAGTGCCGACCCACAGGGTAGAGCAGAGGCAGGGCCCCTGCCGCCAGTGCCGGCCCACGGGGTAGAGCAGGGGGCAGGGCCCCTGCCGCCAATGCCGGCCCACCGGGTAGAGCAGCGGCAGGGTCCTGCCGCCAGTGCCGGCCCACGGGGTAGAGCAGGGGGCAGGGCCCCTGCCGCCAGTGCCGGCCCACCGGACGGAGCAGGGGGGCAGGGCCCCTGCCGCCGGTGCCGGCCCACCGGGTAGAGCAGGGGGCAGGGTCCAGCCCCCTGCTCCGGCCCCTCGGCTACAGCAGCGGCAGCGACCGGATCCGCTGCCCGGTCGCGGCGAAGATGGCGTTGGCAATGGCCGGGGCGATGGCGACGATCGGCGTCTCACCGGCCCCCGCCGGCGGCACCTCCGGCCGGTTGACCAGCACGACCTCGATCGGCGGAACATCGCCGATCCGCGGCACCCGGTACTCCGCGAACGACCCGTTGAGAATGTGGCCGTCCGCGAAGTGCACCGCCTCGAACAGGGCCCCGCCCAACCCCATGATCGTGGCGCCCTCCACCTGGCTGCGCAGGCCCGCCGGGTTGACGATGGCCCCGCACTCGTAGGCGGTGACAATCCGGTCCAGCACGATCCGCCCATCCGCCGCGTGGACCTCGACGCAGGTCGCCACGCGCCCGTCCTTCTCCACGCCGCCGGCGATGCCCATGGCGCGCGGCCCGCGGCCAGCCCAGCCGGCCCGCTCCGCCGCGGCGCGGAAAACGGCCGCCAGCCGCTCGTCTTGGAGGTTGCGCAGGCGAAACTCAAGCGGGTCGATGCCGAGGGCGTGCGCGACCTCGTCCATGTGCGACTCGCGGGCGAAGTGGTTGACGGTGGCGGCCAGCGCCCGGTAGGAGCCCTGCGGCAGCGGCGACTCGGCGGGCACGTAGTCGATGCGCTGGCTCGCCGCGGCGTAGGGCGTGTGGATCCCGGCGGCGCCCGCGTTGTAGGTGGTGAAGGACCAGGCGGTGAGCCTGCCGTCTTCGGACACGGCGCTGCGCACATCGATGACGGCGGCCGGCCGGAAGTAGGCCCAGGCGAACTCCTCGGCGCGGGTCCACACGATCCGCACCGGCCGGCCGGCGGCCCGGGCCAGGCGGGCCGCGGCGATGGCCGTCTCCGCCGTATGCTTGCCCCCGAAGCCGCCGCCCGGCATCGGCACGACCACCCGGATGTCGGCCGCGTCGACCGCCAGGGCGTCGGCCAGGGCGTCGCGGGTCGCAAAGGGCGTCTGCGTGCCCGTCCAGACGGTCAGCCGCCCGCCCTCCCACTCGGCCAGGGCTGCGCGTGTCTCCAGGGGCGCGTGCGCGATGTAGGGCGCGGTGTAGGTGGCGCTGAGGCGCATGCCCGGGGCCGCATCGACGTCGCCGGCCTCATGGTGGAGGCTGCCGCCCCAGCCCCCGGCCGCCGCCTGGGTGGGGTGGGTGCGCAGGTGCTGGACCAGGTCGGCCTCGGCGGCCTGCGGCGGAATGCGCCATTCGGCACGGATGGCGAGGAGTGCCCGTCGCGCGGTGGGCACATCGGGCGCCGCCACGGCCACGAGCGCGCCAGCCTGGATGGCGGTGACGCCGGGCATGGCAGAAGCCGCGCTGAGGTCGACGTTCTTCAGCTGGGCGCCAAGGGCCGGCGGCCGCAGGATGGCGCCGTGCAGCATGCCGGGCCGGCGCAGGTCCGATGGGTAGCGGCGGGCGCCCGTCACAGCCTCCACGGATTCGGGCGCGCTGGTCGCGCGCCCAGCCGTCACCCAGCCGCTCGCCGGGGATGGCGGGGGGATCTCGGCGACCGTCTCCAGGCGGCGCGCGCCCTGCACGAGGTCGCCGTATCCGATGGCCTGCCGCGTGGGCAGGTGGCGCACGATCCCGTCCGCGGCGTCCAGTTCGGCCGGCGGCACCCCCAACCGTTCGGCGCCTCGGGTGATCATGAGGGCGCGCGTATGCGCGCCCAGCGACCGCATGTAGGCGCCGATGTCCGCCATGGAGCGGCTGCCGAACGTGCCCACGTCGAAGGGGCAGACGTCCGTGTCGCCCATGATCAGGCGCACGGCAGGCAGCGCGGCGCCTGAATCCTCGGCCAGCAGCTGGGTGAGGGCCGTGCGATTATCCTGGCCCACGTCGACCTTGCCCGTGAACCCGGTGATGGTGCCCGCCGGGCTGATGTGGCACCAGGCGCCGCCGTTGGCAAAGCCGCGGGCCGGCTCCGCCGGGGGCAGCACCACGACCAGCCCCTCGCCCAAGACGGCGAAGTAATCGCGTTCCGGCGCCGGGGTGAGGTCCCACGGCCGCGCCGGCCGCCGGGCCACCTCCGGCGCCGGCGGGGCCGCCGCCAGCGGTGGGGGCAGCGGGACTTCCGCCGCCCGGTGGATGGCCCGCCGGATGGCCGGGTAGGCGCAGCAGCGGCAGATGTTGCCGTTCATGGCCTCGTCGATGGCATGGTCGTCCGGCGCCGGGTCGCGCTCCAGCAGGGCCACCGCGGTCAGCACCATGCCTGGGGTGCAGTACCCACACTGCATGGCGCCCATCTCGACGAAGGCCCGCTGGACGGGGTGACGGCCGCCGAGGCCCTCGATCGTCGTCACCTCGGACCCGGCCACCTCGCCGACCGTGACCCTGCAGGCGCGCAGGGGCTCGCCGTCGACCAGCACCGTGCAGGCGCCGCACTCGCCCTCGCCGCAGCCGGGCTTGGACCCGGTGAGGCCGAGCTCGTTCCGCAGCGCCATGAGCAGGCTGCGCTGCGGGTCGCCACCCAGCTCGCGCGGCGCGCCGTTGACCACCATGGACCCACCCCCGCCCCTCAGGCTAGGCACGGGGCGGCACGGCGGGCAAGGACCAAACGGACCGGGCCAGGCGGTGGGTCACGTTGCGTTGCGAGGGCCGCGTCGCCCGAACCGGGCGGCGCGGCCCGCCGGCGTCCGGGTGACCCTACCCCTGCTTGGCCGTCAGGTCCACGTTGATCTGCAGCGGGTCGTGGACCGTCAGCAGGTGGAGAATCGTGGGCGGCTGCATGCCGAAGTCCTCGAAGGTGAACGACGACGTGCCCACCAGGTGCAGCGTGCCGCCCTGCATGCTCGCCTGGGTCGCGAACGTCTCCGGCTTGGTCGTGCCATGAATGGTCATGTTGCCGCTCAGCTGCAGGGTGACGGTCTGGCCGTCGGCCAGGGCCGGCCCCGTCGCGCCGGTGATGGCGAAGACCGCATTCGGGTAGGTCGCGGTGTCGAGCGTGTTCTTCTGGACGTACTGGTCCCGGCGGGCCTGGTCGCTCGTGAGCCCGGTCAGGTTGACGGTCACGGTCGACGGCTGGATCTGCCCGCCGCTCACGACCAGATTGCCGCTCACCGCCGACGTGGTGCCGACGGCCGTGCGGTTGATGTTCTGGTTGAGAAGCAGCTCGCTGACCGAATACGACGCCTTCGACGAGGCGCCGTCGATGACGTAGGTCGTGGCGCCGGCCGGAGCCGTTTGCGTGGCAGCCGCCGCGGCCGTGGCCGTGCCCTGGGTCGCCGCGGGCGCCGCCGTGGCTGTGCTCTGGGTCGCGGCAGATGCGGCGGAGCTGGCGGTGGCCTGCGCCGTGCCCGCCGCCGTGCCACCACAGCCAGCCAGGGCCAGGAGCGCAAGCAGGGCCCCGATCATCGGCAGGGTCTTCAGCATGATGGGTCCAACCTCCACAACGACGGTGAGCTTAGCAGAGGAATGTGAAGAACTTGCCCGATCTGGTCACGACCCGCAGCGAAGATGGGCTCCACCTCGAGGGGCTGCTCTGGGACGGCCGCGAGCGGGACACGGCCTTCATCCTCCTGCACGGGTTCGCCAGCCGCTTCTACGCCAGCGTCGTGGCCCGTGTGGCCGAGGCCCTGGCCGCGCGCGGCCATCCCGCCCTCTCGGGCAATACCCGCGGCCACGACTACGGGACGATGGTCGTGCGCCGCGACGGCACGACGGCCCTGCAGGGGGCGGCATGGGAAGATCCGGCGGAGGGCCCCCTCGATGTCGCCGGCTGGGTGGCCTGGATGGAGCGGCGCCTGGCGCCGCGGCGAATGATCCTGATCGGCCACAGCCTGGGCGGGTGGAAGGCCGCCCTGTATCAGGCGCAGCGGCGCGATCCCCGTGTCGGCGGCCTGGTGCTGATGTCGCCGCCGCCCCGCGGCACGCCGACGTGGTGGCGGCCCGAGCTCGGTGAGCTGGCGGCGCGCATGGTGGCGGAGGGGCGGGGGGACGACCTGGTCCCCGGCGTGCAGAGCCGCGCCGGCCGCGTCAGCGCCCAGACCCTGGTGGCGCGCGGCGCCGACCGCTGGCCCGAGGACCTGGCGGCCTACCTGCCGCGCGTGCCGGTGCCGGCCCTGGTGACCTACGGCGAGCGCGAGCCCGACGCGGTGGGGCGGCTCGCGGCCCTGGCGCACCTCCAGCCAGCCGTGCAGACGCGGCTCATCGCTGGCGGCAACCACAATTACACCGACCGGTGGGAGGCAGCCGCCGAGCTCGTCCTCGGGTGGCTGCCGCCGATCTTGGACCAGGCGACCCGGACGGCGCCATCCACCTGATGAGCTGACGCAGGTTGGGACCGATGGGCGACCGCCGGCAGCATCTGGCCGGGATGGCCCAGCCGACGGCCACTTTTGGGGCGGCCAGCGACCGCGCACGAGTTCCGCGCATTGCTGACCGGTCCGGCTCCTGGAAGTGATCCCACCGAACGCCCGCTGGCCAGGGAAGTCGGCGGAGGGGCCTACGCGCGGGGCGGGGCGATGATCGGGTCCAGGCGCCAGGCGGGCGCGCTCCGCGCGGCCGCCACAAAGGCCCGGATGGCGGTGAGCATCGGGAACGCCAGGTCGTCGATGGCCAGGAGGTGGTACGGGCCTCCCTTGTACTCGCCGCGCGCGGCCGTGCGGTAGCCCATGCGGCGGTAGTAGGGGAGAGCGGCGTCCGCGGCCACGGTGACCACGCCCTCCGCCCGCAGGCTCGGCAGGTCCTGCAGCACGGACAGGGCCAGGGCGGCCGTGACGCCGAAATAGCGCTGCTCGGGCACGACCACCAGCCGGCCCACGTCCACGTAGCGGCTGCCGGCGGGCAGGGTCGGGACGAAGGCCGGCATGCGATCGGCGTAGGGCATATCGGGCGGCGAGCCCAGCAGATAGCGGAGCGAGCCCACCGGCACGCCGGCGGAGGTCGCCAGCAGCAGCACTCCGGCGTCGTCCCATTGGTCAAGCTCCACGGAGACCAGCGCGCCGCCGCCGTGCTGAGCACGCAGCCGGCGGACCCATCCGCGGTCGGCAGCTCTTATCGCGGGGCGGACGTCCACGCCGTCCCGGCCGCCATCCCGCATCAGCGTCAGGCCGAGCAGGATCGTGAAGAACACGGCTGTGAGCGCCTGCGCCGTGACCGGCGCGGTCGCGGGGTCGGATGTCATGGCGGTCGCAGCCCCTATCCCAGCGCCCCGGACGCACGGATGCGCTCGATCTCCTCGGCGGAGTACCCCGCCTCGGCCAGGACCTCCTCGGCGTGCTCGCCCTTCTTGGGCGCCCGCTTGCGCACGGTCGGCGGCGTCAGGCTCATCTTCACCGGCGGGCCGATCACCCGGCCGCGGGTCCCGCCGGGGTACACCACTTCCTGCACCATCTCCCGCGCCAGCACGTGCGGGTCGTGGAAGACCTCGTCGTAGTCGTACACCGGCCCGCAGGGGATCCCGGCCACGGTCAGCCGCTGCAGCCACTCCGCCCGCGTGCCGCCCGTCGTGACCTCCTCGATCAGCTGCTCCAGCAGGTGGCGGTTTTCCACCCGCCCGCGCTGGTCCTGGAAGACCTCCATGGTCAGCAGTTCGGGTCGGCCGATCAGGTTGGCAAAGGTGGTCCACAGCCGCTGGTTGTTGGCCCCGATGGTGATGTACCCGTCCGAGCAGCGGATGGCCTGGTAGGGCGCGTTCATGCGGTGCGCCGAGCCCATGGGCCTCGGCACGCCCCGCCCGGAGAAGTACTCCACCGACTCCCAGACGGAGAGGGCGATCCCCGCCTCCAGGAGCGAGGTGTCGATGCGCTGGCCCTCGCCCGTCCGCTCCCGATGGATGTAGGCCGCCAGGATGGCGGTGCAGCAGAACAACCCCGCCCCGAGGTCGGTCACCGGCGGACCGCACTTCACCGGCGCCTGGCCCT
>DATLTP010000131.1:0-17253 GCA_035533535.1 Bacillota bacterium | reverse complement strand
TATGGGCTGCTTGCGCCGGCCGACCCCGATGCGCTCGCCTGCGGCCGGCCCCTGGCGGACTACCGCCATGCCCGCCTGGTTGAGGTGGGCGGGCGCGACTTCGCCTTCTCCGTCATCCGTCAGTATCTGTATGACATCTTCGAGGAGCAGCGGATTCAGCAGTTTCTGAACAGCGACCTCCCCGAGCTGCGGGCGATCGCTGAGCGGATGGGGCGCGAGGAGAAATACCACCGCATGCACGACCGGGCCCTCGCAAGAGCCCTCGGCGCGCGCCTGCAACCTGCTTTGAACCGGGCTTGGCCGCTGGCGCTGGGCCTGTTTGAGGGGACGGACCTCGCCGAAGCGGACTGGCGCGCTATTGTCGTTCCCGAGCTGACAGCGTGGGGATTGGCTGTGCCGGCGGCACAGCCAATCCTGGGCCGAACCCAGCACGGGCCAGACTTTCAGGGGCTGTGGGAAGATCTCACGGGGCTGTTTCGCACCGACCCGTCGAGGCACTGGTGATGACCAAGGAAGAGGTCCATGACGCGCTGACGCGCGTCATGGACCCCGAGATCCCCACGATCAGCATTGTGGATCTGGGGATGGTGGAGGACGTGCAGGTCGAAGCGGGCCAGGTGCACGTGGCCCTGCTTCCGACCTTTCTCGGCTGCCCTGCGCTGGACCTGATTGAGGAGGCCGTGCGGAAGCAGCTGGGGGCGGGTGTCGTCGTGAGGTTCCGTCACGACCCGCCATGGGGTACGCATCGGATTTCGGAGGCTGGGAAGCAGGCGCTCCGCCGTTTCGGCATCGCGCCTCCGGAAGACGTGGTGCACTGCCCCCGCTGCGGCACCGAAGACGTACTCGAGGAGAACCTCTTCGGCCCGACAAGGTGCCGCTCCATCTTCTACTGCCGCAAGTGCCGCTCGCCGTTTGAGGCGTTCAAGGCGATCTGAGCGTACGCCCATGCGCTCGGGCGTATGCTCCTGGCCTGCGTCGCATGGTCGACGCCAATCAGCCCGAAGCGCGGGCGAAACCCTTCCGTCCACTCAAAGTTGTCCAGCAGGGACCAGTAGAAGTAGCCGCGGACATCGGCATCGGTCCGCTGCAGCACCTTGATATGCTGTTGGATGAACGACGCGCGGAGCGCATCATCCTCGGTCGCGACCCCGTTCTCGGTGACCACGATCGGGAGCCTGCGGACGCTGAAGGCCTGGATGGCCTCTTGCAGGCCTTCGGGGTAGATCTCCCACCCCATCTGCGTGGGCCCGTCCGGCTTCAGCATCTGAAAGCCGGCAAAGTGAAAGCGCGTGTAGTAGTTCAACCCGAGGAAGTCGGCAGGTTCATGCAGGAAGGCACGGTTGAAGAGGGCGTCCGCCGCCGGGGCCAGGGAGAGGGCGCTCGCTGACGCGAGCACCGCGTAGTGGTGGGCAATTCCCACTGGGGCACCGGTCGCCCTGAGTACGGGAAGCGCCGCCCGGTGCGCGGCCCTCAGGCGGCTGAGGATGCGCAGCGCCACGTCCGGTCGTGATCGATGCGGCGGCCAGAGCCCGGCCACGTACCCCATGAGCGCGTACACGTTTGGCTCATTCAGGCTGATCCAGGCCACCGGGGTCGGGAGGGCGGCGGCCACGTGTTCAGCGAAGCGCCGGAAGTCGCTGATCGCTTCGGGATTCAGCCACCCACCCCGCTCCGCGAACCACCTCGGCAGGGTGAAGTGCCACAGCGTGACGACGGGTGAGATGGCGCGCGCCTGGCAGGCCCGCACCATATCCCGATAGTGGTCGAGGGCGTCGCTGTCGAATTGGCCCCTGCGGGGCTCGATGCTCGACCATTCCACCGAGAACCGGTACGCGTTCAGCCCGAGCCCCGCCAACGCGTCCAGGTCTTCTGGAAACCGTGCTTCATGGGCGCAGGCGGCGCCTGCGCCCACCCAATCCGCATGCGTGTGGCCGCCCTCCACCTGATAGGCGGAGGTGGCGGCTCCCCACAGGAAGTCAGTGAACAAGCAGTGCCGATCCGGCCATGACGCCAGGGTCGATGGCGACGGCCTGGCCGGTGGGCAGCGCCGTCACGGAGACCTGCGCGCCGCCAGAGTAGGCCACTGGCGAGGCGCCGAGCGAGATGGACTCCGGAGCGCCGTTCACCGTGATCGTGGCCTGCGTCGCGCTGATGGCGTCCAGCACGCCGCTGACCTGGCTGGAGGGCGTCGTGGCGGCCACGCTCGCGGCCGTGCCGGGGCTGGCCACGCCGACGGCGGCAGCGGCGCCGAGCGGGATCTGGGCCGCGCTGCTCGCCGTGCCGTTCACCGCGATCTGGGCCCCAGCCGCGATGGTGTAGGTCGTCATCCCCGAGCCGTACACGGCGATGGACAGCTAGCTTGCCGAGGCGCCCAGGCGTAGCCGCCGAGGTCGGTGAAGGCGCCGCTTGCGGCCTGGCTGGGGAGGGATGCCGTCACGATGAGCAGCAGGGTTGCCGAGGCCGCGAGCGTGCGGAGCCTACAAACGATCATGGCCCCATTATGCAAGAAAGGGTGGGCCCCGCCTCAGGCGGGGCCCACCCCAATTTGTGGGTCTAGTGGACCAGGAGGGCCGATCCGCCCATCGCTGACGGGGCGATGGTCACGGTCGTATCCAGGGGCAGGGACGTGACTGCGATCAGGCTGCCGCCGGAGAACGCCACCGGCGCGCTGCCCAAGGCGCTGGTCTGCAGGCTGCCGTTGACCAGGACCGTGGCCTGGGTCGCGCTGATGCTGACCAACTGACCGGACACCTGCCCGGTCGCGGTGGTCGCGGCCACGCTGGCGATGTGCCCAGCGGCATCGATGCCCACGGCTGCGGCGTCGCCCAGCGGCAGGGCTGCCGCGGTGGAGGCCGTGCCGTTCAGGGTGATGGTGGCGCCGGGGTCCAGGTTATACGTGGTCAGGGTCGCACCCGTGCCGCCGTAGACCGCGACCGCCACGTTCGAGGCCGTATCGGAGATGATGTAGCCGTTCACGGTCTGGGTGGCCACCGGAGCCGTCGCGCTGATGGCCGTCACCTGGGTGCCGTTCAGGGTCAGGGTGACGGTCTCGCCGGCCGCCAGGTCACTGAGGCTGGAGGCCGCGCCGCCGATGGTCACCGGTGCGCCGGCCGCAATGGAGAACGTGTCCGTGCTGCCGCTCACGCTGACCGCGATCGTGCTGCCGCTCACGCTGACGATGGTGCCGCTCAGGGTTGCGCTCGCCGAGGTCACGGCGATGGCTGTCACCTGGTTGCCGGCGTTCAGGGTGAGGGTGGCGGTCTGCCCGGCGGTCACGCTTGCCAGCGAGCCGGTCTGGCCGTTGAGGGTGACCGTGACGCCGTTCACCAGGGCGTACGACTCATTCGTGCCGTTGATGTCGAGCGTGATGGCGCTTGCGTTGATGCCCACCACGGGCCCCGAGACGCTGGAGGTGTTGCCCGTCACCGAGTCGGTGACGATCTGCCCCTGCGCGTTGAGGGTCAGGGTGACGGTCTCGCCCGGGACCAGGCTGAGGCTGATGCCGGATGCTGCAGCGTACGTCTCGGCGACGCCATTCACGCTCAGCGTCACGGACGTGGCCGTGGCCGTCACGACCGTCCCGGCCACCGATGTGGTGGTGTTCCCCGTGACCTCCAGGGCCACGATCTGGCCCTGCGCGTTGAGGCTCACGGTGACCGTCTGCCCGTCCGTGGCGCTTGCGCTCACGCCGGAAGCGATGCTCAACGTCACAGGCACGCCGTTGACGGTGAGGATCAGCGTGCTGCCGTTATCCGACGTCACGGTTCCGCTCAGGGTCGAGACGGCCGCATTGCCGCCCGTGGCGGCGATGGCGATGACCTGGCCCTGCGCGTTGAGAGTGACGGTGGCCGTCTGGCCGGCCGCCAACTGGCTGAAGGAGCTGCTCTCGCCGTTAATGGTGACCATCACGCCGGTCGAGGCCAGCGCCAGGGTGTCCGAGGTGCCGTTGATGGTGAGGACCAGGGTCGTGCCCGATGCGGACGCGACGGTGCCCTGCAGACTGGATGTGCCGCCGATGGAGGTCGTACCGCCGGGCATCGTCTCGGTGCCCTGCAGCACACGGGCCAGCAGCACCGCGGCCTGGGCGCGGTTGAGGGTGTCCTCGACGCCGAAGTTGCCGTTGGCGTACCCCTTCATCACGCCGGACTGGACGGCGGCGGCCGCGTACTGGCTGAGGCCGGCGGGCACGAGGCTGCCGTCGGCGAAGCCCGCCCAGATGGCCTGGGCCGCAGCGGCCGTGGGCAGCTGGGTCATGCCTTCGGCCACCTCGATCTTGCCAAGGGAGGCCGCGACGTCAATGCGCACCATGGGCAGGTCCGGCTCGAAGGCCAGGCCACCCGGCGTCTGGAACTCGCCCATGTATGGGCCGGCCGCCTCGACGGCGTTGTAGCCCCAGAAGCCCTGGCTGATGTCGACGAAGGCCATGGGCGCGCTGGGCACGCTCAGGTGGAAGACCCGCTGGAGCAGGGCGGCAAACTGGACCCGGGACAGGACCCCGCCCGGCCGGAAGTCGCCGTTGCCGACGCCCTGCATGATCCCCATCGACTGCAGCAGGTTGATGTCGCTCTGCGCCCAGCTGTACCCGCTCAGGTCGTTGAAGCTGAGCAGCTGTGCCAGCTGCTGCTGGGCCTGGGCCTGCTGCTGCTGCTGGGGCGCGTTGCACTCCTGCAGGCTCTTCTTCAGGCCCGGGTAGGCTGTGGCCAGCTGCGGGTACTGGCTGGCGATCGACGCCACCTGGGCGCAGCGGGCGGTGTTGTCGTCGCCGCCCCGGTGGGGTGCGGCCGAAGCCTGCAGCGGCAGCGCCACCGTGAAGAGCGCCACCGCGCCCGCCGCAAGGCCGCGATATCGAGGAACATTCATTCGCGCGTCACCTCCGAGTGCAGGCCATTCCTTGGCCCGTCTACCCTGAAGGCGTTCGCGGGGTGCCCCGCCTTTGTGGGGGTCGAGCGGCAGGACTACCCAGGCGCGCGGCAGAAGCCGCAGCTTCGGGAAGGGAGCGATCGCGGCATGAAGATCGGTATCATCGGCGCCGGCAACATCGGAGCGACCCTGACCCGGCGCCTGACCTCTTTGGGGCACGAGGTGGCGGTCGCCAACTCCCGTGGGCCGGACACCCTCGCGGCGCTGGCGGCCGAGACGGGCGCCCGGGCCGTGCCCGCCAGCGAGGCGGCGCTGGACGCGGCCCTGATCGTGGTCACGATTCCGGAGAAGGCTGTCGCCACCCTGCCCGAGGGCGTGCTCGCCGGAGCCGCGCCCGGCGCTGTGGTCGTGGATACCGGCAACTACTACCCGCGTCGGGATGGGCGGATCGCCGCCATCGAGACGGGCATGTCCGAGAGCCGCTGGGTGGCGCAGCAGCTCCGCACTCCGGTCATCAAGGCCTTCAATAACATCCGTGCCCAGCACCTGCTGGAGATGGGCCGGCCGGCGGGAACGCCGGGGCGGATCGCCCTGCCCGTGGCGGGGGATGATCCGGTGGCCAAGGATTTGGTCATGCGTCTGGTGGACGATTTGGGCTTCGACCCCGTTGACGCGGGCGGCCTCGACGACTCCTGGCGCCAGCAGCCGGGCACCCCGGTCTATGGCACGGACCTGGACGCGGAGGGTGTGCGCCGGGCCCTGGCGGGGGCCAGGCCGGAGCGCGCGCCGGAGTGGCGCGCGTAACCGCCTGCAGATGCCGGCCGCGACGGCGACCGGGCCCAGAGCACCCAAGGCCTTGCCCGCAGAGTGGTAAAGTGTACCCTCGGGGGTGGCCCCGGTCGGTCGAGTCCAGCAAGCCGCGCGGCGGCAGCCCGTTGACACCACGCCGGTCTGGTTCATGCGCCAGGCCGGGCGGGCGCTGCCGGAGTACCGCGCCCTGCGCGAGCGCCACAGCATGCTGGAGATGGCCCGCACCCCCGAGCTGGCGGTGGCCGTCTCGCTGCAGCCGGTGCGCCGCCTGGGCGTGGACGCGGCCATCCTCTTTTCGGACATTTCCACCCCGCTGCCCGGCATGGGCGTCCCCTTCGACCTCGTCGAGGGCGTTGGCCCCGTCATCGCCCACCCCCTGCGGAACGCGGCGGACGTCGCGGCCCTGCGCCTGCTGGAGCCCGCCGCCGACCTGCCGTACGTCGCCGAGGCCCTGCGCGGCCTGAAGGCCGAGGTGCCGCCCGGGGTCGACGTGATCGGCTTTGCCGGCGCGCCCTTCACCCTGGCCAGCTACATGGTCGAGGGCCGGGGCAGCCGGGACTTCGCCCATGTCAAACGCATGATGCTCAGCGACCCCGACACCTGGCACCAGCTCATGCGCCGCGTGGCCGAATCGACCATCGCCTACCTGCGGGCGCAGGCCGCGGCCGGGGCGGATGCCCTCCAGCTCTTCGACTCGTGGGTGGGGGCCCTTTCCCCCCGTGACTACGCCGAGTTCGTTCAGCCATACACCCAGGCGGTCTTCCAGGCGCTGAAGGGCACGGTGCCCCTGATCCACTTCGGCACGGGCACCGCGACGCTTCTGCCCCTGATGCGCAGGGACGGCGCCGAGGTCATCAGCGTGGACTGGCGCATCAACCTGAACGAGGCGTGGTCTGTCCTTGGTCCCAACCTGGCCATCCAGGGCAACCTGGACCCCGGCGCCCTGCTCGGGCCCTGGGCGGCCGTGCGCGACCGCGCCGACGAGGTCCTGCGCGCCGCGGCGGGCCGGCCCGGCCACATCTTCAACCTGGGCCACGGCGTGCTGCCGGGGACGGACCCCGACAACCTGGCGCGCCTGGTGGCCCACGTGCACGAGAAAGGAGCCACCAGGCCGTGACCTCCGTCCTCTTCATGGCTTACGGCAGCCCGAGCAACCTGGAGGAGGTGGAGCCCTACTTCTCCGACGTCCGCGGCGGCCGGCCGGTCTCGCCCGAGGCCGTCCACGAGCTGAAGGAGCGGTACGCCGCCATCGGCGGCCACACCCCGCTCCTGCCCGTCACGCAGGAGCTGGCTGGGCTGGTCGGCCAGGACCTCGGCGCCGGCTACCGCGTTCACGTCGGCATGCGCCACTGGCACCCGTACATCCGCGAGGTCGTCCCCGACATCCTGGCGGAGGCCCCAGAGCGCCTGGTGGCTGTCGTGCTGGCGCCGCACTATTCGCGGCTGTCCGTGGGCGCCTACCGCGAGGCGTTGGACAGGGCCCTGGCGGGCCACCAGGCGCCGCCCCTGCACTTCGTGGAGCGCTGGCATGACCAGCCGGGCTTCCGCCGCCTGATCGCCGGCCGCATCGAGGCCGCCCGCAGCGCGTTCCCGGCCGGTGGGCCGCCCCATGTGGTCTTCTCGGCCCACAGCCTGCCGGAGCGGATCCTGACCTGGCAGGATTCCTACCCGCAGGAGCTGCGCGAGAGCGCGGCCGACATCGCGGAAATGGCCGGGATCCCCGCCGGCGGCTGGGAGCTGGCCTTTCAGAGCGCCGGCGGCACGCGTGAGCCCTGGCTGGGTCCGGACCTGACCGAGGTGATCGCGCGCCTGAGCCAGGAGGGCCGTGACCGCGTGCTGTCGGTACCGTTCGGCTTCGTCTGCGAGCACCTGGAGGTGCTCTACGACATCGACATCGAGGCCCAGGCCACGGCCCGGGAGCATGGGGTGAGCTTGCGGCGGATCGCCATGCCGAACGCGGACCCGGCCTTTGCCCATGCGCTCGCCGACCTGGTGCGCGGGCGGGCGGCCGCGTAAGCGACCTCCACCCGGCCGCTCACGGTAAAATAGCGATGGAGGTGCCGACCTGATCACCTACGGTCTCAACTACGAGGTGCGTCCCGGCCGCGAGGCCGATTTCGAGGAGCGCTTCGGCGGCGTGCTGGACGTCCTCGCGACCTTCCCGGGCCACCAGAAGTCGCGCCTGTACCGGGACGTTCGCGCGCCGCAGAGCTACCTCGTCTACTCGGAGTGGGAGAGCCGCGAAGCCTTCTCCGCGTTCCTGCAGAGCGAGGCGTTCAACGCCACGAAGTCATGGGGCCGCGAGGATATCCTCGCCGGCCGGCCTGAGCACACGGTCTTCGCCAAAGCCGAGCGCATGCTCTGACGGTGCGTCGTACCGCGACGCTTATGCGTCGCGGCGCAAACGACCCAAGGCCCCCTCGATCTGACTCAGCGCGTCGGAGACCACGGCCCGCCGGCAGCCGAGGTTGATCCGCATGAAGCCGCTGCCGCCCCTGCCAAACATGGCGCCGGCGTTCATCACGACCTTGGCCTCGTGCCGGAAGAACTGGTCCAGCGGCTCGTCCGCCATGCCGAGCTCGCGGCAGTCCAGCCACACCAGGTAGGTGCCCTCCGGCGCGATGGGGTGGATCGGCCCGCGGCTGAGGTTTTCCAGCAGCAGGTCGCGGTTGCCGCCGAGGTAGGCCAGCACCTGGTCCAGCCAGTCATCGCCCTCGCGGTAGGCCGCCGTCATGGCCAGGTTGCCGAATATGCCGCCCGCGCGCACGTGCAGGCGGTTCAGGTGCGCCTCGTACTTGGCCTTGAGGGCCGGGTCGGGCAGGATGACCACCGATGTGGCCAGGCCGGCCAGGTTGAAGGTCTTGCTGGGGGCGATGCAGGTGACCGAGTTCCGCGCGAAGTGTTCCCCCAGGCTGCCGAACGGGGTGTGGCGGTTGCCGCTGTAGATCAGGTCGGCGTGGATCTCGTCCGAGATGACCAGCACGCCGTTTTCGATGCAGATCGTGCCCAGCTCGCGCAGCTCCTCGGGCGACCACACGCGACCCACCGGGTTGTGCGGGCTGCAGAGGATCAGGGCCTTGCAGCCCTTGGCCTTTTGGCGCAGGTCGTCGAAGTCCATCGTGTAGCGCTGGCCGTCGAAGCGAAGGGGGTTTTCGACCACCGTCCGGTCCAGGGCCTCGACGAGGGCCTTGAATGGGTGGTAGACGGGCGGTTGGATCAGGATGCGGTCGCCGGGCTGCGTGAGGGCGTCCACGACCCAGCTCAGTCCTGAGACGACACCCGGGCTCTCGCTGAGCCAGTCCTGCTGCATCTCCCAGCCGTGGCGGCGCTTCTGCCAGCCGACGATGGCCTCAAGGTAGTCGTCCGGCTTGAGGGTGTATCCGTAGATGCCGTGCTGGGCGCGCTGGATCAGGGCATCGACCACGGGCTTGGGCGCCTCGAAGTCCATGTCCGCGACCCACATGGGCAGCGCGTCCTTCACGCCGAAGCGGCTCTCCAGGCTCTCCCACTTCGCGCTGCCGGTTCCCCGGCGCTCAATCACCCGGTCGAAGTCATAGCGCACCGCAACTCACCCCTTCGCCGCAAGGGTTTCTGGCCACTCCGCCCGGCTTCCTGCCCACCCCATGGAGCAGGCATATTTGCTATGATGACCAAAGTACAAGCCTGGAGGGATCGCCGGTGCGGGTGCGGCTGCGGCAATGGCGGGAGAAGCGGCAGCTCACGCAGCAGGAGCTGGCGCGGCTATCCGGGGTCGCCCGCCAGACGGTGGGCGGGATCGAGGCCGGGCGCTATGGCCCCAGCGTCGAGGTGGGGCTGCGGTTGGCGAACGCCCTGCAGTGCCGGGTCGAGGATCTCTTTGACCTCGGTGGGGAGGCCGTGGTGGGCGTTCGCCTGCCCGAGCGGGGACGGGTGGCCCTCACGCGCATCGGCGGGCGGGCGGTCGCCCGCGGCCTGGACGGGCTCGGCGGCGTGCGCTGGCACGCGTCCATTGGCGGCGGGATCGCGGCGGGCGGGCACGTGGAGGCCTGGGCCGGGCCCACGCCGGCTGTGTTCCTGGCTGGCTGCGACCCGGCCCTGGGGCTGCTGGCGGCGCACTGCGGCCTCGGGTACTGGTGGCAGGCGGGAAACGGCGATGCCCTGGCCCAGCTTCAGCAGGGCGAGGTGCACGCGGCGGCCGTCCATGGCCGGGACGTCGCCCCACCCGCTGGGTTTGCGCGGTTCCGCCTGGCCCGCTGGGAGATGGGCTGGGTCGTGCGCAGGGGCAACCCGAAGGGGTTTGCCGATCCGGACGACCTGCGGCGGGACGACCTGATCTTCGCGGGCCGCGAGGTCGGGTCCGGTGCCCGCGCCCTGCTTGAGGAGCTGGGCGTCCCCCCGGCGCATGCAGCCCTGTTCGACGGCCATGCCGCGGTCGCCGAGACGGTGGCGCACGGCCTCGCCGATGTCGGAATCGCCCCGGCTGTGGCGGCGGCCGAATACGGCCTGGACTTTCTGCCACTCCGCCAGGAGGTCTGCGACCTCCTGGTCGCGCGTGACGAGCCGGCCGCCCAAACCCTGATCGAGGCCCTCCAGTCCGGCCACTTCCTGGCGGACCTGGCCGCCTTCGGCCCCTACGACACGTCGAGGACGGGTGATGAGGTTGCGTAGGGTCCTCCCGATCCTGTTTGCGGCGGCGATCCTGGCGGGCTGCGGCGCCACTGCGCCTGCGACGCCGGCCAAACCTGCCGCGCCGACGGCCAGCGCGGCCCCGGCGTCCGGCACCGTCTCGGTCCTTTACGCCGGCTCCCTGGTCAACATGATGGAGCACCAGCTCGGCCCAGCCTTCGCCAAGGCGAGCGGGTATGGCTTCCAGGGCTACGGCGGGGGCTCGTCGGCGGTGGCCAACGAGATCAAGGGCAAGCTGCGGCGCGGCGACGTCTTCATCAGCGCCTCGCCCGCCGTCAACGACACGCTGATGGGCGCAGGTGGCGGCGGCTGGGTCAGCTGGTACCTGACCTTCGCGCAGGCGCCCGTCGTCATCGGCTACAACCCCCAGAGCAAGTTCGCCGCCGACCTGAAGGCCAAGCCGTGGGCCCAGGCCCTGGCGGAGCCCGGCATTCAGGTCGGCAGCACCGATCCGAAGCTCGACCCCAAGGGCAAGCTGGTCGCGGACCTGCTGAGTAAGGACGCGCAGGCGGTGAAGCCCCAGGTCTTCCCTGAGCAGGAGCTCATCGGCCGCCTGCAGTCTGGGCAGCTCGATGCGGGCTTCTTCTACGCCAACGAGGCGGCGGAGGCCAAGATCCCCACGATTCGGCTCGACCGGGCGCCGTCGGCCAGCTACACCGTGACGACCCTGGCGAACGGGCCGAACCCAGCGGGGGCGCTGGCGTTCGTCCGGTTCCTGCTCGGCCCGCAGGGCCAGGCGCTCCTCAAAGCGGACGGCCTGACGGTCATCGTGCCCCCCCAGCCGACCGGCGCCGTCCCGGCGGGGCTGGGTGGCTAAGCGTCGTGCTGCTCCCGCCGCCATTCATGGCGCTGCGGGGCGTGCTCCTCGCGCCGCCGTTGCTCCCGCCGCCATCCATGGCGCTGCGGGGCCCATCCCTTGGCTGGCTGGCCTACTGGCCGTCTACATAGCAGCGCCGCTCGCGGCGCTGCTATGGGCCTTGCCCAGCTCGGCGCGGCCGGACTCCGATCTCCTGCCCGCCCTTGCCGTGTCGGTTGGCGCGGCGACCCTGGCCACCCTGCTGATCGCCCTGGGCGGCATTCCCCTCGGCCACCTGCTGGCGCGCGAGCCACGGCTCGCTTGGCTCGGCGTCCTGGTGCAATTGCCGCTGGCGCTGCCACCCCTGGCCAGCGGCATCCTCCTTCTCTTCCTCCTCGGGCCGTACGCCCCGCTGGCCGCGCTGCACCTGACCGACTCCTTCGCGGGCGTCGTCGCCGCGGAGACCTTCGTGGCGGCGCCCTTCGCGGTGGTGGCCGCCCGGTCGGCCTTCGCGGCGCTCGACCCGTCGCTGGAGGGCGTTGCCGCCACGCTCGGGCACGGGCCCTGGGCCCGCTTCATGCGGGTGAGCCTGCCGGTGGCCTGGCCGGGCATCCGGGCCGGGCTCTTCCTGGCCTGGGTGCGGGCGTTTGGCGAGTTCGGGGCCACGGTGATGGTCGCCTACCACCCGTACTCGCTGCCGGTTTACACCTTCGTGCAGTTCGGCAGCGCCGGGCTGCAGGCGAGCCTGCCGGCGGTGGCGGCCTCGGTGGCCGCGGCCATTCTCTTTCTCTCCCTGAGCCTGGTGCGGTGGCGGGCGCGGCCACAGCCCGCGCCCGCCGTGCCGGAACCCGTCCCGCCGGCTGTCGCGCGGGATGACGTACCGCTATCGTTTGCACTCGAGAAGCAGCTCGGCGCCTTTCAACTGAAGGTGAGCCATGGCGCCGTCCGGCGCCTGGCGATCGTCGGCCCTTCGGGGTCCGGCAAGTCGCTGACGTTGAAGCTCCTGGCCGGCCTCGAAACCCCGGACCAGGGCTGGCTGCGGCAGGGCGGCCACGACCTGGCCGCCCTGCCGCCGGAGGTCCGCGGCTTTGGCTACGTGCCACAGGACTATGGGCTGTTCCCGCACCTGACCGTCTGGGACCAGGCCACGTTCGCCGTGGGGGCTGACGCCGGTCAGGCGGCTTACTGGCTGCAGCGGTTGGGGATCCAGGAGCTGGCCGGCCGGCGGCCGGCTCAGCTCTCCGGCGGCCAGCGCCAGCGCGTGGCCCTGGCCCGCGCCCTGGGCCGGGATACGGGCGTCCTGCTGTTGGACGAGCCCTTCTCCGCGCTCGACGCGCCTGTGCGGATGCGTCTCCGGCGGGAGTTGCGTCTGCTGCAACAGGAGACCGGACTCGTCACCGTCCTGGTGACCCACGACCCCGCCGAGGCGGCCATGCTGGGCGAGGACCTCCTGGTGCTGGACGGCGGACGGGTCCTGCAGGCGGGTCCGACGCGCGAGGTTTTCGAGCGGCCAGGTTCGTTGGAGGTCGCTGAGCTCCTGGGCATCGAGAACGTGTTCGCGGCCAAGGTGATCGCCCCCGGCGTGCTGGCCGCGGGCGGCCTTCGCCTATCGACGGATGCGCCTGTGGGGGCGGAACTTCTCTGCCACATCGCGCCGGAGGACATCCGCTTCGGTGGGCCGGTTCCCTACCGCATTCGGGAACGGCTGCCCGGTGAGCTGATGGTCGAGGCAGGAGGGGTGAACCTGCTCGTCCGCTCGGGCGCCGACATGGTCGAGGCCTCCGGCCTCGACCTGAGCCACGTGCGCACCTGGCCTGCCAGAACCTGAATGAAGGTCCCCTGAATGAAGATCCCGCGCGGGAGTTTGACGGGCAGCACGCGCCGGGGCAACATTGGAGGACAATGAGCAGGCAGCGCCGGTCGCTGGTCAGCGGGCCCCTCGCCTACGCGGGCGCCGTGGTGGGGCCGGCCGTTCTGACGTTCGGCCTGCTGGCTGTCCGCCCGGCCATCAACCCCACCGAAGTGGCCCTTGCCTACCTGCTGCTGATCCTGGCCGTCGCCTCCCTCACCGCGTTTGGGCCCGCCGTGATCGCGTGCCTGGCCGCCACGTTCCTGTTCAACTACAACTTCCTGCCGCCCTACGACACCCTGACCATCGCCGACGCCGCCAACTGGTTCGCCCTGTTCACCTTCCTGACGACGGCGGCCGTCACCAGCCGCTTCGTCACCACCGTGCGGCTGCGCTCCGCCGAGGCCAGCGCCCGCGCGGCTGAGGCCCTCCGCCTCCACGAGCTGGGGCGCTCGCTCCTGACCGTCACCCGCCCCGAGGACGCCCGGCGGCAAATGCTGGCCGCCGCCACCGGCATCCTGGCGGCCGACGCCGTTGCCTACGCCCTGTGGGCGGGAGATGTGCCCTGCTGCGAGCCCGAGGAGGCGCTGCCCGCTGGGGTGCGGCGGCTCCTGCCCGCCGCCGAGCCCCCAGGCATCGTCCGCGTGCCGGCGGGCCGTGGTGCCCTGGTGCTCGCCCCCCTGCGCGGCTCGCGCCCGCCCCAGGCCATCGCCGCGTACTACGAGGATCCCGGACGGGTCCCCGCCGAGGAGACCCTGGCCGCCCTGGCCAGCCTGACCACCCTGGCCCTGGAGCGGGTGCGCCTGCTCGGGGAGGCCATGGAGGCCGAGGTGGTCAAAAAGAGCGAGGCCCTGAAGAGCGCCCTCCTGTCCAGCGTGTCGCACGATGTGCGGACCCCCCTCAGCGCGGCCCGCATCGCGGCCACGGCCCTGCAGGACCCGGCCGTCTGGAACGACGCGGACATGCGCGCGGAGCTGCTGGCCACCCTGGATGAGTCGACGGCCAGCCTGAACCGCGCCGTCGGCAACCTGCTCTTCATGTCCCGCATCGAGGCCGGCGAGGTCAATTTGGCGCGGCGGCCCTGCAGCGCCTCGGAGATCGTGGCCGCCGCCATCGAGGTGGTGGGCCCGCGGCGCCTGGGCGAGCGGCTGCAGGTCGAGATCGCCCCTGACCTGCCCCCGGTTGCCGGCGATGCCGGACTCCTCGGCACCGCGGTGGCGAACCTCCTGGACAACGCGCTGAAGTACTCGCCGCCCGGCTCGCCTGTGAAGCTGCGGGCGGAGCCCGCTGGCGGCAGCGTGCGCATCGCCGTCTGCGACCGCGGCCCCGGCATTCCGTCTGGGGAGGAGTCCGCCGTCTTCGCCGCCTTCCGGCGGGGGGCGCGGCGTCCCCGGGCCGGGGCGGACGATGGCGGCGTCGGACTCGGCCTATCGATCGTGCGCGGGCTGGTCGAGGCCCATGGCGGCACGGCCGCCATCCTGCCCAGGCCAGGCGGCGGCAGCATCGCCACCCTCACCCTGCCCGCGCTGAGCCGGGCGGCGGCCCAGCCCAACGAGGTCGGCGCCCGTGGCTGACCGCATCCTGATCATCGACGACGAGCCGCAGATGTGCCGTGCCCTGCGCGCCATGCTCCAGCCGCACGGCTACCACGTGCAGACGGTGCAGACGGGCCAGGAGGGCCTGGACGCGGCCGCCGCCGACCGCCCGGACCTCGTCCTGCTCGACCTCGGCCTGCCCGACATGGACGGCCGCGAGGTCTGCGTGCACCTGCGCGGCTGGAGCCAGGTGCCGATCATCGTCCTCTCGGTGGCCGAGGATGAAGCGACGAAGGTGCAGGCCCTGGACGCCGGGGCTGACGACTACCTGGTCAAGCCGTTCGGCGCCGGCGAGTTGCTGGCGCGGATCCGGGCCGCCCGGCGCCGCGCCCGCGAGGAGGTCACGGCCCCCGTCATCCAGTCCGGCGACCTGCGCATCGACCTGGCGCGGCGGCGGGTGACCGTGGGCGACAGCCCGGTCCGGCTGACGCCCAAGGAGTACGACGTGCTGACGTACCTGGCGGTCAACGCCGGCAAGGTCCTGACCCACCGGATGCTGCTGACGCACATCTGGGGTCCGGAGTACGCCGATGACGTCCAGTACCTGCGGGTGTTCGTCAGCCTGCTGCGCCACAAGCTGGAGCCGGACCCGGAGCACCCGCGGTACATCCTGACGGAAGTCGGGGTCGGTTACACCTTCGCCGCCGACGATTGAGCGTTTGCGGGCGAGCCGGCCTACGCCGGCTCGCTGCACGCACGGATGGCAGCGACCGCGCGCCGTCCGAGCAGGGACCCTCTCAGCGAGCGGCGTTGGCTAGAGGACGCGCCTTGCCCCGACACGTCAGAGTCGCTGACCACCTGGCACTCGGCGCCACCTGCGCAATCGAAGCCAGCCCCGCCCATCAGCGTTCGCTCCGCCGATCTATACAGGTTCTTGATTCCCCGCCAACGCCCGTTGAGGCTCCCTTGATGGCCGCGGCCGCATAATGGCGTCCGTGCCGGGGGGTGCAGGACGGGCGCCATGGCTGCGGATGCGCTTCATCTTGTGCGCGCGCGGTTCAATTCGCAGGCCGCACCGCCTGTGCCGCACCCGCTAGCGGGCGGCGTGCTCGTCGCCTCGGTCGGGGAGCCGCCCAGCCTCCGGCTCGTGCGGGTGGCGGCCGGCTGGATGATGGCCGCGCAGTCGCGACGCATGCTACTGCTGCACGTCCGCGAGGTGCCGGGCGTGCTGCCGCTCGGCGCCTGGCCGCTGGACCCGGCTGCCATGGCCGAGCTGCGCGGCTGGGTCGCCGGCTTTCGCCGCCAGGGGCTGCGGGCGGAGTTCGAGGTGGCGGACTGCCGCAGCGCGGCGCGCGCCGTCATTGACCGGGCGCTCGCCATGCGGGCCCGGGCGGTCGTCCTTGGCTCGTCGCGCACGGCGCGCGGCAACCTGAGGGAACCTGCGCGCACCGTGATGCGAAGGCTCCGCAACATCGAGATCGTGCTCTACACGGGGTGAAGGGGGCTGTTCGCCGGTGGCCGACGCCGCCATGCTGATCGCGATCGGGGCACTGTACATCTTGCTGGATATGTCCGCCACTTGGTTCGGCCGCTGGTAGGAGGGGATCCGTCGTGGACGTGCTGCTCGCGCTCGCGGCCCTGGTCTGCGTCTACCTGATCTATGTGATCCGCCACCCGGAGCGCTTTTAAGCGATGGTCATCCTCGGGATCGCTGTCTACTTCGCCGTCCTGCTGATCCTGGCCGTGCCCGTCGGCCGCTACCTGCACGACGTCTTTGAGGGCGGCGTGCGCTGGCTGCAGCCCGTCGAGCGCCTGCTCCTCCGTATTGCGGGGCCGGCCGCGGACGGCGAGCAGGACTGGCGCGGCTACTTTCGCGCCATGCTGATGATCAGCGTCATCGGCACCGTGCTCACCTACCTGGCGCTGCGCTGGCAGGGCCAGAGCCCGGACCTGGCCTTCAATACGGCCAACAGCTTTGTCACCAACACGAACTGGCAGGCCTACTCCGGCGAGACCCTGAGCTACTTCGCGCAAATCGTGCTGATGATCCAGCAGTTCATCAGCCCGGCCATCGGCATGGCCTTCGCCATCGCCTTCATCCGGGCCCTGGTCGCGCAGCGCCAGACCCTCGGCAACTTCTACCGCGACCTCGTGCGGGCCCTGATCTACGTCTTCCTGCCGCTCACCGTCGTGGGCGCCGTCCTCCTGGTGGCGCTCGGCGTGCCGGAGACGTTCGGCCCGGCCGTGCTGGCGCACACCCTGGGCGGGGCCCTGCAGCTCATCGACCGCGGGCCCGTGGCCGCGTTCGAGGCCATCAAGATGATCGGCACGAACGGCGGCGGCTTCTTCAACGCCAACTCGGCGCACCCGTTTGAGAATCCGAGCGGGTTGAGCGACATTCTCGAGATCCTGATGATGTCGATCCTGCCGACGGCCCTGGTCTTCACCTTCGGGCGCTATGCCAAGAGCCGGCGCCAGGCCTGGGTCATCGCCGGCGTGACGCTCCTGCTTTACGCCGCAGGCATCGCCACGGTCTACGCGGCCGAGGCGGCCGGCAACCCCCTGCTGCACATCGTCGGCGCGAACTGGGTGGGCAAGGAAGTCCGCTTCGGCATCGGGGACAGCGCCCTGTTCTCGACGGCCACCACGGCGTACACAACCGGGGCCGTGAACAACTTCCACGACTCGCTGACGCCGCTCGGGGGCCTCGTGCCGATGCTGTTCATGTTCCTGAACCT
>DATLTP010000130.1:0-2872 GCA_035533535.1 Bacillota bacterium | reverse complement strand
CGCAGGTGGTCCAAGCGCCGATGGCCAGCCCAGGCGCGGGTGCGCAGGCGGGCCGCCATGAGCAGGGGGCACCTGTGTTCTGCCGGGCGCCGCCTGCATGCGGCGCCCACGGGACGCCGCCCGTTGAGCCCCAGGGTGTTCAGCCCCCCCCACCGGCGCCATGCGACACCGCGTCAAGCGAATTCCCCCTCCGGCCCCAAGCCCGTCCGGTCGTGCACGCCCGCCTCCCACCGCCGCCAGCAACATGCTGAAGGCGCTACGGCATGGCACGACGAAATGTGTCGCCGGACCGTCGCCACGGAGCACGCGGTAACGCCGGACCACGTCCCTGGCGCGATATGTTCTGGATGAACGGTGTGATGCGGCGTGAGGGAAGGCGGATTGACATGGCCCTGATCGATGACCAGTTCCCACGGCCCGAGGTACGCGGAGGCGAGGCCCCAGACGCGGCGGTGCCCATGGCTCCGGGGCGAGCGGGCGTGCCAGCGCCCAGCGGGCCTGATGCCCATAGACCCGCGGTCCGCGCGGCAGCCCGCTGGTTTGCGGGCCGCCGGCGACCGGCCGGCGACCCTGGGTCTCCGACGTCGGATCGCGGCGAGGGACGCGGCGCCTCCCCCCGGCGGATGTCGCGGCGTGGCACCCTTCAGGCCGCTGCCGCCGCGGCGACGGCCGTGGTCGCCGGGCCGGTCCTCGCGGCGTGCGCGCAGACGCCGGCCAGTGGCAACGCCGGTAGTGCCGCCGGTGCCGCGGGCGGCGTCCTGCCGGTGCCCGGCTCGGGCGTGGTGCACCTCTTCTTCCAAGCCAACGTGCAGTTCATTCCGTGGAACAAGACGACGGCGGCCATCTTTCAGCAGTTCGTCGATCAAAACTTCAACCAGAACCCACAGTACAAAGGCATTTGGGCGTCGGTCTTCCCCACGAGCTGGGGCAACGCCTCGGGCCAGATTGCGGCCAGCCTGGCAGGGAAGGGATACGCCGATGTGCTGCACATGTGCTGCGGCGACATCCCCACCCTGGAACAGGCCGGCATGGTGGTCCCGCTGGATCCGCTGTTGCGTCGCGACAACATCCCCCAGACGCTCTGGTCCAAGGGCCATCTCGACGCCGACAGCCACGCGGGCCACCTCTACGGCCTCCCGAGTTACGATGGCACCATGGCCATCTTTTATCGGCAGGACATCCTGGACCAGCTGGGCCTGCCCTACCCCGACCCGTCCTGGACCTACAAGGAAGCCGCCACCCTCTTCCAGTCCTGCGTCGGCAAAACCAGCACGGGCAAGCCGCGCAGCGGCCTCTCCGTCTACTTCGACTCCGGCCAGCTCAACTGGTGGCTGCGCGGCTGGGGCGCCCTGGAGATGGACGACACGCAGGAGAAGGCCCTGATGAACACCACTGAGGCGGCGGACTGCCTCACCTGGGTCAGGGACAACATGAAGTCCACCGCGATCTTCAACGGCGGACAGGACACGAACATCCTCCCCTCGGGGCGCGCGGTGTTCGCGCAGTACCACAGCGCCCATGTTGTCGACGTCGGTGCGCACCTGCTCGGCACGAGCTACAAGTGGAACCTGCTGCCCAACCCCATCTGGCCGAAGGGTCGCTCCACTTTTGACACCATCGACTGCTACTTGGTCAACCAGGCCAGCAAGAATCCGAACGAGGCCTGGGAACTGATGAAGTGGGTCAACCTCGGTGCGCCGCAGGCAGGGGGCACCTTCGACAATGCCTGGCCGAAGTTCCAGATTCAGCTCAACCTGGTGACGCCGTCACTGGTGCAACTGTGGGATTACTGGCAGACCACCATCGTGCAGGTGGCCCCGCCGTTGCGCAACAAGGACCTCAAGTGGTTCGCCGACGCCGCCCAGAAGAACTACGCCTTCTGCACTCTGTACTATAAATACCAGCCCATCCAGGCGGACGGCATCGTCTCGAACTGGCTCAACCAGATCACCAGCGGCAAGGTCAGCCCGCAGCTCGGCGCCAAACAGATGGCCAACCAGCTCAACGCGCTGGAGGGCGCGAGCGCGCAATCGGCGCAGGCCCTGGCGGGCGTGTCGAAGCTCTTCCCGACAACCGGCGCGAACATCGCCGCCGTGACCCCGGGCCTCTGAGTGCGCTCGGGGCCGGAGCCTGCGGGCATTTGGGCCGCCACAATTGTGGCGGCCTTTCCCGCGTGCGGCGGCCGCTGCGTGCGGTGCAGGTGACCACCGCGAGCGGTGCCTGCGTGCGGGGAGGCGCCATCGCGACGCCGGCGCCGGGGGGCGTCGGCCGAGCCTGTCGCTATGGTAGGCTTGGCCGGGGCCCTGGCGGCGGCCGAGGGGCTTTCCTTTTCCGTGGGGATCGGGTACCAGTAGCAGGGACCCGGCGCAGGCAGGGGGAGTATCCGTGGCGGCACGACCCAAGGGCCCGGTCGGCAAGAGCAGCCCGCGCTACCGTCGGCGGCGCCCCGGTCCCAGTGGGGCCGTGTGGCTGCTCGCGGCGATCGGCCTCGCCATTGTGGTGATCCTGGTCGTGAAGTTCGCGTTGCCCCGGGGAAACGCCGGTTCGTCTCTGGATGGCCAGCCGGTGGCCGCGGACGTGCTGACCGCGCTCACCACCGTACCGACGGCCGTCTTCGATGCGGCCGGGACCGGCGGGGCCACGGTGGCCGCCGGAGGGGTCTCGACCCTGTGGAAGGGCAGCGCCGGCAAGCCGGTCTTCCTCTACGTCGGCGCCGAGTACTGTCCGTACTGCGCGGCGACGCGCTGGTCGCTGGTCACGGCGCTGGCCCGGTTCGGGACGTGGTCGGGGCTGCAGTACCACAGTTCCTCCGCCCAGGACGCCTACCCGAGCACGCCCACGTTCACCTTCCTGCACGCCAGCTACACCAGCA
>DATLTP010000129.1:0-10663 GCA_035533535.1 Bacillota bacterium | reverse complement strand
TGAAGGGTGTCTCCGACTGCGTCCACTTCCGGGCCTCCGCCGCGCGCAGGTGGCGGATGAGCGCGGTGAAGCGCTCGGGCCGGTCGCACTCGAAGGCCAGCAGCCACTCCCAATCCCCGAGCCCGAAGGCCTGCACGTTGTTGGTCTGGATCTCCGGGAACTCCCGGCCCATCAGCCCGTGCTCCCGCAGGATCCGACCGCGCTCGGTGTGCGGCAGCAGGTACCACTCCGGCGTGCGCACGAAGGGGTACAGGCACAGATAGCGCAGCGGTGACTTCCCCAATTGGAAGCTCGCGTAGTGGTCGCCCACGTACTCCGGCCGGTGGGCCACCCCGAGGAAGGCGTGGGCGAGGTCGCAGCAGCGTCCGAACGTGGTGCGGCGCAGGTCCGCGGCGACGGCCTGAATCGCCGCCACGTCCTCCGCGAGCAGCCAGAAGGCCACGTCGGCATCCGGCCGGAGCCCGGCCGTGCTGTAGACGCCGCGCACCGTGACGGTCGGGTGGTCCGCCAGGACCGCGCGCAACTGGTCGGCGACACCCTCGCGCGGCGCATCGAGCCAGCGGGGCGTCCAGCGATAGACCAGCGTGTGCGTGAACTGGGTCTCCGGCACTTCTGGGGCCTTCGGCGCGGTCGCGGTGATCACTCCCCGGCAGAGGCGGTCGGCATTGGGGCTCTCAGCCGCGATATATATCGCAGCCAAATTCCATCTGCGGAAGTTCGCCCTACTCGATGAGGCCCTCCAGCTCCTCGACCAGGCGGCCGAAGACGCGCAGGGCGGCGTTCACCGGCGCCGGCGAGGTCATGTCCACGCCGGCGTCTTTGAGCAGGTCGACAGGGTACTTGGCGGCCCCGCCGCGCAGCAAGCCCACGTAGCGCGCCCGCGCCGCTTCGCCCTCCCCGCACACCGCCTCGGCCAAGGCCTGGGCGGCGGCGAAGCCGGTGGCGTACTTGTAGACGTAGAAGGCGTGGTAGAAGTGGGGGATGCGTGCCCACTCCAGGTCGATCTGCGGGTCGATCTCGACCTCCGCGCCATAGTAGGCCACGTTCAGCTCGCGGTAGGCCGCCGACAGGGAGTCGGCCGTGAGGGCCTCGCCCTTCTCGACCTTCTCGTGAATGATCTTCTCGAACTCCGCGAACATCACCTGGCGAAAGACGGTCGTGCGGAACTCCTCCAGGTGGTGGTTGACCAGGTAGGCGCGCTCGCGGCGGTCGGTCGCGCGCTCCAGCAGGTGGCGCATCAGCAGGGCCTCATTGGCGGTGCTGGCGACCTCCGCGACGAAGATGGAATGGCCGGCGTAGGGGTAGGGCTGCGTCTCCTGCGTCAGGTGGCTGTGCAGGGCGTGGCCAAACTCGTGGGCGATGGTGAAGACGTGGTCGATGCTCCCCTGGTAGTTCAGCAACACGAAGGGGTGGACGCCGTAGACGCCCCAGGAGTACGCGCCACCGGTCTTCCCCTGGTTCTCGAACACATCCACCCAACCGCCGGCCGTGCCCTCCCGATACCGGCGCAGGTAGTCCTCGCCCAGTGGAGCGATGCCGCGCTCCACCGTGCGGAGGGCCTCCGGATACGGGATGGTGGTGTCGGGCGCCTCGACCAGGGGCACGTAGAGGTCGTACATGTGCAGGCGATCGCAGCGCAGGGCGCGACGGCGCAGGCGCAGGTAGCGATGGAGGGCCCGGAGGTTGGCCCGCACGGCGGCGATGAGGTTGTCATAGACGGCCACGGGGACGTTGTCAGCATCCAGGGCCATGTGCAGCGAACTGTCGTAACGGCGCGACTGTGCGTAGAACCAGTCGCGTTTGACGGAGGCCGCCAGCAGGGCGCCCAGCGTGTTGCGCTGCTTGCCGTAGGCGGCGTAGAGGGTCTCGAAGGCCTCCTGGCGGACCGGGCGGTGGCGACTCTCCATGAAGCGGATGAAGCGGCCCTTGGTCAGTTCGACCCCCTGGCCCTGATCGTCGTGCACCTGTGGGAAGGTCAGGTCGGCGTCGTTGAGCATGCCGAAGACGGTGTCGGGGGTGCGGGCGATCTCCCCGGCGCGCGCCAGGAGTTCCTCCTCGCCCGCCGAGAGCACGTGGGGCTTGGTGCGCAGGAGATTATCCAGCTTGTGCGCATACACGCGCAGGCCCGCAGCCTCCGGCGGCGGCGCCTCCACCCAGCCACGGAGGGTCGCCTCGGACTGGGCGAGCAGTTCGGGCTCGAAGTAGGCCCAGGCGCCCTCGATCTGGGTCGCGAGGGCGGCGACGCGGTCGGAGGCGGCTTGGTAAGTGCTGACGCGGGTGTCCTCATCGCTGTGCATGTGGGCGTAGCCGAAGAGCTTTTCGATCACCTGGCCGGCTCGGTCCTGGGCCTGCAGGGCCTCCAGCAGCGTGGCCGGACCCTCGCCCAGACGGCCCCGGAACCCCGCGGCGACGGCGGCCTGACCCTGCAGGTCGGCCAGGGCGCGCTCCCAGGCGGCGTCGTCGGCGTAGATGTGCTCCAGGTGCCAGCGGTGCTCCGGGGCGGTGTCGGCACGGGCGGGGAGGGTTTGGGCGAGGCCGCCGCCCTCCGGGGCCCGGAACGGGAACGAGGGCCGGTGGGCGGAGGGGTTGGGCCGCTGTTCCATTGGTCCGTCGCCCCCTGATGGCATGGGGATTGCTGCGGCAGATGGCGGGAGGGGGCCGGGGTCGGCACGAGTCTAACAGATGCCGGGCTCGGCTGCAGGGCAGCAAGGGCGGTGGTGTGCGGGGGGGTGGAACTCGAGCAAGGGCGGGACCAGGCCTGCGCGGCCCGCAGCCACGATCCGCTGCGGGCTGGCTGAGGGAACCGGGGGCTACGCCCCCAGTTCCCTCAGCCAGCCCCTGGCCACCTCGATCTTGCGCGGCAGGGCCACCTCGGGCTCGGCGATGTCCGGCTCCCAGTGCTTCTCCCACTCCAGGGTCACCCAGCCCGCATAGCCCTCCTCGTGCAGCACCCGCAGACAATCCAGCAACGGCACCTCGCCCTCGCCGTCCATGGCGGCACGCCACCGCCCCGTGGGGTCACGGCGACCGTCCTTGAAATGCACGTGGTGGACGCGGGGGCCGATCAGGTCCCAGACCTGCCGCGGCGTCTCCCCCATCCGCGTCGGGTGGAGTACGTCCCACAGGGCCTGCACGTGTGGGGTATCCAGGCGCTGGAGCACCTTGGCGGCCATCGCCGCCGACGACAAGCCATCGTGCGTCTCCAGCACGATCCGCACGCCGAGTTCCGCCGCGCGCGGCACGACGCGCCAGATGGACTCCGCGATGTAGTCGCAGACCGCGTCCGCGGCGACACCTGCGGGGAAACTGCCGCCGTAGGAGCGGGCGGCGTCCTCCGCGTAGGCCTTGGGAAAGCCGCCGCCATAGGCGCGCACCATGGGCGCGCCCACCTCATGCGCCAATTGGAGCATGCCGCGGAGGTCCGCCTCCTGCGCGGCGCGCACCGCCGGGTCCGGGGAAGAGAACGCCGAGCTGGCGCCGATCGCGATGATGGGCAGCCCGGACTCCGTGGCGCCGCGCTGCATCTGCCGCCTATCCTCCGCCGGCAGGCTGGGATCGATCGCCTTGCCATGGAGGCAGCGGAACTCGACTCCCTCGTATCCCGCGCGCGCACACTCGGCAAACACCCTGTCGATGGGCCATCGGGGCGAGCCCAGGGTGGTCCAGGCCAGATGCACCGCCATCCCCCCGTCCTGTGGGGGTGGCTTCGCCGGGTCGCCCGGCCTCCCTCCGCCGATCGGAGGGAAGTAAGGGGGGGCGGGGGGCGGTCGTGGGGATTGGGTGCGGGGGAAGGGGGCGGCCAGCGGGATCGGGACGGGCGCGGCGGCCGCGTGGGGGGGCGTTGCGGCCGCCGGGCTGGGCGCGGCTGGCACCGGGGGCTGGGCCTGCTGGCGCCGCGGCCGTCGCTCGGGCTGACCCTGCCGAGGCGACGACGCGCGGTCAGCCGGGCGCCGGCCCTGCTCCCCCTGTGACCGCAGGCAGCACCAGGGCGAAGCTACTCCCCTTCCCCGGCTCGCTGAGCACCTCGACACGCCCGCCGTGCCCTTCGGCGGTGTGTTTGACGATGGCCAGTCCCAACCCGGTGCCCCCCGTATCCCGGCTGCGTCCCTGATCCACCCGGTAGAAGCGCTCAAAGATGCGGGGTAGGGCCTCCGCGTCGATGCCCGTACCCGTATCCACCACCTCGACTACGGCGCTGGCCCCGCTGCGGCTCGTCCGCACCTCCACGCGGCCACCCGAGGGTGTATAGGCCAAGGCGTTGCGCACGAGATTCTCGAGGGCGCGGCGCAACTCCTCGCTGCGTCCGGCGACGACGACCACCTCGGCTTGCACTGCCAGGGCGATGCCGCGGTCGTGGGCGTACGCCGCCTGCCCGGCAACGACATCGCGCGCGATCTCCTCCAGGTGCACCGGCCCGCTCCGGGCCCAGTGGGGCGCTTCCAGTTGCGCGAGGGCCAGGAGGTCGCGGACGAGTGCGGCCATCCGCTCGGCCTCTTGGAGGATGCGGGCGGTGAACCGGCTGCGCTGCTCCGCCGAGAGGTCATGGTCCCGCAGGGTCTCCGCGTACCCGCGAACCGAGGTCAGCGGAGTCTGCAGTTCGTGCGACACGTTAGCCACGAAATCGCGGCGCACCTGTTCGGCCGCACGCTGAAGGCTGACGTCCTGGACGACGACCAGCGCACCGGCCTGGGGCTGCTCCGCCTCCGGCGCAGCCTCGGCGGTCGGATTGGGGGCCTGCCCCACACCCAGCGGCAGAACGCGCACCCGCCAGTAGCGCCGCGGCGGTCCTGGTCGCTCCATATCGACGCTTTGGGCCTTGCCGGCGCGCAGCGCCAACGACAGCGCCCGGTCCAGGCCGGCGTCCTGGAAGAGCTCGATCTGATGCCAGCCGCGCAGCATGGGTCGCAGCCGCGGCCAGAGGGCCTGGGCCACCTCGTTGACCAGCAGGACGCGGCCGTAGGGGTCGATCAGCAGGATGCCCTCGGTGAGGCCAGAGAGCACGGCCGCCAACCGGCGACGCTCGTCCTCGGAGCGTTGCCAGTGGTCCTGCATCCAGTAGCGCACGCGCTGCAGATCGACTTCAACCGCAGCCGCGGCCAGGGGGTCCCCGACCGTCGTGGCGGCCACAGTGAACCCCAGGTCCGCGGCCGCGCGGATCAGGTTGTGAGCGGCCACCCGCAGCGTGGCGCCGGATTGCCGATTGCGGCGCTCCCGCACCGTCTCACCGGTCAGGTAGCCGGCAACCGCGGCGGCGGCCAGCCCCAGGCCCCACCACGCATTCATGGGGGACCGCCTTCGGCACGCAGCCGGTATCCGAACCCACGGACCGTCTCCAGCAGGTCGGGCGAACCGGCGGCCTCGACCTTTTCGCGGATGTGCCGAATATGCACATCCACGGTGCGACCATCGCCGAAGAAGCCCTCGCCCCACACCGAGTCCAAGAGGTGATTGCGCGTACACACCTCGCCGCCCGCTTCGGCCAGCGCGGCCAGAATCTTGAACTCGGTCGCCGTCAGCGGCAGCGGCCGCCCACCCACGCTCGCCTCCACCCGGCGGCGGTCCACCGTCAGGGGGCCGACCTGCAGCACCTCGGCCTCGGGGCCGCGCGGCGCGCCGCTGCGGCGGAGGACGGCGCGGACCCGCGCCACCAGTTCCCGGGGGGAGAACGGCTTGGTGACGTAGTCGTCGGCGCCCAGTTCCAGGCCGGTGATCCGGTCCGCCTCCTCATCGAGCGCCGTGAGCATGATGATCGCCGTCCGGGCGCCACCGCCACTGGCGCGCAGCTCCCTGCAGAGGTCCCAGCCGCTGGCGTCGGGGAGCATCAGGTCCAACACCACCACGTCCGGCCGCCGCCGTGCCCACTGCGCGCGGGCCTCGGTGGCGCTCCCCACCAGTGTGGTCTCGAATCCGGCACGGCCCAGGTGAAATCCGATCAGTTCACGGATGGAATCCGCGTCTTCGACCACCAACGCCCATGCCGCCATCAGTCGTTCAACTCCGGTCGTTGGCCGGTGACCGCGTAGATGACCGCTTCGGCGAGGTTGGTGGCGTGGTCGGCGATCCGCTCCAGGTGGGAGGCGACAAACAGCAGGTGGGTACCCTGCCGCACGGCTTCCGGCCGCTGGCCCATCAGGACGATGAGGTCGCCAAACACCTGGGAGAAGAGGTGGTCCACCTCGTCGTCAACCGCCACGAGCGCGCGGGCCGCGACCTCGTCACGGCGCACGTAGGCGTCCACGGCCCTGGCCACCATATCTTGCGCCAACTCCGCCATGCGCGGCACTTCGACCAGGGGACCCAGCAGGGCCTCGCCCTCCAGGCGCACGGCCGTCCGGGCGATATCGGAGGCATGGTCGGCGATCCGTTCCAGATCGATGAGGATGCGCAGGGCGGCGCCGATCGCCCGCAGATCGCCGGCGACCGGCTGCTGCAGGGCGATCAGGCGGAGGCATTCCCGCTCCAAGTACGCCTCCCGGTCGTCGATGGCGCGGTCTCCGGCCACGATCTCCCGGCCCGCGTCAGCGTCCATCGCCGCCAGGGCAGCCACCGCCCGAGCGATCACGTCCTTGACCTGGACCGCCAACGCGACGATGCCCTGCTCGAGTTCGTTCAGTTGCGCCTGAAACGCCTGCCGGACTACCACAGCGGACGGCCCCCCTCATGCAGAGTCCCGTGACGCCCTCTCCGGCGCCGCCGGGCCAGCGTCAGCCGAAGCGTCCGGTCAAGTACGCCTCCGTGCGCTGGTCGCGGGGCCGGCTGAACACCTCCTCGGTCGGCCCGACCTCCACGAGCTGCCCCCCCAGAAAGAACACGGTGCGCTGGGAAACCCGGGCCGCCTGCTGCAGGTTGTGCGTCACGATGACAATCGTAAAGCGCTCGGCCAGCCGCACCAGGGTGTCCTCGATTCGGCCGGTCGCGACCGGATCGATGGCGGAGGTCGGCTCGTCCAGCAGGATCACCTCCGGGTCGACGGCCAGGGCCCGAGCGATCACCAGGCGCTGCTGCTGGCCGCCACTGAGGTCGCCCGCTGGCTGCCGTAGGCGATCCTTGACCTCATCCCACAGCCCGGCATCCCCAAGGCAGCGTTCCACGCGGGCCCACATGCCCGCGGAGGTGCGGTCCAAGCGGTGGATCCGCGCGCCATAGGCGACGTTCTCAAAGATGCTCATCGGAAAGACGACCGGCCTCTGGAAGACCATGCCGATGCGGCGGCGCAACGCCACGGGATCGACGCTCGGCCCATAGATGTCCAGACCCCGGAAGAGGACGCGGCCAAGGGTGGTGATGCCGGGGATGCGATCATTCATGCGGTTGAGGCTGCGCAGGAAGGTCGATTTGCCGCAACCGCTCGGGCCGATGACCGCGGTGATCTGCGAGGCGGGTACCTCCAGACTGATGCCCTTGAGGGCGTGCATGCCCGGATAGTGGAGGTGGAAATCGACTGCCTGGAGGACGACCTCCGCACCGGCGGTGTTCGGCGCCGGGGCCCTGCCACCCACCTGGCCCAGGACCGAGCCGCCCCTGTCCTGGCGCGACAGCCGGCCATTCGGCTCGGCCACGTTCCCCACGGTGGTGCTCGTGCGCGGCTCCCCGGCGCTGTACTCCATTACGCTCCGCCGCCCCCCGACGATCTCTGACGGATCGCCCACCGCGCCGCGACATTGAGGGCCAGCACGGCCACCATCAACAGGAAGGCGGCGGCGTACGCCAACGCGTGTGCCGAGGCAAAGGGCTGGTCGATATACGTCCAGACCACGTAGGTCAGGTAGGCCACCGGCGAATGGGTGAGGTGCGCCGTCGGCATGAAACTGGACCAACTCGCGGTGTAGATGAGCGGGGCCGTCTCCCCCACCGCCACACCGGTGCCCAGCATGACGCCCGTCAGAATGCCGGGTAGGGCGGCCCGCAGGACCACGCGGCGGACGGTCGTCGTGTGGTCGGCCCCAAGGGCCAGGGAGGCCTCCCGCAGATCGTCCGACACGGCGGAAACGGCATAGTCGGTCGTGCGCACCACGTAGGGCAGCATCAGCAGGGCCAGCGCCAGGGAGCCCGCGAGGGCCGAAAAGCCCCAGCCCAGCGCCTGGACCAGCGCGATGTAGCCAAAGTAGCCAACGGCGATCGAGGGTACGCCGGCGAGCACGTCCGCCGCCAGCCGGACGCCGCGAACGAACGCCCCGCCGCGCCGTTCCGCCACGTACGTGCCGCCCAGGACGCCGACGGGGATCGCCATGGCGGCCGCCAAGCCCACCAGGAGCAGGGACCCGGCGATGGCATTGGCCACCCCGCCGCTGAGGCCCTGGGTCACCGTCGTCAAAACGTGCCACCGCAGGGCGGGCAGGGCGTGGCGCGTCACCAGCAGCGCCATATCCAGCAGGGGGAACAACGCGACGCCCACGGCCAACCACGCCAGCGTGACCATGACCGTATTGCCCACGCGCCGACGCACGGGCGTCCTCATCGGGCATCCCGCCCGGCGTTGACCATCGTCGCCACGCGCGAGACACCCTCGCCGAGCAACGGCACCGCCAGGTTCACCAGCACCGTGATCACCATCAGCGCGACCGCGAGTTCCGCCAGGGCCGCGGTCGCCATGCCGGTGGCGTCGGTGAACGCGCTGTCCAGATCGAGGACGATGGCCGAGGCCATCGTGGTGGTGGGGCTGAAGAGCGTATGCGGCACCAGGTTCCCGGTCCCGCTGACCATCAGCACCGCCATGGTTTCGCCGAGCGCGCGCCCCAAGGCCAGAATGACGCCGCCCACCAGCCCGGGGACGGCGGGCGGCAGGACCAGGTCGCGCAGGGTCTCCCAGTCGGTCAGTCCGAGGGCGCGGCCCTGGTCCCGCACCTCCCGCGGCACCCGCAGCAGGGCGTCCCGCCCCACCGCGGCGATCAGCGGCAGAATCATGGCCGCCAGCACGATCGCCGCCGCCAGCAGGCCCTGGCCCGAGAGCACGGGTCCGCGCAGGAACGGGATGAAGCCGAACACATGGGCAAGGCCGGGCCCTGCCCGGCGTTCGATCCAGGGAACCAGCACGATGAAGCCCCACAGCCCGAAGACGACACTGGGTACGCCGGCGATCAGTTCGATAAAGAACCCGAGCACATCGCCCGCCACGCCACGGGCGCGCTCCGCCAAGCAGACCGCGACACCGAGCCCGACCGGCACGGCCAGGACCAGGGCGCAGGCCGAGGTCAGCGCGGTCCCCGCAATGTACGGAATCGCGCCGTAGACGGCACCGGCAGGCGCGGCAAAACCGTGCCGGACCACGGGCGTGCCGCCGTACAGGTTGCCCAGGCTCCAGACGTGGCTGCTCACGAACGCCAAGCCGTTCCAGACCAGTGCCGGCCACGCCGAAACGAACAGGACGGCCAAGGTGACCAGCAGCAGCGTCGGCGTCAGGGCCGCGGCCAAGGCCGCGACCGCCAGCCAGCCCCCTCGCGGGCGTCGCCGCATCCGCACAACGCCCCTCCCTCGGCTACAGCTACAGCCTAACGCGCCCTGGTCCACCGTGCCCACGACGCGGGAGCGCGGCCGGCGACGTGCAGAGTTCGCCACGTCCCCCGGCCGCCCCGCGTTCCATCAGCCATCCCTGGCGCCCGGCTCGCGCCCCGCCTAGGCCTTGATCTTGGCGATCTGGGCCCGACTCAGTGCCGCCACCGCTGCAGGCAGGGCAACGAAGTGCACCTGGTCGAGGAAGGTCTTGGCGGCGCCGCCGTTGGGGTCCAGACCCCAGGTCAGCAGTTCGGTGAGCGTGCTCGCCAGGGCGGCCGAGGGCTGGTGGCTATTGACCAACACATACTCGAAGTTGATGATCGGATACGAGTTGTCTCCAGCGGCGTTGATCAGGGAGATGCGCTCATCAGGGGGCGTGCTGCCGACTGAGGCCTGCACGGCCGCGGTGATCGTATCCGCCGCGGGCAGAACGAACTTACCGGCCTTGTTCTGCAGCGCCGCGTAGTCGAGGCCATCCTTGGTCGCGGTCTCCAGCCAGGAGATGCCGAGGTAACCGATGGAGCCCTTCGTCTGCTTGAGTGCCTGCTCGACGCCCTGATTGCCCTTGCTCGCGACCTCGGCGGCCACCGCTGGCCACGTGACGGTCGTGCCGAAGCCCGTGGCCTTCCAGGCGTCCCCGCCAGTGGCGGTGAGGAATTGCGTGAAGAGGAAGGTGTCGCCGCTGCCATCGGCACGGCGGACGGGGACGATGGCCAGGTGCGGCAGCGTCACGCCCGCGTTCAACGCCGCCACCGGGGCAGCGTCCCAATACTTGATCGTGCCGTCATAGATGCCCACGACGACGGCGCCATCGAGCTTGAGGTGGGTACCGTTCAGGCCGGGCACGTTGTAGTTGATCTGCTGCGCGGAGATCACCAGCGGAATGTTCAAAACGTCCGGGTGCTGCTTGACCTGCGCGTCCGCCATGTAGGCATCGGAGGCGCCGATCTGGACCAGACCGGAGATGGCCTGCGCGATGCCCGTGCCGCTCCCCGTGGCGGTCGTGGTCACCTGTACATTGGGATGGAGCTTCTGGAACGCCGGCTGCCAGATGTTGAACAGCGGGTACATCAACGATGAACCGGTTTCAGCGATCTGGATTGGGGCGGAACCGGAGGTGGCACTGTCGGCGGGTGTCGCCCCACTGGGGGTGCCGGCCGATCCCGTGGTG
>DATLTP010000128.1:0-7762 GCA_035533535.1 Bacillota bacterium | reverse complement strand
TGGCGCTGCCGTGCCGGTGGGGGCGCTGCGCCCGATCATGTCCTGGGCGCTGGCCCCCGCCGTCCCCGCGTTCTGGGGCACGGCGGCGTTGCAGATGGCCACGGCGGCCGCATCCATCCGCGTCAGCTCGGTCGGGGGCCGGCCGGTCACCGCGTTATTCGGATTCGGCGCCTGGCGGACGGCGCCGCCCATGGAGCAGCCAGCCAGGATCATGGTGGCCGCGACGGCCGCCGCACCAAGTCGGGCCATGCGGAATCTGGGTTGGACGCGCTGCACGTCCGCGGCGCGGAAGCGCGGCGTCGACGGTGCCATGTGGGATCAGCCTCCCGCGGGAAAGGCTGCCCTGTGCAAGCCCTGCCAATGCGGGTTCTGAGCGGGCGGCGCATGCGCCGCCCGTCACGATCGTTCCGCTGCAGCCGTCACGCTCGCCAGGTCGTTGGATGACGACTTTGGGCGGGCTGCAGCGGGCGGCGGAACACGCCGCCCGTCACGGCCACTAGGCCGGAATGCTCAGGCTCTCCAGGTCGCGGGGGTAGAAGGTCAGCATCTCAATGCCTGTCTCGGTCACGGCCACGGTGTCGCTGTGGCGGAAGCCGCCCAGGCCGTTCACGTAGATGCCCGGCTCGACCGTGAAGATCATGCCGACCTTGATGATGCGCTGATCGCCGCGGTCCAGGAACGGCGCCTCGTGGACCTGGGTCGACTTGGCATGGCCCGTGTGGTGGCGCCAGGTGCTCTGCAGGTTGTTGGCCTCGAAATACCGCAGCACGGCCTTGTCGACGTCGGCACAGGGGATGCCGGGCCGGATGGCCTCCAGGGCGATGTTCTGCACGTTCAGCATGTGCTGGAAGTACTGGGCCTGGTCGCGGTTGGGCTCGCCGAGGATCATGGTGCGCTCCAGCTCGCAGGAGTAGCCCCAGACCGAAGCGCCGGCGCCCGTGACCAGGACGTCGCCCCGCCTCATCACCGCGTTGCTGGTGATGGCGTGCGGCAGGGCGGAGGCCTTGCCGATCTGGCCGCGGAAGCCGGCCGAGGCGCCGGCGCGTCCAGAGGACAGCGGCCGGTAGTCCTTGCCCAGCGTCTTGATCATGGTCTGCGTGGCCTCGTACGAGGCGCGGGAGGAGACCTCGTTCTCGGTGACGCCGTCGCGGCAGTAGTCCTGGAGCAGGCGGTGCGCCAGGTTGGCCCAGCGCGTGCTCTCGCGCACCAGGGCGATCTCCTCGGGCGAGTTCACCATCTGCATGTCCTCGATGATGTCGCGGACGGATGTGACCTTGGCCTCGGGGAGCGCGTCGGACAGGCGCGGCCCGCGGTAGCCGTAGATGGCGCCGTAGCCGTCGCCGTCCACGCCAATGCGGGCGGAGCCCATGCCGAGCTCCTTCACCAGGTCAGCGAGGAACTGCATGGGATGGCGCTCGCCGGGGTATTCGGGGTAGCTGCGCACGATGTCGACCAGGGCGTTCTCCTCGGCGTGCTCCTGCTCCAGGCGCGGCACCAGCAGGGCGGAGCGGCCGGAGCCATTCAGCACGTAGGCCATGGGGCGCTCCGTCGGGATCATGGCGAAGGCGGACAGGTAGAACATGTTGTTGGTTCCGAACAGCAGAACACCATCCTGGCCGTTCTGGGCCAGCTGGTTCAGGAGATCCTTGCGGCGGCGGGCGTACTCGGCTTCACTGATGCGGAGTTGCATGGGCGGTGTAGCCTCCCGGGAGTCAGGATGCGGGGCGGCGGCCGCTCATGGCGGCCAGCAGGGCCTGGAACACCGGTCCCGGCACCGAGCCCTCGGCCAGGGCCTCCGCGGCCTGGGGGTCGCCGCGCGAGTCGGCGAAGGCGGTGAGGGCCGCGCGGGTCGCGGGGTCGAGCGCGGACCCCTGGGGATCCTCGTGGAGGTACCCGGCGCGGCGCAGGGCCCGCCGAATGATCGGCAGGGAGTCAGCGTCCAGGCGGACGGGCCCCTTGGGCTGCATGTGGCTGTGGAAGTTGCGCTGCAGCGCCAGGAGTCGGGCGAGCTCCTCGATGGGCGAGGGGTGGTCGTCCACGCGCAGGTCCACGAAGCGGTCCGTCCAGCCGTTGTAGCCGGCGTTCGCGCGCGCCACCTGCATGGCCGCTGATTGCATGCCCCGGCGGTCCCCGCCGGCGGCCTGTCCGGCGCGCAGGGTGGCCAGCAGACGCTCGGCCAGGTCGCCGTCCGCGGCTGCAAACGCGCTGGCCATGGCCGAAACGACCTCGGGGCCAGCCAGGATGTTGCCCTGGGCCGTGAAGTGTTTGCCCGTCTCGTGACCGGCCCAAGCCATGCAGTCCGGCCCCGTGTGGGCGGCGGCGCGGCCCTGCGCATCGACCAAGCCGACCTGGCGGACCGCGATCGCTGGGTCGTCCTGCACCAGGGCAGTCAGTGTGGCCGGGCCATCGCGCCCCGCCGCCATCATGTCAAGGCCGCGCGGGCCGTAGCTCGTGTTGGTGCCTGCCTGCGTGGCCACCGCGCCGACGCCGGCGCGCACCCAGGGCACCACGGCGCCCACAGCGAAAAAGCGGGACTGAACGGCCACGCCGAGGTCCCCATTGGCCGGGTCGAATGCCACGATGGAAAACGTCGCTACGATGGGCGTTACGCCTGGCATTGTCTCGCCTCCGTCCTTCATCGGCTACTTCTGGCCTTCACGGAGGCGCTCCTGCCGACCGGACTGGCCGGGGTACGGCCAGTCCCAGCCAGCCATAGGATGGGCTGACGCGGGGTGGGCCGCTTGTGGCGTGTACCCGCCGCCGACTCCTCGGAAGGAGTGGGGGTACGCTGACCGGCAACGGATCGGAGACGCATGCGGTGGCCATCGCCCGCCAGCAGGGGGAGATCGAGGCGCTTCACCAACGGGTGGGGTGGCTGGAGGAGCAGATGCGGTCGGCGGAGGCCGAGGTCGGCCGCCGCCACGCTGAGCTGCGGGACGACCTGCAGCGGGGCCTCGACGCTCAGGCTGCGGCGCTCGAGCGGATGACGGCGCGGCTGGACGGGGTCATCCACATGGCCGGCACCTGGGTCCCGCCGGAGGTGGCGCAGCGCCTGGCGGCCTCCCATGCCCGGGAGGCTGCGGCGCGGGCCTGGGCGATCGCCCTACTCGGCGCGCTGGCGGCCCTGGCTGCCGCCGTGTTGGCCAACCTCAAGCACTGACCGGCTGCAGCGCCCAAACCCTCGACGCGCGCAGCCGCCGATCCCCTCGTGGCAGGCCCTCATTGCACACCCAGGGCGCGGATCAGCATCACGGCAGCCTCGGCCCGCGTGGCCGCCGCCAGGGGCGCGAACGAAGTGGGCGTGCGCCCGTTCATGACGCCATCGGCAACCATCTCGGCGACGGAGGCCTGGGCCCAGCTATCGATGCTGGTCGAGTCGCCGAAGCTCCCCAGCAGCGCGGCTTGCTGGGTCGCGCTCACCACGGCCGGGGCGCTGCTCCGCAGCGCCAGCATGCGGGCGATCAGGACGGCCACCTGCTCCCGGTTCACGGGTGCGTCCGGGGCGAAGTGGGTCGCGTCGATCCCGGTCACCAGGCCGTCCTGGACGGCGGCCGCGATCGTGCCCGCGTACCACGCGGTGGGGCTCACGTCGGTGAATGGCAGGCTGCTGACGGCCGTTGAGTCGCCGGGTTGCAGCCCAAGGGCCCGGGCCAGCATCGCCGTGAACTGGGCCCGGGTCACGAGGGCGTAGGGGGCGAAGTGGCTGGAGTCCACCCCGTCGATCAGGTGGTGGGCGGCTGCCACCTCGATCTGCGACTGGGCCCACATGCCCTGCGTGTCTACAAAGGTAGGTACGGCCTCCAGGGGCGCGTACTGGCCAAGGCTGGCGATGGTCGCCGGCACCGTGCTGCTGTTGGCGAGACCACTTGCCGCGTAGACGGGGGTCGTGCCGCCCGAGACCCGGTACACCCCCACCAGCCCGGGGTTGGAGGCCTGCTGGGAATCATAGGCCAGCTGGACTTGCAGGGGCTGCGGCAGCGTGCTGAGGGCAGCCGTGACGCCGGATGAGGTCACCAGTTGTGCGGTCACGTTGAACGCCTGGCCGGCGCTGGCCAGCGGGAGGCCGTTGGAGTCTGTGACCACTGTGGGGATGGTGGCTGGCGAGAGGGCGAAGACAAGCTGAGCTCCCACCAGGTTGGCCGACGAGAGCGACGGGTTGCTCTGCTGGAGCTGCGTCGGGTCGAGATCGGCGGGCGGAATCGACAGGGTGGTCGAGCCGAAAACGGCCGTCACGCCCTTGCCGGCGGCCACCAGGGCGGTTGCGGCATCCCCGGTGATGGAGAGCGACCCGACCCCGTCGATGGCCGGCACCGTCGTGGTGATGTTCGGTCCCATGGGCGGCGCGGCCAGGATGGCGTTCACCGTGGGCCCGTCCAGGGTCGCCGTCGTGGACGGGCTGGCGCCGGCCGCGGCCGTGGTCGCGGAGGCGATGGCGCTCGGGTTGCCGATGGCGCCGTTGGTGACCGAGCGGACGTTGAAGTAGTAGGTGAGGCCCGGCACGAGGCCCGTGTCCGCATAGGACGGGGTGGTGACCGGGCTCGAGTTGAGGACCGAGAAGGTACCGTTGGCGGACGTGGTTTGGTAGACGTAGTAGCCGCTCGCGCCGACGACGGCGGACCAGGCGAGATCGATCTCGTTCGAGTTCACCGCCGTGGCCGTGAGGCCGCCCGGGCCGGTGAGGCCGGTGCCGGCCGTGGTGGCGGTCGCAATGGCGCTGGGGCCGCTCTCCCCGGGCGGCGCCACAGCCGTGACGTAGAAGTAGTACGTGAGGCCGGTCAGCAGCCCGGACGCCGTGTAGCTGGTGCCCGTGACCGGGGTCGACGTCAGCAGGGTCAAGGGTCCAGTCGCCACGGTCGAGCTGTACACGTTGTATCCGCTGGCGCCGGGGTCGGTCGTCCAGGTGAGTGCGATCTGCGTGGGGGCCGTCGCCGTTGCCGTGAGGCCCGTCGGTGGCGTCATCGTGGACAGGATGGGCGTGGTCGCCGTGGCCGTGCTGCTGGCCGCGCCCTCCCCGCTTGGCGAAACGCCGGTCACGTAGAAGTAGTACGTGGTCGAGGCCGTCAGGTTGGCGGCCAGGAACGTCGTCGACTGCACCGGCGACGTGTTGATCTTGGCAAATGGCCCGCTCGCGGACGGCGACGCATACACGTTGTAGCTCGCGGCCGACGGGTCGGTGTACCAGGTGAGCTGGACCTGGGTCGGGCCGGCCGCCTGGGCCGTCAGCCCCGTGGGCGCCGCCGGCGGGCTGGCCGGCGTCGTGGTGGCGGTGAGCACGTTGCTGGGCGCCGTCTCGCCGGACAGGGTCGTGCCGGTCACACGGAACGAGTAGGTCGTGGTCGGTGCCAGGCCCGTGACCGCGTACGTGGTGCCCGAGACGGGCGTCGTGGTGATGCGGCTGAAGGGCCCACCGGGGCTGGTGGCCTCATACACCTGGTAGCCCGTCGTGCCCGGGTCCGCGTTCCAGGTCAGGTCGATCTCTGACCCGCCCTTCACGGCCGTGGACGCCAGCACCGGCGCCGGCAGCGGCCAGAGCTCGATGATGTCGGTGCTGTAGCTGAGGCCACTCGCCGAGATGCTGTACCCGCTCACCGTGCCGGTCGCCACGTTCTCCGTCGCCCGGGCGACCGTCAGGGTGGGCAGCGCCGACGTGGCGCCCTCGGCGTTGGTCGTGCCCGTCCAGGAGCCGGTGGTGAGCTGCGAGGGCGTCAGGCCCCAGTACCCCTGGACCAGGGGGTCGGGCACGAACACCTGCAGGCTCCCCGTATTGGTGGCGCCGGCCGCGGTCACGTGGGGGGCCGCAACCTGCAGGTCGAGGGCGGTCGTGCTGGGATCCACGGTGGGCCGCGCCTGGCTCTGGGCGTTGCCGGTCAGGGCCAGGCCCTCCATGTCGGCGACCACCGTGGACCATGGTACGCTGCCCGAATACCCGGCAGGCGCCGCGGCGCCTGCCATGGCGATCACGTTGTAGTCGAGGAAGCCGCTGTAGTCGCTGGTCGCCGTGCCGCAGGCGCTGCCGATGGGGCAGCCGGTGTCGAGCTGCGAGAAGTCGGTCGGGGTGGCCGTCACGGTCACCTGGTAGCCGCCGCCGACAGCCGCGACGCCCCAGCCGTTCAGCGCGGCCGTTGCCGTCAGGGCGGTGGGCAGCAGGCTGCCAGCGTTCAGGGTCAGCGAGATCGACGCCCCAGGCGGCACCTGGCCGGAGCCGCTGCCGACGATCTGCTCGGCGTTGCTTCCGTCGCCCACCGGCGCCTGGCCGTTCGTGAAGAGCACGTTGACGTTCGTGACGCCGCCGCTGCTCGTCTGCGTGACCGTGGGGTTGAGCCCAGCCGGGGCCGGCCCGCCGCTCACCAGCAGGTTGGTCCAGCAGCTGCTGGTGATGCTGCCGGCGCAGACCGGCCAGGCGATGGCGCCTCCGTTGCCGGCCAGCTGGACGTTGGTCGAGCTAACGGGGCTGCCGCCCGAGGTCAGCACCACGGGCACCAGGGCCCCGGGCGTGGTGGACGTGATGCCCACCTGGACGGCGCCGTTGCCGTCCGTGCGGGCCCAGACCTTGCTGCCCACCAATGCGCCGGTCGATGGCGGGGTCAACGTGACCCCCGGCAGGGTCGTCGAGATCTCAACGCCCACGTTGGGCAGGGGGCCGCCCGTGCTGAGGACCGTGGCGGTGATGGTGGCGGTTGTCGTCGTCACATTGCCCGGCGCCCACGTCGCCGCCGCCGCGATCCCGGTGGGGAGCGGCAGCGAGGCCGTGTAGTCGAAATGCGTGTCTGGACCCGTGACAGAGCTGCCGTTGTTGGCGAAGGGCGTGGTCAGCCCGATCTCGCCGCCGGGCGTCTTGGCCTCGGCGATGTAGGTGTCGTTCAGCGGCAGCATCGTGGTGTCCCAGCTGGTGCCGTCAAAGGTGGGGCCGCCGTAGGTGGCGCCCGTCACCGTGTCGGCGATGGTCACCGTATCCCCGCCCGCGCTCCCGCTGATGGCCACGGAGATGTAGTTGGCGGCCCATGCCGCCCCGGGGGCGAGCAGGCCGGATAGCATCGTCGCTGCGATGAGGATCGGGAAGAACCGGCGGCAGCGCAAGCCGAAGGACCCCTCCCTGGGGCGCCAGTCGGGAACCCATCCGGGGTCCCCATGGTGTTATCGGCTTATGGGGTTGCCGCTTGGAGCCCGGCGGCGGCGGGACGGTCGAGGATCCAGAGGCCCGGCGCGCGCACGGCCTGGGCCGGGTAGCGCTCGGGCTCATGGGGACCCCGCAGCACCTGCTCCACGGCCGCCGCCTTGTCGGCGCCGGCCACCAGGAACATGGCCAGCCGGGCGGCCGACAGGATGGGCGGAGTCATGGTCATCCGCCGCCCGTGCGCTTCGTCGACCATGTAGGAGAGCACCCAGCGGGCCCGCTCGGAGAGGGCGGGGCTGCCGGGGAACAGCGACGCGGTGTGCGCCTCCGGGCCCAGGCCCAGCATGACGAGGTCGAAGTGCGGGTCCTCGCCCAGCAGGGCTCGGATCTCCGCCGCGTACTGGTCTGCCGCCGCCTCGGGGTCCGGGGCCTCGGCCCGCATGCGGTGGACCTGTGCCTCGGGGACCGGCACGTGGCGCAGCAGGGCCTGCCGGGCCATGCCGTAGTTGCTGTCCGGGTGCTCCGGCGGGACGGACCGCTCATCGCCGAAGAAGACATGCGTGGCTGCCCATCGGATGTCGGCGCCCCGGAGGAGCTCGTACGTGCCGCGCGGCGTGTTGCCGCCGGCCAGGGCCACGCTGAAGAGCC
>DATLTP010000127.1:0-2076 GCA_035533535.1 Bacillota bacterium | reverse complement strand
CGCCGACCTGCGCCTCCTGGAGGAGGCCGGCCAGCATGGGGCCCACGGGGCCGGCGGCGGCCGGCGGCTGCAGGGAGGTCGCCCCGGCCTTCACGGCGGCGTCCAGCGCCGAACCGTAGGCCTTCTCCCACGCCTGGCGCTGGGCTGGGGTGGCCGCCCCGAACTGGCTCAGCGCGGCCGCGATCTGCGGGTCGACCGTCGCCAGGGGCTGGAGGGGATCCAGCACGAAGTCGCGGGCCGTGTCGATGGGAATGGTGACGCCCGCCAGGCGCTGCAGCGAGACGGGGCCGAGGTACTGCACCGAGCCGTCGCCGTGGTTGTACGGCGGTCCGTAGGAGGCGATCTCGCCGCTGCCGTCGATGTCGCCCAGCGCCGTCTGGAGGAAGACGAGGGGCGTCGTCCGCGAGAACGACGCGATGGTCATCGGCGGCTCGTCCGGCGAGGAGAACAGGGCGGAGAGCGCGAGCACCAGCACGAGGACCACGCCGAAGGCGGCGAGCACCTCGCGCACCAGGTCATACGGCACCAGGCGCGCCGGGCGGGGGTCGACGTCGAGCGGCTTCATCGGCCCACCCCCCGCGGCGGGACCGGCGGCACGACGCCGCGCCGGCGAACCTGCAGCAGGTGCAGCGTGGTGAGGGCGGCGACGGCCGCCGGCAGCAGGAAGACGTGGTAGGTGTACATCTGCCCGAAGTTCAGCAGGTTGAAGTAGGCGCCGATGCCGACGGCGTTCATCGCGTCCTTGCCCTGCACCGCGATCCACTGGGATGCGAAGTTCTGCTGCGAGAGGTAGCCGGTGAACGCCGCGCCGATGGACACGATGAAGGTCACGGCGCCGCTCAGCCAGGTGAGCCCCCGGCCTCCGCGCCAGGCCGCCATGAAGAACTGGGCCCACAGGTGCAGCACCATGAAGAAAAAGAACGCCTGGACGCTCCAGAAGTGGACGCTGTTGAAGAAGCGGCCGACGCGCGAGACGTGCCACCAACCCGGCCCGAAGAGCGCGAGCACGATGCCCGAGACGACCAGCAGCCCGAAGCTGGCCAGGGTCGTGGCCCCGAACATGTACACGTAGGAGCGCACGTACTCCGGCTGCGTGTCGGGCAGCAGCTGGTCCGGAGGCAGCGCATCCACCAAGCGTGAGCGCAGGCGCGCCGTCAGGTTGCCCAAGCGCTCACTCCCCATCCTTGGACCGCGGCAGCCGCAGCGCGACTGCGAGCACGAACGCCGCGATCATCAACCCGATGACGACCAGGTTCGGGACGCTGATGAGCAGGATGCCGTAGTGCACATAGTGTGCAAGCTGCGAGCCGACGACCATCACCTCCCGACCTGGCGGACCGGCGCCGGCGGTGCCGCCATCGCCCTGGAAACGGGTTGGACGCGCCGCCGCCGGTGTTCCTGCCGTCCGGCTCCTTGCCAGACCCCTGCGGCGGATGCCTATAATGCCTCGGCAGGGGGGTGGCCGCCACGGCGCGGGTGCTGGTGCTCTCGGGTCCGAACCTGAACCTCCTCGGCGTGCGGGAGCCCGAGGTGTATGGCCGGACGACGCTGCCCGACATCGAGGCCGCTCTTGCACGCCGCGCGCAATCGCGCGGCGCCCAAATCCGCTGTCTGCAGTTCAATGGCGAGGGGCAGATGGTGGACGCCATCCAGGCCGCCCGGGGCGACATTGACGGTATCCTGATCAACCCCGGTGCCTACACCCACTATAGCATCGCCATCCGCGACGCGCTGGCGGGGGCCGCGCTGCCCGCCGTGGAGGTCCACCTGAGCCATATCTTCGCCCGTGAGGAATTTCGCCACGAGTCGGTGACGGCGCCGGCATGCCGCGGCATCGTGGCGGGGTTCGGCCCCAACTCATACCTGCTGGGGCTCGATGCCCTGCTGGACCTGCTCGAGGAGGAGATCACCCATGGCTGATGTCACTTCCACCACCGATTGGCGCCCGGGTCTGACCGTGGAGCTCGACGGCGTGCCCCACGTCGTCGTCGAGTCCCACCACGTGAAGCCGGGCAAGGGCTCCGCCTACGTGCGCGCCAAGCTGAAGAACCTGGAGACGGGGGCCCAATTCGAGCG
>DATLTP010000126.1:0-4214 GCA_035533535.1 Bacillota bacterium | reverse complement strand
ACAAGTTCGATCGTCATGACGACGGCCAGGGAAGTCAGCCAGCCGACGAGCGAAGCCTGCGCGCGGATTCCCACCACCCACCACGCGGCGGTCGTCAAAGCCATGATGACGACGTGAATCCACCCGAATGTGCTCCAAGTCAGGTTCCGCATGACGGGATATCATTTTCGTCATGTCCCGGCCGACTCCTGCAGTTCTTTAGCTTATCTGCCAATTTTTTGGCAACCCAAAAACTGACGCGATCCCGTTCCTTAAGGTTGAGCTGACCTGCCAAGACGAGATCGTTGAGATCCTCCACCGTGATGGCGCCGACGGCCAGTTGCCTAGCCAAGAGCAACAGTCTCCGGTTCATGCGATCAGCGTATCGAGAACCTGCCGCGAGCCGCGTCGATTGGCAACCCGGCATTCAGCCAAGTTCGGTGTCCATACGACACGAGGCCGAGCAGGATTACCGAACGGTCGGTAGAAACGCCCCCTCAGGTCCGAAGCGCGGAACGGGGAGGCGGCCCACACATGGACTTTCGCCTGGCGCCCGAAGAGAAGATGATCCTGGAGACGGTGCGCGACTTCATCCGGACGGAGCTGACGCCGCTCGAGGAGGCCCAGCAGCAGGCCCACCTGGATGGGCGCGGCCACGACTACCCGGACGAAGCCACGCGGCGGCGCCTGCAGCATAAGGCCAAGGACCTCGGGCTCTGGGGCATCTCGACCCCCAAGGAGTATGGCGGGGCCGACCTGAGCACCGTCATGAACTCCATGATCGCCATGGAGATGGGGCGCTGCCTGGTCTCCTTCGCGTTCCCCGGCCATGCCGACAACATCCTTTTTCTGGCCAACGACAAGCAGAAGGAGCGCTACCTGATCCCCACCCTGCAGGGCGAGCGGCGCTCCTGCTTCGCCCTCACCGAGCCAACGGCCGGCTCCGACGCCACCAACATCCGCATGTCGGCCACCCTCGACAGCAATGGCGAATGGGTGCTGAACGGCGAGAAGATCTTCATCACCAACGGCAACGAGGCGGACTTTGCCATCGTGTTCGCCGTCAACGACAAGGAAAAGGGCACCCGGGGCGGCATCACGGCCTTCCTGGTCGACCGGGCCATGGGCTGGAAGTCGCACTTCGTGCCGACCATGGGCACCTGGGGGCCGGCGCGGCTCAGCTTCAACAACGTGCGCGTCCCCGCCGAGAACGTGCTCGGTGAGGTCGGCTTCGGATTCCGCCTGGCCATGTCCTGGATCGGCGCCGGCCGCGTCACCATCCCCTCCCGGGCCATCGGCCAGGCCGAGCGCCTGCTGCAGATGGGCGTCGACTACGCCCAGCAGCGCGTGGCCTTCGGCCACGCAATCGCCGACTACCAGGCCATCCAGTGGATGCTGGCGGACTCGGCCGTCGAGATCGAGTCCTGCAAGTGGATGGTCCTGCATGCGGCCTGGAAGCAGGACGAGGGCCTGGACATCCGCCACGAGGCCTCGATGGCCAAGCTGGCGGCGGCCCAGATGGTCAACCGCGTCTGCGACCGCATCCTGCAACTCCACGGCGGCATGGGCTACACCCGGGAGCTGCCCATCGAGCGCCTGTACCGGGAGGTGCGCGTCTACCGCATCTTCGAGGGAACGGACGAGATTCAAAAGCGCGCCATTGCCCGCAACCTCCTCCGTGGTCACGCCCGCATCGGCAGCTGGGACTAGGGCATGAGCAGCCTTGCCGGCCGAGTCGCCATCGTCACTGGGGCAAGCCGAGGCATTGGCGCCGCCATCGCTGAGCTGTTCGCGGCCGAGGGGGCCCGGGTCGCCTGTGCGGCCCGAACCCTCAAGGAAGGCGATCATCCGCTTGAGGGTTCGCTGGAGACCACCGTCGCGGCCATCCGGGCAGCGGGCGGCGAGGCCCGGCCCTTCACCTGCAATGTGGCCGAGACGGCCGACTGCGAGCGCCTGGTCGCGGATGTGCGCCAGGCCTACGGCCCGTGCGATGTCCTGATCAACAACGCCGCCCTCACCTACTACCAGCCCGTGGTCGACATGCCCTACCGCCGCTGGGAGCGCTCGTTCGCCGTCAACGTGCACGCGCCGTTCTACCTGAGCCATCTGGTGCTGCCGGAGATGATCGCCCGGCGCCAGGGCGCCATCGTCAACATCTCCTCCGGGGCAGCCATCGGGCCTGGCCGCGGCCCCTACCCCGACCAGCCCCTGCGCGGCGGCGCCCTCTACGGGGCCGAGAAGGCCGCCATCGAGCGCTTCAGCCAGGGGCTGGCCCAGGAGGTCTACGGCCACGGCGTCACGGTGGCGGCCCTGGCGCCCTCGCAGGTGGTGCCGACGCCAGGCACGCTCTACCACCACCTCGTCGCGAGCCTGGACGACCCCCGGGGCGAATCGCCCGGCCTCATGGCCCAGGCGGCGCTGCTGCTGGCCACGGAGCCGCCCGCCAAGGTCAGCGGCCGCGTGGTCTACAGCCAGCAGTTGCTGCTGGAGTACGGGCGCATCCCCGCTGGCCGCGGGCTCGGGGTTGAGCGCCCAGGCAGCGGCTACAGCCGCATTTGAGGGAGGGAAGCCCGATGGACCTGTCGCCCCTGCTGGCGCCGCGCTCGATCGCGCTTGTCGGCGTCAGCGAGTCCTCGCGCTGGTCGCGCAGCCTGGTCGACAACCTCAAGCTGCAGGGCTTCGCTGGCCCCATCCACATGGTGAACCCCCGCCACGAGACGGAGTTCGGGCAGGTCAGCCACCCCTCGGTGGCGGCCATCCCCGGCGAGGTCGACCTGGCCTACGTCATGGTGCCGACGGCCATCGCCGAGATCGCGGCCCGCGACTGCGTGGAAAAGGGCGTCCGCGCCATCGTCATGCTGACCAGCGGCTTCGCCGAGATGGGCGAGGCGGGGGCGCTCGCCCAGCACCGCCTGGCGAACTACCTCGGCGAGCACGGGGTCACGCTCTGCGGGCCGAACTGCCTGGGCTTCATCAACGCCAACGCCGGCGTGGCGGCCTACGCCCTGTCCATGTCCGAGCCCAGCCGCCCCGGCGGCATCGGGGCCGTCCTGCAGAGCGGCGCCCTGCTGCTGCCGGTGCTCCGCGCCATGCAGAAGCGCGAGATGGGCCTTGGCGTCCTGATCAGCAGCGGCAACGAGGCGATGCTGGACGCCACCGACTACCTCGCCCACATGGTGGAGGACCCGCAGATCCGCGTCCTGGGCGCCCTGCTCGAGGGCATCCGCCGGCCGGCGGCGTTCGCGGCTGTCGCGGACCGGGCCCTGGAACTGGGCAAGCCGCTCGTCGTGCTGAAAATGGGCAGATCCGCAGTCGGCCAGCGCGTCGCGCTGGCCCACACCGGCGCCCTGGCGGGCTCGCCGCGATTCGCGGACGCCCTGCTCCGCCAGCACGGCGTCGTGCAGGTCAGCACGCTCGAGGACCTGATCGAGACGCTGGGGCTGCTGGCCGCCTACGGCCCGCCGCCCGGGGACCGCATTGGCCTGGTGGCCTCCTCCGGCGGGACCTGCGGGCTGGCCTCCGACCTCGGCACCGAACTGGGCCTGCGGTTCCCCGCCTTCAGCCAGAAGACGCGGGCGGACCTGGCCGAGGTTCTGCCCGAGTTCGCCACCATCCAGAACCCCCTGGATGTGACCGGCTACGTGGTCATCCAGCCGGACCTGAACACCAAGTCCACGCGCGTGGTGGCCCAGGACGGGGACGTCGACGTGGTGGTCAACGTCACGGCCGTGCCGGAGGCGCCCGGCGCAGCACCCCACCTCCTGGACCAGCGCATGGCCGAGAACGCGGAGATCGTGCGCACGCCCGGCCGCTACGTCCTGCTGACCAGCACCCAGGCGGGCGACCTCACCGCCTTCGGCCGCGAGCTGGTCCGCCGCCACGGGGTCTATGTCCTCGGCGGCGTGGCCGCCGCCATGCGCGGAGTGCGGGCTTCCCTGGACTTCACCCGGGCGCGCGGCCGCCTGCAGTCCGGCGTGGCGGCGCCAGCCGCCGCGAAAGGGACGGATCTCCCCCAGCTGCCCGCGGCCGCCGGCACCCTGGATGAGGCCACGGCCAAGGGGCTCCTCCACGCCTTCGGCATCGCGGGGCCGCGCGAGGCCCTGGCCACCAGCCTCGACCAGGCCGTCGCCATCGCCCGGGAGGTTGGGCCCCGCGTCGTGCTGAAGGTTTCATCGCCCGACCTGCCCCACAAGACCGAGGCGGGGGCCGTGGCCCTGGACCTCCGTTCGCCCGAC
>DATLTP010000125.1:0-4993 GCA_035533535.1 Bacillota bacterium | reverse complement strand
GGCGATCCTCGCCGCACGGCCCACCGGGGCTTGGTCAACCGCCCAACATTCGGGCCGCTTACCGTGTAGCGCTCGGAACGCCAACCGTTCGCCCCATCACCCCCATTCACCGTCGCGCATAGCTTGGCTAGCGGTTTCCCGGCAAAGGGGCGGACGTGAAATGGCCGTGGCTGAAGGGGATCTGGCGGTCGAGATCTACGCGCAGATGGCGCTGATCCGGCGGGTCGAGGAGACGCTGCAGTCGCTGTTCCGGCAGGGCCGCATGCGCGGCACCACCCATGTCAGCATCGGGCAGGAGGCCTGCGCGGCTGGCGTCGTGGGGGCGCTGGACCGCGGCCGCGACTTCGTCTTCAGCACCCACCGCTGCCATGGGCACTTTTTGGCCTGGGGCGGGGAGCCGCGTGCCCTCTTCGCCGAGCTCCTCGGGCGCGAAACGGGCGTCTGCGGGGGCCTTGGGGGCAGCCAGCACCTTTGCTGGAACGGCTTCTTCAGCAACGGCATCCAGGCCGGCATGTCCCCTGTTGCCGTTGGGCTGGCCCTGGCCAGAAAGGCTGCCGGCGAAAGCGGCGTCGGCGTCGCCTTCCTCGGCGACGGCACCTTCGGCGAGGGGGCGCTCTACGAGAGCATGAACCTGGCGGCCCTGTGGGGCGCGCCACTGCTCTTCGTGGTCGAGGACAACGGCTACGCGCAGAGCACGCCGCGGCGGGCGCAGCACGCCGGGCGGCTGGCGGCGCGGCCAACGGCCTTCGGCATCGACACGGTGACGCAGGAGGCGGGCGACCCCATGGCGGTCCGCCAATTGGCGACGGCCCTGGTGCACGCGGTGCGCGTCGATGCCCGACCCCGCTGCCTGTACCTTCACACATACCGATTGGCCGCTCATAGCCTGAGCGAGGACTTCCGCGACCCCGACGAGGTGGAGGCGTGGCGGCAGCGGGACCCACTTCTGCACATGCGGGCGCGGATCCCGGCGGAGCAGGCCGACGCCATCGACGCGGCCATCGACGAGCGGCTCGCGGAGGCGGTGGCAGCGGCCGAATCCGAGCGGCCAGCCCGGCCGCGGGTCTCCCAAGTCACGGGGGCCACGCCGGCGGCGCCCATCGGAGGGGAGCGCTGATGGGGCCGGGAGCGGGGGCGAATGGGGTGGTCCACGGACACGCGACCCGAGCGACCTTCCGCACCAGCCTCACGGAGGCGATGGCCGAGTTGCTGCAGGAGGATCCCCGGGTGCTCCTTCTGGGCGAGGACCTGCTGGATCCCTACGGCGGCGCGTTCAAGGTCACGCGCGGCCTCTCGCGGCGCTTTCCCGGCCGGGTTCTGGCCACCCCAGTCAGCGAGGCGGCGATCATCGGGGCGGCCACGGGGCTGGCCCTGGGCGGGCTGCGGCCCATTGCCGAGGTCATGTTCGGCGACTTCCTGCTTCTGGCCGCGGACCAACTGATCAACCACGCCGCGAAGTTCCGGGCCATGTACAACGAGCAGGTGACCGTGCCCATGGTGGTGCGGGCACCGGTCGGTGGCGGCCGCGGTTACGGGCCGACGCACAGCCAGTCGCTCGAGAAGCACTTCCTGGGCGTACCGGGCCTCAAGGTGGTGGCGCCGACCCAGCTGCACGACCCGGGCGCGCTGCTGCGGGCAGCGGTGGAAGACCCGGACCCCGTGCTGTTCGTCGAGCACAAGCTGCTTTACCCGCTCGAGCTGCAGGCGGCCGACCACGACGGGGATGTCTTCCCGACGGCCTGGGTGCAGGCAGGCCAGGGTGACCCGGCGGTCCTGGTCTTCACCTACGGCGGCGGCGTCCGCTGGTGCCTGCCCGCCATCGAGCAGCTGGCCGCAGCCGGCGTGCCGGCCATGCTCTGCCTGCCCTCGCGGATCGACCGGTTCGACCCCTGCCCCTGGTGGCTGGAGGCGGGCGAACCACGGGCGGTCGTCCTCGTCGAGGAGGGCACCGCCGGCAGCGGCTGGACGGCCGAATTGGCCGCTCGCCTGGCCGAGGCGGGCACCGGCGCCCACATCCGGCGGATCACCTGCGCCGACGACATCCTGCCGGCGGCCGGCCACCTGGAAGATAGCCTGCTGCCGAGCGCTGAGGCCGTGGTCGCCGCCGCCCTGGAGCTCGCGCGCTGAAGGAGTATGCCGCCATGGACGTTTGGTACCGCCTGCTGGGCACCTCACCCTCCGCGGAGGCCCGCAAGGCCGCGGCCCTGGCTGGGGCGCGGCCACTGGCCGACGCGCCGGTGCCGCTCGCCGGCCACGTCCTCCTGATCCCGGCCGGCACGCCCGCCCCGGACAGCGCCACCCTGCTCGCCCTGCTGCAGGCACACCGCCAACGCCGGGCCGCCGTCACCCTGGCCCTGCCCGATGGGGAAGCCGCCGTCGGGCTGGAGGGGGGACCCGCCGTCCCGGAGACGGCCCTGGCTGTGGCGGATCTGGCCCGGATCGGCCCGGATGGCGTGGCCCTGCTTGAGGACCCGACCCGGCTGGCCGACTGGGTGCGCTCGCTCGGCAAGCCCGTGACCCTGTGGCGGCGCGGCGGCCGTGCGGAACCGCCTGCCCCATCCAGCGACCGCGAGAGCTGCCTGGCGCGCCTGGCAGCAGCCGGAGTCACCATTGTGGACCCGGTGACCACCTGGGTGGATCCGCACGCCGAGATTGCCTCGGAGGCCACGATTCTGCCCTTCACGATGATCGAAGGCACGTGCGTGGTTGGGCCGGGTTGCCGGATCGGGCCGGGCAGCCATATCCGGGACAGCCGCCTCGGCCAGCGCGTTCAGGTCTGGTTCTCCGTGGTCGAGGAGGCGCGCCTGGGCGACGGCGTCCAGATCGGCCCCTACGCCCACCTCCGGCCCGGGTGCGAGCTCGGGGACGGCGTGCGCGTCGGCAACTTCGTGGAACTGAAAAACGCCAAGGTGGGCGCGCATGCCCGGCTCCCCCACCACACCTACATGGGCGAGGTCGACATCGGCGCGGCCGCCAACATCGGCGCTGGCGCGGTGGTGGTCAACTATGACGGGCGCAAGAAGCGGCGGGCACGGATCGGCGACGGCGCCATGGTCGGCTGCAACGCCAACGTGATCGCCCCGGCCGAGGTCGGTGAGAACGGGTACGTCGCGGCCGGGTCGACCATCACCGACGATGTGCCGTCCGGGGCGCTGGCCCTGGGCCGCGGCATTCAAAAGAACTTTGACGGCTGGGTCGAGCGCAAGCTGGGGCCTGGGAACGCGTCGGGGATCCGGGCGCCGGAGCCGCAGTGACCGGAGAGCGGCTGGCGACCCTCAGGGGCGCCAGCCGCTTCACTTGGAGCCCGATGACCGCTACCGAGGCGCCAGGGCCGCAGGGCCCCGGCTCAGCGCCTGGCGCAGGCTCAGCATCTCCCCCACGGGCACCGCGATGAGACAGGGCTGGTTATCCGCCAGGGCCTCCCGCAGGGCACCCTCCAGGGCCTCCGGCGAATTGGCCCGCACGCCCCGCACACCAAAGGACTCGGCCAGCCGGACATAGTCGGGGTTGAACAGGTCCGTGCCCAGCACGCGGCCGTCAAAATCGGTCTTCTGGGTCCGCTTCACATTGCCGAAGGCCTTGTCGTCAAAGACGACGGTGACCAGGGCGATGTCGTGGCGGCGGGCCGTCGCCAGCTCGGCCAGGCCATAGCCAAAGCCACCATCGCCCGTGATCGACACCACCGCGCGATCGGGCAGGCCGGCCTTGACCCCCAGAGCGGTCGGGAAGCCGTAGCCCAGGGTCCCCTGGTAGCCTGGCGTGAGGAAGGTGCGCGGCTCGTAGACCGGGTAGGCCACGCGGGCGATGTACCCGACCTGCGTCATCTCGCTGACCAGGATCCCATCGTCGGGGATGGCGCTGCGCAGGGCCTGGACGAACCGCATCTGGGGCTGGACGCGCTCGAGCTCCTCGGCGCATGTGGCCCGCACGGCCGCCAGGTCGCACCAGGGGGCTGAACGGCCAAGCTCCCCCACCTCGTCGGTCAGAGCCGCAAGGCCCAGGCGGGCGTCGGCCTCGATGGCCAGGGCCGCCGACGGCACAGCCTTCAGGTCGTGGGGATCGGCGTTCAGGAGGATGACCTTTGCCCCGGCCGGGACGCTCTGCGCGATCTGGGCCGAGAGGCGCGTTCCAACCGCCAGGACGACGTCGGCAAGCGGCAGGACCTTGGCCCCACCGAGGCTGGTGAGGCAGAGCGGATTTCGATCCGATAGGGCACCACGGCCGTTGTCGGTCAGCACCACCGGCGCCTGCAGGCGGTGAGCCAGGCTGTTCAGCTCGGCGGTGGCGCCGCTGGCCACGGCCCCGCCGCCCGCCAGGAGCACGGGGTGCTGGGCCCGCTTGAGCGCGGCGGCTGCATCCTTGACCAGCGACGGCTCGGGGGCCGTGCGGAACCCGGCGCGGGGCACCGGGTCAAGGAGCGGAATGTCGGCGCGGGCGGCGAGGACGTCCGGCGGCACCTCAAGGGCGACGGGCCGGGGCCGGCCGCTGCGAAGCTGGCGGAAAGCTTCCTGCACCAGGGCAGGGATGTCCTCGGGCCGGTTGGCCCTTGCCGCCCACTTGGTGAGGGACGTCAGGATCTCACTCTGATCCGGGATCTCATGCAGCATGCCGAGCCCCGCCCCGATGTGCTGCGTGGCGATCTGGCCGGCGATGAGCAGGATCGGGGACGAGCAGGCATACGCGGTCACCAGGCCAGCGCCGGCGTTCAGCACCCCGGGCCCCGGCACCACCATCGCCACGCCGACCTCGCCCCGTGTGCGGGCATAGCCATCGGCCATGTGCGTCGTGGACTGCTCGTTGCGGGGGCCAATGAAGCGAATGCGGTCACGCTGCCCATACAGGCCGTCGAAGGCGTGATCCAGCTGCACCCCCGGCAACCCGAACAGCATCGAGACCCCTTCGCGCACGAGCTGCGCGGCAAGTGCCTGTCCACCGGTCATCTCCATCGGGGCACCTCCTCCGCAAAGGGACGCGGGGGCTAAGTGGTGGATGA
>DATLTP010000124.1:0-3297 GCA_035533535.1 Bacillota bacterium | reverse complement strand
GGAAATCAGGCGCAGGGCGCTGCTCGGCGCCAGTTGGTTGAGCTGCAGCACCTGGTACCAGGTGGCCTCTTCCAGGGGCACGTCCGGGTTGTAGAGGGCCTCGCCGGCGAAGGCGATGGGGGAGATGACCAGGTTCTCGTTCTCAAACTGGTAGGGCCAGAACGGGCCTGTGGGGTCGTGGCGCTGGTAGATGCCGACGATCTTCACGGTCAGGTGGTTGCCCAGGCCGGGCTCCGTATAGTAGTAGCTCTGGCCCACCACCATGTGCAGGTTCTGCTCGGTCGTCACCGAGATGACCGCTTCGATGGTGCCGTCCGCTTCGGGGTTCTGCGAGTACATCTGCCCCGAGAGCATCTTGATCTGCGCGTCGAAGCCGTTCTCGGCCTCCAGGAAGCCCGAGCGCGTCACGGACGGGTCGGCGGGCACGGCCGATTTGGGGTCTGGCGCCAGGCTCGCCGACTGCGTCGCCGTGTAGAAGCGCACGGTGCTGGAGCCAATCCCGGCGCGCTTGGAGACGGAATCCGCCAGTTGCTGCAGGTGCGCCTGCACGACCGGCGTGAACGTGTCGCCCTGGGTGGCCACGTAGCGGAGCATCACCGTGCCCGCCGGCCGGAGGTTCTGCGGCTGCAGCTCGGAGGCGAGCAGCCGCATGAGGGCGCCGTTGCTGTAGAGCGGCACGGTCGCCGCCACCGTCGCCGCCACGATGACGCCGATCTGCAGGCCGATCACCAACCGGCGGTTGGCCCAGAGGCGCCGGGCCGCCAGGACAAAGAGGTCGGCGACCTGGCCCGGCCAACGCCGTGCCTCAGCCAGCACCTCCGCGAGGGGGCCGCGGGCGGGCGCGGGGCGCCGGGCGCCGGGGCGCGACTGGGGGGGCAGCCCTCCGCCTGCCATGCTCATGGCTCCACGACCTGTTCACCGAGCTTGACGCCGGTCTGGATCTCCCAGTTGGTGTCCCCCTGCAGGCCCACCTGGACGGGTTGCTCCGTGATGACTCCGTTGTCGTAGAGGTCTACGAACGACGAGCCGTTGAACTGGTGCACCGCGTCCGTGGGCAGGTAGAGCACGTTCTTGGACTGCTGGATGTTGATGGTCGCGGTGAAGGTGGATCCCAGGCGTGGGGTTCCCGGGTAGTCGGTCAATTTCAGCGTGGCTTCCGGCACGGGGATGCCGTTAGGGTTGCCGGTCTGCTCCGCAGCCGCGACCTCATCGGGCGTGGGCACCACCACCGTGGCGATCGTGCCGTGGTAGGTGGACTTGTTGTCCGCGCTCAGGGTGAGGGTGAAGGGCACGCCCACGGAGAGTTCCTGGGCGGTGGTGGAATCCAGTTTGGCGATGAACGCCTGCGAGCTGGGGTCGCTGATGTCCATGACCACCTGGAAGCCGCTCACCTGATCGCCCGGATTGATGGCGATGTCGTTGACCACGCCGGCGAAGGGCGCGATCACTTCGGCGTCGGCCAGTTGCTTTTGGTCCGCGGCCAGGTTGGTCTGGTCCTGCTGCAGCCCCAGTTGCGCCTGCTGCATCTGGATCGCCTGCTGTTGCGCCTGATCCTGGTTCAGCGGGGGCGAGGCGGCGTCCTGCTGCTGCAGCTGCTGGATGTTCAGGGTGTCCCTCTCAATGGAGAGCTGGTCGTTTTCGATGTTGAAGGGGAGGTTGCCGGTGTCGAGCGAGGCGAGGATCTGGCCCGCCGCGACGTGGTCGCCGTTACTGACGGCCAGGTGCCCGACGCGCCCGCCGGTATTGAAGTAGAGGTTCTGGACATTGGTCGACTGCACCTGGCCGGCGACCTGGGCGCTGAGGGTGACATCGCCCTGGGCGACCTTGACCGTCAGGGGTGCCGGCGGGGGCGGCAGGACGATCTGGACGTTGCCCATCGACACCTGTTCGGAGGGCAGGAGGTTGCAGGCCGTGGTGGCCAGGGTCATCAGCCCCACGCCGAGGGCGGCGCTGACCCAGCGGCTGCCCCGCCGAGGCGGGCGACGCAGTGGCCGCGGGGTGGCGCCGCCGGCGACCGTGGCGGCATGGCGCACGGCGCACGGGGCTCCGGGCTCGATCGGTCGACCGTCAGCCATTGGCTCCAGCCACCTCTCCGACGATGCGCCCGTCGACAATCTCGTAGGTCAGATCCGCCAGCGCCATCACGGCGGCGTCATGGGTCGTCAGGCAGACGGTCACGCCCTCTTCCTCCATCAGCCGCCGGAACAGGCGGACGATGCCCAGGCCCGTGGCGCTGTCGAGTTCGCCCGTGGGCTCATCCGCCAGGATGAGGTCGGGGTGCGGCGCCAGGGCGCGCGCGATCGCCACGCGCTGCTGCTCGCCGCCGGAGAGCTCGAAGGGCCGGTGGCTCATGCGCTTGGCCAGCCCCACCAGGGTCAGCACCTCGCGCACCCGGCGGTCCCGCTGCCGCATGGACAGCCCGGCGATGCGCAGCACCAGGTCGACGTTCTCGTACGCCGAGTACGTCGGCAGCAGGGCGAAGGTCTGGAAGACCAGGCCGATGTGCTGGCGACGCATCTTGGTCAACTCCGCGTCGCTGAGGCCGCTGACCTCGCGGCCCTCGAAGCGGATGCTCCCCGAGGTCGGGCGGTCCAGCCCGGCGATGAGGTTGAGCATGGTGGTCTTGCCGGACCCGGAGCGGCCCTTGAGCAGGGACATCCGCCGGCGCGGAATGGTGAACGTCAGGCCCTTGAGCGCATCGACAGCCGATCCGCCCCGGCGATAGGTCTTGACCACATCGCGCGCCTCGACCACCAGGTCAGAAGGCGCTACCGCCAACTCCGCCAACACCTCAGCCCCCTCTGCCCACAGGGCCCGCGGGCTCTGGATCCGCCCGGGCCGCCCTGTGGAGGACTCACCCAAGAGCCGGGGCGCCTCCCTGCGCATCTCGGTGACCAGCGGCGAGGTGCTCAGCGCGGGCCCGCTGGGCGGGGCGCCGGGGCGGCGCCCCCACCGCCGATCACTGCTGCACCGGCGGGCACGTGCCGCCCGTGCAGGGTTGGAGGCTAATGATCCGGGTCTGGCCGCCGACGGTGAGCGAGAGCCCCGCGTTGGTGGTGGGTGTGCCGGCGGCCACCGCAAACAGCAGCGATCCGGAGAACGTGGCGCCGGCCGGCAGGTTGACCCCGCTCCCCGCGGTGAGGCTCGAGGCGGCCACGTAGCCAGGCAGCGAGCCGATGCTCGCCGGGGCGAGCGAGAGCGCGTTGTTGAAGTTGAGCGCGAAGTTGGCATTGGAGAAACCGATGTTGCCCGGACCGGGGTTGGTCACGCTGAAGTCGACGACCCAGAACGTCGTCG
>DATLTP010000123.1:0-7154 GCA_035533535.1 Bacillota bacterium | reverse complement strand
CGGCGGCGAGCCGGCGCATGTCGATGGCGCTCTCGACGGTGTAGTAAGCGGAGTGCGGGGTCGGCAGGAAGTTCGGCTCCCCAAGCAGCGGGTGGTCGGTCGCCAGCGGCTCGATGTCATGCACATCGCAGGCGGCCGCTGCCAGCTGGCCGGAGCGCAGGGCCTGGAGCAGGGCATCCGGGTCGACGAGGGGCCCGCGGGCCGTGTTGACCAGCACGGCGCCCCGCTTCATGGTGGCAAACGCCGCCGCGTCGATCATCCGGCGGGTCTCGGCCGAGAGGGGGGTGTGGAGGGTGATGTAGTCCGCCACGGCCAGGAGCTCAGGCAGGGTCAGGAAGGGGACGCTGCCGTCGTCCGGGGCGTAGGGGTCGCAAGCCACCACCCGCAGCCCGAAGCCGCCGGCGCGGCGCGCGACAGCGCGCCCGATACGCCCGTAGCCGACGATGCCGAGCGTCTGGCCGACCAGGCGGTGGAGGTCGCCCGGCCGGTGCGAGGACCAGTCGCCCTCCCGGACACCCGCCATGTACACGTCCAGGCGCCTTGCCGCCAGCAGCAGCAGGGCCATGGCGTGCGTGGCCACCTCGTCGGTGCCGTAGTCGGGCACGTTGGCGACCGGCAGGCGCAGCGCCGTCGCCGCTGGGATGTCGATGGTGTCGAAGCCCACGCCCCGGCGGACCAGGACACGGCAGCGGTTCAACTGGCTCAACTCGCGGCTGGCGAAGATGGTCTTGCCCGAAATGACGGCGTCGAACTTGGGCAGGCGCTGGAGCCACTCGTCGGGGAGCCGGGTGCCGCGGATGCGGGCGTCCACCAGCTCGGCGTCCAGGGGCTGCAGGACCCGGCGCTCGACCGCGTCGTCCGAATAGTTGTTGTCGATGATCAAAACCTTGGCCATGGGCGCCCATTCGACCTTCCCGGCGCGTGCGCCTGCAGGATGTCAGCAGGCCGGCCGGCGAAGTGGGGCGGACGCTCGTGCCATGCACGGGCGCCTTCGAGGAGGGACCGAGTTGGGCAAGTCGGCCGAGCTGATCTGCGTGGGCACCGAGCTGCTGATGGGCCAGATCGTGAACACCCATGGCCAGTTCATCGCCCAGGCCCTGGCCCGCCAGGGGATCCTGCACTATCACCAAGTGGTGGTCGGCGACAACCTCGGCCGCCTGACCGCCACCATCCGCCAGGCGCTGGGCCGGGCGGACATGGTGATTCTCAGCGGCGGCCTCGGGCCCACCCAGGACGACCTCACGAAGGAGGGCGTGGCGGCGGCGCTCGGCGTCCCCCTGCGCCTGCGCCCGGAGGTCTGGGACGGAATCGTGGCGCGGTTCAGCCGGCGGGGCCTGGAGCCGACGCCGAACAACCGGCGGCAGGCGGAGCTGCCCGAGGGGGCGGAGCCCATCCGCAACCCGAACGGGACGGCGCCCGGCGTGCTCTATGAGTTACCGCCCGACGCGCGCCAGGTCATCATCTGCCTGCCCGGCCCCCCGAATGAGCTGCGGCCGATGGTGCGCGACTTCCTGGAGCCCTACCTCGACCGCTGGGCCGGTTCCGAGCGGCAGGTCCTGATGTCCCGGGTCCTGCACATTTGCGGCATCGGCGAGTCCGCGGTCGAGCACCGGGTCAAAGACATCATGGCGGCGGCCGACAACCCAACCGTGGCGCCCTACGCCAAGCCTGGCGCGGTTCAACTCCGCATGACGGTGCGGGCCAACTCACCAGCTGAGGCGGAGGCGGCCCTGGCGCCCCTGGAGGCGCAACTGCGCGAGCGGCTTGAACCGCACATTTACGGGATCGACGACGAGACCCTGGAAGGCGCGGTCGGGGATCTGCTGCGTAAGAGCGGGCGCACCCTGGCCCTGGGGGAGTCCTGCACGGGCGGGATGCTGGGCGGGCGGATCACCGATGTGCCGGGAAGCAGCGACTACTTCCTGTTCGGGGCGGTCACCTACGCCAACAGCGCCAAGATCGGGGTGCTCGGGGTGCCGGAAACGGACATCCTAGCGCACGGCGCCGTCAGCGCCGAGGTCGCCATGGCCATGGCCGCCGGCGCGCGGCGGGTGGGCGGGGCGGACATCGGCATCGGGGTGACGGGGGTCGCGGGCCCGGGCGGGGGCTCTGACGAAAAGCCGGTTGGCACGGTCTGGCTCGGCCTGGCCACGCCAGACGGGGTTTGGGCCAAGAGCACGCTCTGGCCGGGACTGCGGGCGGACATCCGCTGGCGGGCGACCCAGGAGGCACTGGTCTGGCTCCGCAGCTACCTGTTGTTCGGGGCGAAGGCGGCAGCCGGGGTTTAGCCTCGGGCCCCCTTGCACCCGGGGCACTGGGCAAGGGGGCGGCCGCTTGGGGCGGCAGGTCATCGACGGCTTGGCGTGGCGGCTGCGGGACCCTGCCACGCGGGCGGTGGTCCTCGGTGTGGTCGGGGCCGTGCTGGCCGTCCAGGCCTTCTCGCCGCTCACCTTCACGGTCGACGCGTTCACGCTGCGGGTCGGGCTACACTTCCTGGGATCCGGCCAAACCGTGCTGCAGGTGCCGCCCTTTGGCACGGTCGCGGCCCACACCCACCGGGGGCCGCTGGGGCTGACCGTCAGCCTGATGGGCGTGAACATCACCGGGCTGGAGGCCCTGATCGCCAGCTTCACCCGGGCGCAGCTGGTGCCCGGGCTGCTGGCCGCCGCGCGGCGCGACATGGCGCTTGTGGCGGGCTGGGCGCTGCTGCTGGGCGTGCTGGGCGGGGCCGGGTTGGTCTGGGCCGTCGGGGAGCGAAGCCACCGCCGCCTCCTCGGAGGGGCAAGCGCCGGACTCGCCGCCATCGGGGTGGCCATCCTCATCGCCTGGGGCAGCTTCCAGCCGGCGGCATTCGCCCAGCCGACCTTCACGGGGGCCCTGCAGGCCGCCCCCATCCTGGTGAACCTGGCCCAGGTGGGCTTCAGCACCGTCCGCAACTTCGAGGAGCAGATGGGCTCGGTCGCCAGCAACCTGACCCGGCTCTTCTCCGCCAGCCAGGCCATCAACCCGAATATTGCGGCCCCTGGCCAGGTCACCGTCATGTTCGTGTCGGACATCCACAACAACCCCCTGGCCTACGACCTGATCCAGCGGATCCTGCCGACCTTCCACCCGGCCTTCATCATCGACGGCGGCGATCTGACCGACTTGGGGACACCTCTGGAGGCCGCCCAGATCGGCCGGATCGCCGATTACGGCGTGCCGTACCTGTTCGTGTCGGGCAACCACGACAAACCGCCGGAGTTGGCCCAGCTCGCGAAGGTGAAGAATGTGGTCATTCTGAACGGCCAGGAGGTCGTCGAGGACGGCATCGGCATCGTGGGCGTGCCCGACCCGGCCAGCTTTGGGGGCACCTCGCAGGTGGCGAGTCCAGCCCAGCTGGCCGCGACGGCGACGCAGCTGCAGGCGGATGTGGCCAAAGCCAAGGACCCCGTGACAATCGCCGTGGCCCACAACCCGAACGTGGTCCAGCCCCTCTTCGGGAAGCTGCCGGTGATCCTCAACGGGCACACACACTCCATCTGGGTGCGCACCAAGGGCGCCGACGTCTGGCTCAATGATGGGACCACGGGGGCCGGCGGCCTCCGCCAAGTGGCCCCGGAGCCTGGCCCGTCCGCCCAGCAGGAGGCCCTCACGTCCATCGAGAGCCTGATGCTGCTCTACCTCGACCCAGCCGCCGGCGGGCGCTACCGGGCCGTGGCCGTCGACACCGTGCGCCTCAGCGAGGTGGGCGGAACCCTGGACCTGCAGCGGCAGGTGTTCCCCAGCACCGGGGCGCCGTCGGGGAACCCGTAGCAAACTCGTAAATATCCGCACCCACGCACAAGGAGCCCGCGCAGACAGGGCGAACATATGTAGGGTGGCTTGGGAGGGCGGCGGCTCATGGCAAGCCTGAGGCTCTTCATCGCCGTTCGCTGCCCCCAGGCCGTGGTCGCCGCCGTCGCCGCCTGGCAGGCGGAGCTGCGGGCTGAGCCCGGCGTGGGGGCGGCATTTCGCTGGGTCGCACCGTCGGCCTTTCATCTCACGCTCCGCTTCCTGGGGGAGATGGAGGAGAACCGCGCCGGGTCGGCTGAGGCAGCCGTGCGGGCGGCCGTCGCCGGGCGGCCGGGTTTCTCCGTCGCCCTGCAGGGGGGAGGAGCCTTCCCCCGGCCCAGCGCCGCGCGGGTGATCTGGGCCGGGGTGGCGAATCCCCGTGACGGACTGGCGGATCTGGCCGCCGCCGTGGAGGATGCCTGTGACGCGCAGGACCTTGGGCGGGCCGACCGGCCGTTCAGCCCGCACCTGACCGTGGCGCGGGCCCGGGCGGCAGGATCACCCGCCGATGTGGCCGACGCGCTGGGAAGGGCCGCGGGCCGGGAATTCGGGACCTGGGGGGTCGGCGAGGTGGAGTTGATCCACTCGACCCTGACGCCTGCCGGCCCGATTTACCGCACCCGCTTGACCGGGTCCCTGGCTGAGAGGTAGGATTTTCCAAGCGGGAGGGTTCCCCCGATGCCGATGCAGGAAAAAGAGAAGGAAAAGGCCCTCGAAAATGCCCTCTCGCAGATCGAGCGCCAGTTTGGCAAGGGCTCGATCATGCGCCTGGGCGAGGCCGGGGCCAAGTTCACGATCGATGTGATCCCCAGCGGCTCGCTGGCCCTGGACATCGCGCTGGGGGTCGGCGGGATGCCCCGCGGCCGCGTCATTGAGATTTACGGCCCAGAGTCCAGCGGCAAGACGACCTGCGCCCTGCACGTGGCCGCCGAGGCCCAGCGGGCAGGGGGCATCGCCGCCTACATCGACGCTGAGCATGCCCTCGATCCCTCGTACGCGGCCAGGCTGGGCGTGGACATCGACAACCTGCTGATCAGCCAGCCCGACACGGGCGAGCAGGCCCTGGAGATCGCCGAGGCGCTGGTGCGCTCCGGCGCCGTCGACGTGGTGGTCATCGACTCGGTGGCCGCGCTGGTGCCGAAGGCCGAGATCGAGGGCGAGATGGGCGATTCCCACGTCGGCCTGCAGGCCCGCCTGATGTCACAGGCCCTGCGCAAGCTGGCCGGCGCCATCAGCCACACGCGGACGTGCGTGATCTTCATCAACCAGCTGCGCGAAAAGGTCGGGGTGATGTTCGGATGCTTGACCTACACAAGCCGCGTCACGCTCGCGGACGGCAGGCAGGTCAAGATCGGCCAACTCGTGAACCAGCAGATGCCCGTTGAGGTGCTGTCGCTGGACCGCAAGACTGGAAGGTTCATTCCCCGCCGCGTGGTGAGCTGGTTCCGCAACGGGGCCGCGGAGCGCTTTCTGATGGTCCGCGTCCACCGGCGCGGCGGCAACGGCCGGGCCCAGGTCGGGTGCACGCCGAATCACCCGATTCTGACGCCGGGCGGCTGGGTGCGCGCTGAGCAACTCAAGGCCGGTGACACGGTCGTCCTATCCGCCACGCACCGGCTCAGTGACTTCCAGTGGCAGGTCGTACGGGGCAGCGTGATGGGGGATGGCGCCCTGAGTCCCCTCCGGCAGTCCGGCGCCCGCCTGCGCATTGGCCACGGGCCGAAGCAGGATGCGTACGCCGGTTGGAAGGCCAGCCTGTTCGCAAACGTCCCCCATACCATCAGCCAGCACATCAAGGGCGGGGTCATGTTCGAGACGTCGCCACTGGAAGAGCTGCTGCCGATGCGAACGGAAGTCTACCGGGACGGGTGCAAGTGTTTGTCGGAAGACTTCATCCAGGCGCTGACGCCACTGTCGCTGGCCGTTTGGTACATGGACGACGGCACGCTGGCCCTGCGCAGGCGCGACGGCACGGCGGGCCGCAGCGACGTCGTGGTGCAGCGGATGCATCCAGACAGCCGAAACGCCCTGCTCGCCCTGCTCCAGACGCATGTGGGCGATGACGGCGTCAAGCTGATTGAACGGGGTCGTCGCCGCCAGGCAGCCATGGTCTTCACCAAGGACGGCACCGACCGTTTTCACGCGCTGATTGCGCCATACGTTCATCCCAGCATGGAGTACAAGCTGCTGCCCCAGTACCGGGGCCGATTCGCGGTGACCCCCACGTTTGTGGATCCTGTGCGGCTGCCCATTCCCGCCGAGGTGGTCTCGGTGACGGAGAAGCCGCGGTCGCGCAGCATGCAGCGGTTCGACATCGAGGTCGAGGGCAGCCACAACTTCCTGGCCGACGGCGTCGTTGTGCATAACAGCCCCGAGGTCACCCCAGGTGGCCGGGCCCTGAAGTTTTACGCCTCCATCCGCCTGGACGTCCGCCGCATCGAGACGCTGAAGCAGGGCCAGGAGACCACGGGCATCCGCGTACGGGCCAAGGTGGTCAAGAACAAGGTCGCGCCGCCCTTCCGCCAGGCCGAGTTCGACCTACTGTACGGCACGGGCATTTCCAAAGAGGGCGACCTGATCGACATCGGCACCGAAATGAACATCCTGACGCGCTCGGGCACCTGGTACTCGTACGGCGACCAGCGCATCGGCCAGGGCCGGGAGAACGCGCGCGAGTTCCTGAAGACGCATCCGGACTCGGCCGCGTCGCTGGAGCAAAAGATCCGCGATGCCCTGTCCGGCGGCAAGGTCAAGGCCGCGGCCGCCGCGGCCGACGACGACGAAGAGGAATAGCCGGGCACCGGCCCGGACGCTTGAGCCGGGGGAGGCGGCCACCGTCACCTCCCTGAGGGCAGCCGGGGTGGACCGCGTCACCGTCCTGCTGGATGGGGAGCCAGCGCTGGTGCTGTCAGCGCTGGCCGCCCACCAGCTGGGCCTCCGCAAGGGGCACATGGTGGACGCCGAAGGTTGGCGCCACGCCACCGAAGTCGCGGAGGCGGAGGCGGCTGAGTCGGCGGCCGCACGCCTGCTGACCGCGCGGGCCCGGACCCGCCAGGACCTCCGCCGCCGGCTTGCGGCCAGGTTCCCCGAGCCCGCCATCGACCAGGCCCTGGATCACCTGCGAGCCACCGGCGCCCTCGATGACGAAGCCTTCGCCCGCCATTGGCTGGAGTCGCACACAGGCAGCAGGGCCCTGGGCGCCCGTGCCCTCCGGGCGGGACTCCAGCGCGAGGGCGTGCCGGCATCCATGGCCAAACGGCTGGTCGCGGAGTATACCCAGCGCGCGGACGTGCCCCCAGAGGCCGAGGCCGCCCTTGCTCTCGCGCGATCCGTCGCAGCCC
>DATLTP010000122.1:0-2156 GCA_035533535.1 Bacillota bacterium | reverse complement strand
TCGCGCTGGCGCGCGCCACCCGGCCGTTGCTGCGGGCGGCGGGCGGGGGCAGCCTGATCTGCCTGACCTACATCGGCAGCACCCGCGTGGCCGCCAACTACAATGTGATGGGTGTGGCCAAGGCCGCCCTGGAGGCGAGCGTCCGCTACCTGGCGAACGACCTCGGGCCGGACGGCATCCGCGTCAACGCCATCTCCGCCGGCCCGGTGCGCACCCTGGCCTCCAGCGCCGTGCGGGGCGTGCGCGAGCATATCAACGAGGTGCGCGATCGCGCCCCGCTGCGCCACCAGACGGAGCAGGCCGAGATCGGCGACGCCGCCGTGTTCCTGGCCAGCCCGCTGGCCCGCGGCACCACGGGCCAGATCCTGTTTGTCGACAGCGGGCACCACATCCTGGGCGCGTAGGGTCGCGGCGGCCCGCAGCGAGGGGGGGTGGGTGGCTATGGGCAGCGAGTTTGATGTTCCCCACGTCGAGCCTGACGGGTCGCTGTCGTGGCTGCCCGCTGGCGCCGTTCGCCTGGCTGAGCTGCGCGTGCAGCGCCCGGGCCTGACGACTGTGCATGCGGCTCCCGCAGAGATCTACCGGGCGGGCAACCGGTTCTTTGTGCGCCGGCCCACCCGGGTCGGCACCTGGCATACGATTCTGCTCGACGCGGATGCCCTCGGCGCCCGCGTCGAGGACGTCGCTACCCCCGCCGGCCCTGCCGTGGTGCTGGTTGTGGAGGCGTAGGCAACGGGTCCGGAGCCCCGTCGATGACGACCGCAGTCACCTTGGTGCCGCTCATCACGACCCGGACATGCTGGCCCACCTGCAACTGTCCCTGGCCGCCGAGGATCTGCACATTCTGTGCAAGCGGCAGGACGGCATCGACCTGCGGGCCGCCGGTCGTCTCAGCGGCCAGATTCGCCGGAAGTTGAGCGGCGTTGGCCTTCACGGTCAGGACGCCCGCGGCCACAGCCGTGACCACGCCTGGGATGGCCCCCTTGAGGTTGACCGGCGCTGCCGCGTGGACCGTAAGGGCGACCGCCGCCGGCGCCGGCGCGTGGGCCGGCCTGCCGCGCGCGTCGTGGCCATGGGCAACGGCCGCACCGCCAGCCAGGAGCACTGATGTCGCCGCAGCGACAATGGCTTGTCGGATCATCCGCGAAGCACCCCCGGTGATAGTCCTTCGCGCCGGGGATGCGGTTTTAGGTCCGTCCTGCCCGCCGTACCACGTCCACCAACGCGGCGACATCCGCCGCCGTGGTGTCGCGGTGCAGGATGCACGCCCGCAGGACGGGCCGCCCGCGCAGGACGGTGGTGGTGATGAAGGCCTCGCCCCCCGCCTGCACCGTGCGGGCGATGGGTCCCTGCAGGCGGTCGACCGCGTCGGCGGCGAGGCCGGGCGGGGCGTAGCGAAAGCAGACGACCGACAGCGTCACCGGCGCCGCCCGCTCGAAGTCTGGAGCCGCATCAAGGGCGTCCGCCAGGCGCTGCGCCAGGCGGCGGTGGCGGATAATCATCTCGGCCATGCCGGCGCGGCCGGCCTGCTGCAGGCAGGCCCACACCTTCAGGGCCCGGAAGCCCCGCGTCTGCTGAAAGCCGTACTCGTCGAAGCCGGGGCGGCCCTCCTCGTCGCGGAGGTAGGGCGGCACCATGCTGAACGTGGCCCGCAGCAGGTCGCCGTTGCGGACCAGCGCGCACCCGCACTCCAGCGGGACCTGCAGCCACTTGTGCGGGTCCAGGGCCAGCGAGTCCGCCCGCCCCAGGGCCGCCAGATGCGGCGCGACCTCCGGGTCCAGGGCCGCAAAGGCGCCATAGGCCCCGTCCACGTGCAGCCAGATGCCCTCGGCGGCGCACAGGTCCGCCAGCGCGTGCAGCGGGTCGATGGCGCCTGTGTTGGTGGTCCCGGCGCTGGCGGCCACGCAGAACGGCCGCCACCCCGCCGCCCGGTCCGCGGCCAGCATGGCCCGCAGGGCCGCCACGTCCATGCGGAACTCGGCATCCAGCGGCACGACGCGCACGGCCCGCGCCCCGAGCCCAAGCAGCTCGGCCGCCTTGCGCAGGCAGTTGTGGCCATCCTCGGACACATACATTGCCATCGGCGCATGACCGCCCTGCAGGCCCACGGCTCGCATGTCCCACCCGTCTGCGAGCGCGGCGCGGTGCCGGGCGGC
>DATLTP010000121.1:0-11921 GCA_035533535.1 Bacillota bacterium | reverse complement strand
GCCTTTCCTCTTCCGCAGCTACCACGACCAGCTGCAGGCGGTCCAGGCCGTGGCGCCGGCGAACTCGCCGACCGGTGGCGCGATTGGTCGGCCGGAACCGGCCACAGCCGCCGGACGCAACGGCTTAAGCACCCTGTAACGCCGCCGAGCGCGCCGCAGCAAGCGCATCGGTTTGGGTAGGCTGTCGCGCCGCCGAATGCAGCCGCCAGGGCCTCGGCTTGGGTAGTCTGTGGGCGGCGCCGCCCCACGCCGTCGCGCAGCGCCCGGCCCTCGCCAAGCCGGGTACCCGCCACCGGCCCTGACCCATCACCGCTGGCCGGAGCCCCTAGGCCCCCTGCCCGTTCCGGGTGCGCCCGGCGCCCCCGCCCAGCAGCAGCATGCGCATGGCCTCCTCCGGCGACAGCCGCGTCCGCACCAGCCGCGCCGGGTCGACCAGGATGATGAACCCGCCCGTCGGCGGCGACATCGGCACGAACACCGACGCCCGCGGCGGGTCCGCGATCGCCAGCTCCGACACCAGAAAGCCGAGGGTCTGCGCCTCGGTCCCCGACGGATACGGCACCAGCACCACCGTCTTGAAGCCAGCCGCCTGCCGGTCGAACACCGTCGTGACCAGCTGCTTCGAAGCGTCATAGATGCTCTTCAGCACAGGCGTGCGTTGAAACGCAAGGTCGATCCAGACGATGAGGTGCCGCCCGAGGAAGTTGCTGACCACGGCGCCCGTGAGCGTCACGATTGCGAGCGTTGCCACAAGACCGGCTCCGGGTATGTGGTAGCCTGACACCGCAAAAACGGCCGGCCCCAAAAGCCCGTCGAGAAAGACGAACAGGCGGAACGCGACGTAGAGGGTGATGGCCATGGGCAGCAGGGTCAGCATCCCGGCCACGAAGTACCTGCGCAGGAGCGTCGAGGCCACCTCCTGAATCCGGGGGGACGCTGCGAAGACTATGCGGAATCCGGCTTACGGAGGTGACGCGCGTGGTGCACCTGACGCCGCTGGTGGCCCTTGCGGGCGGGATCCTGATCCTCATCTTCCCGCGGCTGCTCAACTACATCGTGGCCATCTATCTCATCGTCGCCGGCCTAACGGGGTTTGGGTTCTTGCACTAGGCCTGCGAACCCTGCCGAAGCGTGGCGACGCGGTCGAGGATGCGGTCGGCGAGCTCCCGCTTGGGCAGCGGCCCGATGGCCTCCCGCAGGCCACCCGCGCCGACGATGACGACGGCGTTGTCGGCGGCGCCAAACCCGAGGCCGGGCGCGCGCACGTCGTTGTAAACGATGAGATCCGCGCCCTTGCTCACGCGCTTGCGCTCGGCCTCGTCGGGCCCCGCGCCGGCCTCCGCGGCAAAGCCGACCAGCACGCGCCGGCCCTTGCGCTCGCCCATGCTGGCCAGGATATCGGGGTTGCGGACGAGGTGCAGTGACATCACTGGGCTTTCGCCCTTCTTGATCTTTTCCGGCGCCGGGGCCTCTGGGCGGAAGTCGGAGACGGCCGCGGCGCAGATGGCGACATCCGCTCCTTCGTAGGCGGCCATCGCCGCCTCCGCCATCTCAACAGCCGTCCGGACGCGGTGCACCCGCACGCCGGGGGGATCCGGCAGCAGGACCGGACCCGCGACGAGCGTCACCTCGGCGCCGCGGGCGCGGGCCGCCTCCGCCAGCGCCCACCCCGTCTTGCCGCTCGAGGGGTTGCTGATGAACCGCACTGGGTCGATGGGCTCCTGCGTCGGCCCGGCGGTGACCACGATCCGCACGCCGGCGAGGTCGCGCGTCCGGGACGGGGATGAGCCCAACCCCGGCGAGCCAGCCGCGTGCGGTCCGGGGGGCGAGCCTGGCGACGCCGCCGTCGCGGACGGGGGCGGCGGAAGCTCCAGCCGCGGCGGACGGTTCTCCGCCGCCAGGGCCGACAGGGCCTCCACGATGGCCGGCGGCTCGGGCATGCGCCCCCAGCCGGAGACGCCCTCGGCCAGGTGGCCATATTCGGCCGGCATCACCCGGTAGCCCATCTCCACCAGCGCCCGCATGCTCGCCTGCACCGCCGGGTGCGCGTACATGAACCGGTTCATGGCCGGCACCAGCAGCGCCGAGCCCGCAAAGGCCAGCATGACCGTGCTCAGGTAGTCGTCGGCGATGCCGTGCGCGAGCTTGCCCAGCACGTCCGCCGTCGCGGGCGCGACAACGGTCAACTCGCCCCACTCGGCCAGCCAGATGTGCTCCACCGCCTGCTCGGCCGGGGTGGCGAACAGGTCGACGGCCACGGGGTTGCCGCTGATCGATTGGAAGGTGAGGGGCTGCACGAATGCTCTGGCGTTCTCGGTCATGACGACGCGGACCTCCGCCCCCGCCTTCCTCAGGCGGCTGCAGAGGTCCACAGACTTGTAACAGGCGATGCCCCCGGTAACACCGAGCAGAACTCGGCGCCCCGCCAGCATCCCGCTCGGCCTAGCGGCCCACCGGCACGCCGGCTGGGCGCAGGGCCTGGTCGCCGCCCTGTTCGTCCGGCTCGAACCGCAGGACGCCGGCGGCCAGCTCCTGCAGGGCGACCGTCACGGGCTTATCCGAAGGCGTCTCCACCTTCTTCTTGGCGCCAGCCAGGAGCTGGCGGGCGCGGCGGGCAGCGACGATGACCATCGAGTACTTGCTGTCGACCTTGTCGAGCAGGCTATCGATCGCGGGCTCCATGCACTCGGCCTCCCCAGATCAGTCTACACGTACGCGGCCGCGGATGGCCGAAGCCATGCCTTGACTGCGTCAGTCCTCGACGTCGTCCGGGCGGCCGCCGTCGTGGCCCTGCGTGCCGCCCAGGCGGTGGGCGACCGTCTCGGGCTGGACGGCCGAGAGGATGACGTGGTCCGAGTCGGTGAAGATGACGGCCCGCGTGCGCCGGCCGTAGGTGGCATCGATGAGCATGCCCTGGTCGCGGGCCTCGCCGATCATCCGCTTGATGGGCGCCGACTCCGGGCTGACGATGGCCACGATGCGGTTCGCGGAGACGATGTTCCCGAAGCCGATGTTCACCAGGCGGATGTCCACGGCGCTGCCTCCCGCGCTACTGCAGATTCTGGACCTGCTCGCGGAGCTTTTCCACCAGGCCCTTGCCCGTGACCACCGCGGCCGTGATGGCCGCGTCCTGGGCCTTGCTGCCGATGGTGTTCAGCTCGCGGTTGCACTCCTGGATGATGAAGTCGCAGCGCCGCCCCACCTCGCCACCCGCCGCCAGCGCCGCGCGGAACTGGGCGGCGTGGCTGCCGAGGCGCACCAACTCCTCGTCGATGGCGGAGCGCTCGACGAGGATCGCGACCTCCTGGGCCAGGCGGGCCGGATCGACCTCGCCCGGGCTCAGCCACTCGTCCAGGCGCCGCCGCAGCCGCTGGCCGAACTCGGCGCGCGCGAGCGGCTCCCGGACGGCGATGGCGTCGGCGACGGCCGCCAGCTCGTCAAGCTTGCTCTGCAGGTCGCTGCGCAGGGCGGCCCCCTCCGCAGCCCGCATCGCGAGCACCCCGTCCAGGGCCTGCCGCGCCGCGGCGGCGATCAGGGGCCATTCGGCCTCCACATCGACCTCCGGCTGGCGAGCGGCCAAGACCCCCGGCAAACTGGCCACAAGCGCCGGATCCGGCGTGTAAGCGCCGACGCCGAGGGCTTCTGCCAGTTCCTTCAAGCCCTTATGATACGCACGCGCAAGATCAGTGTCAACGGAAACGGTGCCCTCGGGCGATCCGTGGGAGTCTGCCGCAAGCAGCACCTCCACGCGCCCGCGTTTGACCTCGGACAGCACCAAGCTGCGCAGACCCTCTTCCACCGGGGCCTGCGCGTAATCGCGGGGCAGGCGGCAGACGACCTCCGCGAAGCGGTGGTTCACGGTGCGCATCTCGACGCGGAAACGGCGGCCGTCGGGTCCGGCGGCCTCGCCCCGGCCGAAGCCGGTCATGCTGTGGAGCGGGCTTGCGGTGATCACGCCACCCCCGCGCCTGCTTTCGCTTACTCGGCGCGCTGGGCCTCCTTGCGCACCCGGGTCATGTAGCCGCCGATGCGCCCCGCCTCCGCCGCCGACAGGTTGCCCCAGCCCTCGCGCGCCGCCTTCTCCAGGAGGCCGAGCTCGCGCGCCGCCTCGAGCTTCAGCGGCAGCAGGGCCTCGGCGATCTTGGGCGCCGCCCCGCCCCGCCGCCGGCCGCCGCGGCTCCGCCGCGGCCTTCCCTGATTCATTCCGTCTGTTCCAGACATCGCCAGTGCTCACCCCAGGCTAGTATTCCGTGTCGCGGGACGCGGCCATGCACGCGTCGCTTGACAGGTGACTTAATGGTCACATATGATCCGGGACGAGGAGGCGATCCCATTGGCCGGTGGCCCGCAGCAGGTCTACAGCGTCTTCATCAAGTCCAGCCCGGAACGCGTTTGGCAGGCGGTGACGGATCCCGCGTTCACGGCCCGCTACTTCTACGGCTCGCGCATCGAGTGCCGCCTGGAGGCCGGCGCCCCGCTCCGCCACCTCGACGCTGAGGGCAACGCGATGGTGGAGGGCGAGGTGCTGGAGGCCGACCCGCCGCGGCGGTTCGTGCACACCTGGCGCTCGTCTTGGATCCCCGCGATGGCGGCCGACGCCCCCAGCCGCGTCACGTGGGAGATCACCCCCGTGGACGGCGGCGTCACCCAGCTGACGCTCACCCACGACCAGTTCGACGGCGAGACGGCGACCTACCGCGAGGTGGCGGGCGGCTGGAGCTACGTGCTCAGCGGCCTGAAGACGCTGGTCGAGACCGGCCAGCCCTTGGCGGGGTAGGGGCATGGACCTGAATGCGGTCGCGCGGCGGGCAACATGGCGCGCCGTCGAGGCGGTTGATTCGGCGGCGCTCTCCCGGACCCCGGCGGGTGGCGGCTGGTCGGTGCTGCAGGTCCTGGAGCACCTGCACCTCATGGATTCGATCAACGTCACGCGGTTCCGCGAAGCCGCGCCCCTGGCAGAGCCCCCCGCACCAGACCTCTCGACCGCCCTGAACCTGGGCTCAAGGCTCAACGCGCCAGCCCCGACCCAGCCGCAGGGCGCGTTCGCGACGCTGGACGACGCGCGCCGAGCGATGGCGGCGAGCCACGCGGCGCTGCGGCAGGCCTTTGCCGAGGCGGAGTCCGAGGGCCGGGCCGACACCCACGGCTCCGTCCACCCCGTGTTCGGGCCCATCACCATCCGCCAGCGGTTCGAGGTGATCGCTCTGCACGAGCTGCGCCACCTCTACCAGATCTACCGGATCCTCGGCTCGGCGTAGGCGCACCCGTCTAGGAGCGGACACGTGCCGCACCGCGGGGCCCGCGGGCGGCAGGTGTCCTTGCCCAGGGCCACCAGCAGCGCGTGAAACTCGCCGAGGTGCTCCGCCGGCAGGCCGGCCAGCACCTCGGCGCGCACGCCTGCGTAGGTCGTGGCGGAAACGGCGCCGGTGCGCCCCAGCACTCGGCAGGCGTATGCGTCCGCCACGAAGGTCGCATGCCCGGCGGCATAGCCCAGGATGGCATCGGCGGTCTCGGGCCCGACGCCGAATACGGTGAGCAGGCGCGTGCGCGCCTGCTCGAGGGGCAGGTTCCGCAGCGCCTGCAGGCCGCCAAGCTCGAGCACGGCGGCTGCCACCGCCCGCAGCTTGCGGGCCTTCACGTTGAAGTACCCGGCGGGCCGGATCAGGGGCGCCACGACCTCCGGCGGCGCCTCCGCCAGGGCCGCCAGGCTGAGCAGCCCGGCGCCGCGCAGGTTGGCGATGGCCCGCTCCACGTTGCGCCACGCCACGGCCTGGGTGAGGACGGCGCCGATGACGACCTCCTCGGCCGTCTCGGCCGGCCACCAGCCCTGGGGGCCGAAGGCTGCCAGCAGGGTGTCGTGCAGGTCATTCAGGTTGGTCACGGAAGGGCAAGGGGAGGGCGGATGGCCATGTTCGTTCCTCCGCCCTCCAGGGTGGCAAAGGTCGCGGTCGGGGGCAAGGAGGGCGGCCCGGTGCGGCCATGGCAGAACCTGACGCCGCAAGGACGGACCAGGCGCCTGCGCGCCCTTGTGCTGGCGGCGCTGGCGGAGTACCCGCTCCAGGTGCGCCGGATACGACCGGTCAGCGGACACCTGAACATGATCTTCCGCGTCGACGCAGCAGATGGCCACACGTTCGCCGTCCGCGTGGCCCGGCCCGGCTGGCGCACCGAGGCCGATCTGCACGCCGAGGCACGCTGGCTGGAGGCCCTGGCCCTGGAGACGGACATGGGGGCGCCGGTTGTGCTGCGCACGCGGTCGGGGGAGCCCTTCCTGACGGCCGCCACCGGCGGCGTGCCCCACGCCCGCCGGTGTCTGGCGACGAGCTGGATCCCTGGACGGCAACTGGCCAGGGACCTCTCCCCCACCAACCTGCGCCGGTTCGGCGAGCTGTCGGCGCGGCTGCACCGCCACGCCGCCTCCTGGCATGTTCCGCCGGATCTTCACCCCGTGCGGGCGGACCGCCTGTACGCCCGCGGCGAGCCCGCGGTACTGCGCGGCGAGGTCTTCGACGCGGCGGCCGAGCGCGTGACCGCCGAGCTGGCGACGCTGCGGGTAGGCCCCGCACCGCCGCGCCTGATCCACTGCGACCTCAATCAGGACAACGTGCACATCGACGGGGACGGGCTCCGCCCGCTGGACTTCGAGGACGTGGTTCTGGGCTACCCGGTGCAGGACATCGCCATGACCTTTCAGGACCTGCTCTTTTACACGGAGCTCCACGCGGAGGGATACGCACGGGCCCGGGCAGCCTTCGCGGACGGCTACACGCGGTGGGCACCCTGGCCCGAGCAACACCCTGCGCAGATCGACACCTTCATCGCCGGCCGGCTCCTCTGGCGGGCGAACTACGCCGCACGCCTGCAACCGGGCACTGGGTTCCAGGACTGGGCGGGCGAGCGCCTGCGCGGCTTTCTGAGCACGGGAGCGGTGCGGGCGTAGCCGGGTGCATCAGCGCCCCACCCGCCGGAACGACAAGCGCCGTTGACCATCGAAAGTGGGGAGGCCGTCGGCGGCATCCCCCCGGTCAGACTCCCGTCAGCGGCCGAACGTCGCGAGGCCCGTGGCGCTCGCCGGAACGGCGGCCGTGTTCATGACGGCGCCAAGGCTGCCATGCGCTCGGATCCCGGCCACCTGGATCATGGAGGTGCCAGTGTTCAGGATGTACAGGCTCGACTGGTCGGCGCCCACGATCACGTCCAGGGGCACCCCGCCGGTGCTGGCCGCCAGGCCCGCCACCAGCTGCAGGTCACCCTGGGGGCCGACCCGGTACGAGGACAGGGTCGCCGAGTGCGCATCCGCCGTGTAGGCAGGGCTGGCGGCCGCGTTCACCCGGAGCCGACTCGACAGCAGGGCGCACAGGCCAAAGCTGGCCGGCCGTGCCCCAGTCAGCCCGCCCGGTGTCGCAGGGATGCGCCGCCACCCGCCCGAATCGCCACGCGTGGAGGGATGCCCGCGATGGCAGGCAACGGCAGCCGCATCATCACCCTGAAGAGCGGCCACCACGTCTGGACCCGACGGGTCGGCGACAGCCCAGACGGCCGGCCGCCGGTCCTGCTGCTGCACGGCGGCCCCGGCTGCACCCACGAGTGCTTCGAGTGCTTTGAGAGCCACCTGCCGCAGGCGGGATATACCTTCTACTACTACGACCAGCTGGGCTCGTACTTCTCGGACCAGCCTGAGGACCGCTCGCTCTGGAACGTGGAGCGCTTCCGCGAGGAGGTCGAGGAGGTGCGCCAGGCCCTCGGCCTGGCGAACTTCTACCTCTACGGCCAGTCCTGGGGCGGCATGCTCGCCATGGAGTACGCCCTGAAGTACCAGGACCGCCTGAAGGCCGTGGTCATCTCCAACATGACGGCCAGCATCCCCTCGTACGTGAAGCACATCAACGAGCTGCGCGAACGGATGCCGGCGGACGTGGTGGCGATGATGCGCCGCTGCGAGGCGGAGGAGCGCTTCGACGACCCCGAGTACCAGAAGAACCTGACGGAGCTCTATAACCGCCACCTCTGCCGCGTCGTGCCCTGGCCCGAGCCGCTGGCGCGGATGTTCACGCACATGGCGGATGCGGTCTACAACACGATGCAGGGCAACAACGAGTTCGTGGTGACGGGCAACTTCGCCAAGTGGGACCGGTGGGCGGACATCCACCAGATCCGGGTGCCGGCGCTGCTGCTGGTGGGCCGGCACGATACGATGCGGGTTTCCGACATCGAGGAGATGGGCCGGCGGATCCCGCGGGCGCGGGTGGCGGTTTGCGAAAGCGGCAGCCACTGCGCGATGTGGGACGACGAGGAGGCCTACTTCGCGCACCTGCTGGCCTTTTTGCGGGACGTGGCGGGCGGGGCGCTGGCGTAGGGGGCGGCGCGGTGGCCTGTGGGTCGGTGGCCGACGGGGATGCCGCGCGCGCGCAGGGCCGGCAGGTCCAGGTGCGGGACGCCCGTCCCCGTCTGGGCGATCATCCGCAGGCGGGGCAGCTCCCCCAGCCGCGCCGCGTCAATGCGCGTGCGCTCGCGGTTGAGGACCAGGACCTCGGCGCCCGCCACTTCCGGCAGCAGCGCCGCCCAGGCCCGCTCCTCGCCCACGATCCGCACCTCGGCGCCGGCGGCCTGAAGGCGGGAAAGTGCGGGCGCAGCCCGCCAGCGACCCTCCCAGTCGTCCAGGACCGTCACGACCACGGCTGAGCCACCTCCAAAGGAGGCTGAGGCCGCGCGACGCGCGCGGAGGCGCGCCGTTCGCGGCCGGGGCGGGAGCCGGGCCGCGCCTTGCGAGCGGAGCGAGCCGCGCGCGGCCCCCCGCGAAAGCCGCTCAGCCAGCCAGCCAGAGCGAGTCCTGGGGCTGCGACAGCCAGACGGCGCCGTCGTCGGTGACCAGGACCATCTCCTCAAGGCTGAGGGCGCCGCGCGGGGTGGGCACGCCCAGCTCCAGGGTCCAGACCTGGCCGGCCCGCACCACCTGGCGCGAGCGGGCGGCATACCGCGGCCAAAGGGGGCCGAGCACACCGCCGCCGTCATGGCAGGCGCGGCCCAGCTGGTGGCCGAATGCGTGTTGAAATTCGGGGTGGCCGAGATCGCGCAGGTGGGCGCGGGCGGCCTCGTCCACCTCGAAGCCGGGCACTCCCGGGCGCAGGGCCGCCATCCCGGCGCGGATGGCCCCGTGGACGGCGTCGAAGGCCAGCAGGACCTCCTCGGGCGGGCTGTCCCGGCCGGAGTCCGCCAGAAACCACATGCGCTGCAGGTCAGAGCAGTACTCGGCCGCCAACACGCCAAAGTCCAGGTGCACGAGGTCGCCAGGCGCTGCCGCATGGTCCCCGGGACCCACGTGGCCGTGCTCGGAGGCCGCCCCGATGTTCACCGACGGGCAGATCTGCGGATCCCACGCGGTCCCCAGGCCCATCTCCCGCAGCCGCGTATGCACGAAGTCGTAGACCTCACGCTCCGTCGTGCCTGGCACCAGACGGGGCCCGAGCTCCGCGAACAGGTCCTCCGTCAGGTGCGCCGCGCCCTTGATGCGCTCGACCTCCTGCGGAATCTTGACTCCGCGCAGCTCAGCGGCGGCGGACTCGGCCGAGATCAGGCGGCCCGTGTGGCGGCTGCCCGCCAGCGCCTGCTCGAGGGCGAGGAAACTGCCGTGGCTGATCCCGTCGGCCAGATGGTCGTGAATGCTGAAGTTCAGGCCAATGCGCCCCTCGCCCGTGGCGTCCAGCGCCCGCAGCAGGGAGGGCCGCCAGTCCTGGTCGTAGGCCAGCACCTCGTCGAAGTGCCCGCTCCGCTCCATGGCCAGGCGGTCGTAGTTGGCGACGACGGCGGTGGCGCGCCCGTCGGGGCGGAGTAGCAGCGCGGACAGGCCCACCACATTCACCGGGGCCCACAGCGCCAAAACCGGGTCGGCGCTGCCGCCGCCGGCGCCCGTCTCGCGCACGATGCTCAGCCAGCCCGAAAGCCCCTGGCGCGCCATGATGGCCGCCGCCTGCCGGCGCTTGCCCGCGCTGATGCCGGCCCTGACCCCGTCCGCCAACCCACCGCCCCCGTGGCCCTCCCGGTTCGCCGGGGAGGGTGCCGAGGCCTGCTCCCAGTCGCTGGCAAGCGGGCGCATGCCTGCCGGCAGGAATCGACCGCTCGCCGGAAAACTGTACCGGCTATGGGAGGTCACGGCGGATGAAAGTCCGGATCACGGTCAACGGCTTGGCCACCGAGCGGGAGGTCGCGCCCCGCACGCTTTTGGCGCACTACCTCCGCGACGAGCTCGGACTGACGGGCACCCACGTGGGCTGCGACACGTCGAGCTGCGGCGCCTGCACGGTCCTGCTGGACGGCGACGCCGTCAAGTCCTGCACGGTGCTGGCCGCCCAGGCCGACGGCTCGGAGGTCACCACGGTGGAAGGCCTGGCGGCCGCCGGCCCCCTCAGCGCCCTGCAGGCGAGCTTCTGGGAGGCTCATGGCCTGCAATGCGGCTTCTGCACACCCGGGATGCTGATGGCCGCCTCCCAGCTGCTTTCTCGCACCCCTGCCCCCAGCGACGCCGAGATCCGCCGTGGCCTGGAGGGAAACCTCTGCCGGTGCACGGGCTACGAAAATATCGTCAAGGCCGTGCGACTCGCGGCCGGCAAGGGGGCATAGCTCCATGGCCAGCGCCATCGGCCAGCGGCTCAAGCGCCGCGAGGACCCACGCCTCATCACCGGCAGCGCCACCTACACCGATGACATCCGGCTCCCCGGCATGCTGCAGGCCGTGTTCGTGCGCAGCCCCCATGCCCACGCCCGTATCGCCGGCGTGGACGCCGCCGCGGCCCGCAGTGTCCCCGGCGTGGTGGCCGTGTTCACCCACGCCGACCTCGCCGATCACTGGCAGGCCCCCCTGCCCTGCGCCTGGGGCGCCTACCCCATGCTGAAGAACCCGCCCCACTGGCCGCTGGCCAAGGACTTCGCCCGCCACGTGGGCGAGGCCGTGGCCGTGGTCATCGCGGACGGCAGGGCCGCGGCCGAGGATGCCGCCCAACTGGTCAGGGTGAGCTATGAGCCCCGGCCAGCCGTGCTCGACCTGGATGCGGCCGTGGCCCCGGGCTCACCCAAGGTCCACGCCGACCTGGCCGACAACGTCTCGTTCACCTTTGACCATAAGACCGACGGGGTCGATGCCGCTTTCGCCAAGGCCGCCCACGTGGTGCGCCACCGCCTGCGCCAGCAGCGCCTGGTGCCCAACGCCATCGAGCCGCGGGCCATCGTCGCCGACTACCGGCGGGCCGACGGCATGCTGACCGTGTGGTCCTCGACGCAGATCCCCCACCTGCTGAAGATCTTCGCGGCTGGCCTCCTTGGCCTGCCCGAGCCCCGGGTGCGGGTCATCGCCCCGGAGGTGGGCGGCGGCTTCGGCAGCAAGCTCCAGGTCTACCCCGAGGAGATCGCCGCCATGGCGGCCGCGATCCGCCTGGGCCGCCCCGTGCGCTGGACGATGGACCGCCGCGAGGAGTTTTTGGCCACCCACCATGGCCGCGAAGGAGTCTTTGATGTGTCGGCGGCCTTCGCCGCCGACGGTCAGATGACAGGGATGCGTGTCGACTGGTTGGCCGATATGGGCGCCTACAACATGCTGAACGGCCCGTACGTGCCCATCCTCGGCTTCCTGGTCCTGCCCGGCCCCTACCGGAACCGGGAGCTGGAGGCCCACATCCGGGGCGTGTTCACCAACAAGACCCCCACGGACGCCTACCGCGGCGCCGGCCGGCCCGAGGCGACCTACCTGCTGGAACGGCTCATGGACCTGGCGGCCGCCGAGATGGGCATCGAGCCCACCGAGATCCGGCGCCGCAACCTGATCCGGCCCGATGAGATCCCCTTCACGTCCGCAACCGGCCTGACATACGACGCCGGCGACTTCCCGGCCACGCTGGACCAGTCCCTGAAGGCCCTGGACTACGTCGAGC
>DATLTP010000120.1:0-18258 GCA_035533535.1 Bacillota bacterium | reverse complement strand
CGCCTGCGCGGCCTTCTGGGCGGGTGCTGCGGCCGCGGCTCAGCGCGTGGCCGGCCAGGATCCCTGCTGCTTGCGGATGAGGACGATTTGGCCCGTGTGGTAGGCGGCGTGCAGCACCCAGGCGGCCAGGTCCTGTGCCTTCTCCTCCGGGACGGTGCCAAGGGCGGCCTGGAGGCCGTCGCCGATGCGGCGCCGCTCGCGGAGGGCGGCCTCCCAGCCCGCGGCGTCGGCCGGATCGCCCGGGTCGCCGAAGCTCGCCTCATTGCTGGGCACGTCCGCGGGGGGCGTGGCGCCCGTCAGCCGGGCAAGTGTCCTGGCGTCGTAGTGGTTGAGGTGATTGAGCGTCTGCCGGATCGTGTTACCGCCGCCGGAGGGACGCCAGGCGGCCTCCGCGGCGCCGACCCCCGCGAGCGCCAACTGGAGCGGCGCCTCCCAGCCCTCCTTGTCCCAGGTGAACCCGAACAGGGTCTGCAGCAGCGCGGCCATCAACGATGCCCCCTTCCCGATCGCGGTACCATGAAAGAGACGCGGGTGGATGTAACGTGTTAATAGCATAATAGACGTTACCTAAGTGGGGCGCAACGGGTGGACCTGCTCTGGACCGACTTCGTGAACAGCCTTGCCGGCGATTGGCGCGGCGGCGGGCCGCCGGCCGACCACATCGGCGAGCCGCCCTGGACGGCGGAGTTCCTGAGCCGCTGGGCGCTGCAGGCGCCAGCGCCACTGGGTGGGGCCGACCTTCAGGCGGCGAGGGCCCTGCGGGCGCTGCTCCGGGACCTGGCCGCCCAGGTGGCGCAGGGCGGCCGCCTGGACCCGGAGGCGCTCAACGCGTTCCTGGCGCGCGCCCCGGTGCGGCGGGCCCTGGCGGGGGCGCCGGGTGGAGGCTACCGGCTGGAGCTGCTGCCGGGGGCCGTCGGGTGGCCCGCCGTCCTCGGGGAGGTCGCCGCCTCGTTCGCCCGCACGCTCGCGGAGGGCGACCCGCGCCGCATCCACCTCTGCGCCAACCCCGACTGCCGCTGGGCCTTCTACGACGACACGCGGGGCGCCGCCAAGCGCTACTGCGACGAGAAGACCTGTGGCAACCTCATGCGGGTGCGGCGGTTCCGGAGCCGCAAGCGCGCCGGCGAGTAGCCCCCCGTTACTCCCAGCGCCAGGTGCGGGCGCTGATCACCGTTCCGGCCGCCAGCCAGGCGAGCAGGCCGAGGAGGTCGCCCGTGACGGCCGGCGTGAAGCCCGCCGCCTGGCCGGACATCAGGGCGCGAATGGCGTTGGCCAGGTAGGTCAGGGGCAGGTAACCCACGATGGTGGCGAGGGCCGGAGGCAGTGTCGACACGGGGAAGAAGATGCCGCAGAGGAACATCATCGGGAACGTGATCAGGTTGATGATCGGGATCGTGGCTTCCTGGCTGCGGGACAGCCCCGCCACCAGAAACGCGATGGCTAAAAACACGGCGATGCCCACGACTGCGACGGCAAGCAGGGGTGCCACGGGCACGGCGACGTGTGCGTGGAGAAGGTCAACCGCGATCAGCACCACGATCGCCAGGGAGGCCAAGCTCACGACCAGGTTGTTCAGGATGACCGCCCCGAGGAACTGAACCGGCCGCAGCGGCGTGGCCAGGAACCGGCGGAGGATCCCCTGCTCCTTCCAGCGCGTCAGGCCGGCACCGACGCTGAAGAGGGCGTTCTGCATGATCATCAGGGCCACGATCCCCGGGACGAGGAAGTCCAGGAACGTTGCGCGCTGGCTGTGGCTGACGGGCGTCGCCGCCACGGTCAGGGCGGGCGCGTGGCCGCTGAGCGCGAGATCGAGCGCCGATACCGACGACTCGACGGCCGCCACCGCCTGCTGCGCCGCAACGTAGTTGGCGTCGTTGTAGTAGAGGGTGAGGGCCAGGGGGCGGGTCCCGGCCGGTACCACCAGCAGGGCGTCCTCCTTGCCGGAGCGCACGGCCTGCATGGCGGCGCCGGCGTCCATGCGCACGACTTTGAAGATCGGCACCTGCGAGAACGCCGCGACCACCTGGTCGGTGGCGCCGCCCGCCGGGCCCGCCACGGCCAGGTTGACGCTGAAGCCGCCGCCATTGCCGATGAGGCCGAAGACCAGCATGATCACGACCGGGAAGAATAGGGTCCAGAAGAAGCCCTGCCGGTTGCGCACCGTCGTCCGCACCAGCGCCCGCGTCAGCGTCAGCAGCGCACGCATCAGTCGCGCAGGCTCCTTCCGGTCAGCTTGAGGAACACGTCCTCCAGGGTGGCGCTGCGCGTGCGCAGCCCCGTCAGGTGCAGGCCCTGGTCACGGGCCCAGGCCACCAGGCCGACCAGGGTGTCCTCCAGGCTGCTGGTCACAATGGCCGTGGTGTCCTCCCGCCGCTCGATGCGGTCGAGGGCGGGCAGCGAGAGGCCGTCCGGCACGGGCACGTCGCCGGCCAGCTCGATGACCGCCCCCGGCAGGTGGCGGCGGATCAGCTCCTGGGGGCTGCCCACGTCCAGCACCCGGCCGTGGTCGATCACGGCGATCAGGTCGCAGAGGTACTCGGCCTCGTCCATGTAGTGCGTGGTCAGCACCACCGTCCGCCCCTCGCCGCGAAAGGCGGAGACGAGGTCCCACAGGTTGCGCCGGGCCTGGGGGTCCAGGCCGGCGGTCGGCTCGTCCAAAAAGACGGCCTCGGGGTTGTGGATCAGGGCTGTGGCCACGGCCAGGCGCTGGCGCTGGCCGCCGGAAAGGCCCTGTACGCGGTCGTCCTTCTTGTCCGCCAGCCCGAATCGCTCAACCAGGGAGCCAACATCCCGGCTGCTCGGGTAAAGGGCGGCGAACAGCTCCAGCGTCTCCGTCACCGTGAGCAGGTGAAAGAAGCTGCTGCTCTGCAGCTGGATGCCGAACCGGCGGCGGGCCGTCTCCGGGTGGCGGATGAGGTCCGTGTCGCCGTAAAGGATGGAGCCGGCGTCGGGCCGCCGCAGGCCCTCGATCATCTCCAGGGTGGTGGTCTTGCCGGCGCCGTTGGGCCCAAGCAGGCCGAAGATGCAGCGCGGCGGGATGTCGAGGTCGAGGCCGTCGACGGCCAGGACTGACCCGTAGCGCTTGGTCAGGCCGCGGACCCGGAACCCGGCGCCATCCAGGCCAGCCCACTCCCCAGGCGATAGCCATTCTGTCCGACGCCGGTCTCCCCTGCATCAGGGTGTCACGGTCACCGTCCCGACCATGCCAGCCTGGGCGTGCCCCGGCACCGCGCACAGGATTGGGAAGGTGCCGGCCTGGGTGAACGTGTACGTCCAGCTGCCGCCCGGCGGGATCAGGGGTGACGCGAAGGCCGGTGCTCCGCCGGGGTCGCTGAGCGAGGCGTTGACCACGTCATGCGGCACGTTGTCGCTGTTGACGAATGCCACCGTCGTGCCCACCTTGACGGTGATGTCAGCTGGATCGAACTTGAGGTCGTCCATTTGGACGGTGACCGAGGCTGTGGCCGACGGGGTCGTCGCGCCCGGGGTACCGCTGCCCGAGCCCCAGTAGCCCCACATCATGCCCGGTCCGTAGCCATAGCCGCCCATCATACCAGGGCCGTATCCGGACCCCGGGCCATAGCCCGACCCAGGACCGTATCCCGCCCCCGGGCCGTATCCGGACCTCGGGCCGTATCCCGCTCCCGGACCGTATCCGGACGCCGGTCCATACATCGCCCCGTACCCCGGCCCGTAGCCGCCCCCCCAGGGCGACGCCATGGCGCCGACGCCCAAAAGGCCCACCACCAGTGCCACCACGCCGATCGCCAGCCATCGCTTGCGTGCCACGATCCGCTCGCCTCCCCCGTCAGTGTCCATCCCCATGCGCGCCCCGCGAATCGGCCAAGCGGCCCAGCGTATGGGTACCTGCGGGGTCCGCAAAAGCCCGTAGGCGGTAGGAGGCCCGCCCCCGCATGCGGAACCCATCCCGCTGAGGGGGCATGCGCGGCCATGGCGGACCTGATCCTCCACAGCGGGCGGGTGTTCGATTCCCTGCACGGGGCCCTGGCGCCGGCGACCGCCGTCGCGGTCACCGGCAACCGCATCACCGCCGTCGGCTCCGACAGCGAGATCCGGGCCCTCGGCGGCCCCAGCTGCGAGTACGTCGACCTGCGCGGCCGCCTGTTGGCCCCCGGCCTCATCGACGCCCACTGCCACTTCCAGGGCTGGGGCATGGCCAAGTCGGCCATCGACCTCAAAGCCCCGAACATCCACTCCCTGCAGGACGTGGCCCAGGCCGTCAAGCAGCGCGCCGCAACCGTGCCCCCGGGCACCTGGGTCCGCGGCCGCGGCTACGACCAGGGCAAGCTGCGCGAGGGCCGCCACCCCGACCGCGCCCTGCTGGATGAGGTGGCCCCCGACCACCCCGTGGTGCTGACCCGCACCTGCGGGCACATTGCCGCCGTGAACTCCCGCGCCCTCCAGGCCATGGGCGTGGATGAGCGCATCTCGGACCCCGCCGGTGGCCGCTTCGGCCGCCGCCCGGACGACGGCCAGCTCGATGGCATCCTCTACGAGACGGCCCAGCGCCCCCTCCACGCCGCCATGCCCCGCCCCACGGAGGAGGACCGCCTGGAGGCCATCGCCGCTGCCTCGCGCGACTACCTGTCCTACGGTGTGACCAGCGTGCACGACGCCGGCGGCGCGGAACCGGCCCTGATGCAGCACGCCCGCGCCCACGGACGCCTCAACACCCGCGTGTATCTGATGCAGGTGGCCGAAGAGGGCGACACGGCCCGCGACGATGCCCTGGCCGAGATCGGCATCCGCACGGGCTTTGGCGATGACTGGCTGCGCATCGGGCCGTTCAAGCTCTTCGCCGATGGCAGCTCCTCCGGGCCGACGGCCGCCACCCGCGAGCCGTATGCCATCGATCCCGCCAACCGCGGCATCCTGCGCATCACCCAGGAGGAGGCCGACCGCCGCTACGCCGCCGCCCACGCCCGCGGCATGCAGGTGACGGCCCACGCCCAGGGCGACCAGGCCATCGACATCATCCTGACCGCCATCGAGCGCGCCATGGCGCGCCATCCGCGCCCCGACCCCCGCCACCGCATCGAGCACGCGGGCATCGCCCAGCCGGATCTGGTCGCCCGCATGCGCACGGCCGGCGTGATCCCGGTCGCCCAGCCCGTCTTCTCCTACGAATTCGGCGAGGGCTACGTCCGCGACTACGGCCCGCAGCGCGGCCACCGCTTCATGCCCTGCCGCGCGTTGCTGGAGGCCGGCATCCCCGTCGCCCTGTCCTCGGACGCGCCGGTGACGACGGCGGACGCCCTGTTCGGCCTGGAGATTGCCGTGACGCGCCGCAGCCAGGGCGGGCCGGCCATCGGCCCGGACCAGGCCGTCACCTGGGAGCAGGCCCTGGTGGGGTACACCTGGAACGCGGCGCGCGCCGCCTTCGAGGAGGATGCAAAGGGCGCGATCCTGCCTGGGTACCTGGCCGACCTGGCGGTGCTGAGCGGCGATGCGCCGAGCTTCCGCGCGGACCTGACGGTGGTGGACGGCCGCATCGCGTACGAGCGTCCGCGGGCGGATTAGGTCGGCGGTCGCGTACGCGACCGCCGTCACGAATGCGCTGGCAGACCCTAACCGGTTCGTAACCGATGTCCCCGACGGGCGATAACCCCCCTGGCCTAGCCTTGGCCCCGGGGGTGCCTCACATCGTCAGCCGTCGAGTCCCGGCCATCCTCCTCGCCGCGGCCCTGTTCGCGACCGCCTGCGGGTCCAACGCCGTGCCCGCGGCCGAGAGCGTGAAGGCCGCCGGGTCCGGCCCGGTCACCATCAGCTTCGCCGACTACAACCTGGCCACGGCCGGCCTCGGCGCCGACGGCACCAACGCCATGATCCAGGACTTCGAGAAGGCCAACCCCGACATCAAGATCGATCCGGTCGGCATCACGGCCACCGAGATCCTGCCCAAGGTGCAGGCGATGGTGGTGGCGGGCAACGCGCCCGACGTGGCGCAGGAGGGCTTCGGCGACCTCGACTACGTGGTGAACGACCTCAGGGCCCAGCCCCTGGACACGATCGCCGGCGCCCAGGGGCTGCAGGCAGCCCTCTCGGCCATGTATCCGCCCGTCGCCAAGCTCGGGCAGCTGAACGGCAAGACGTACGGACTGCCCTACACGCTCAGCACGCCGATCCTCTTCTACAACGCCAGCCTCTTCCAGCAGGCCGGGCTCGATCCGACCCAGCCGCCGTCCACCTGGGCGCAGGTCAAGCAGGACGCGCTCGCCATCCACTCCAAGGCCGGTGCCTCCGGCGTGTACATCGACTGCGCCTACTACTTCGACTGGTGCTGGCAGGGGATCGTCCTGAGCAACGGCGGCCGGGTGCTCTCCCAGGACCGCAAGACCCTGGAGTTCGGCGACCCGCCCGCCGTGCAGGCGGCGGCGATGTGGCAGGACCTCGTCAAGAGCGGCGCCCACCCGCCGCTCAGCGAGAACGACGCCATTGCGGCGTTCGAGGGCGGCAAGCTCGGCATGCTGCTCGAGACGAGCGCCCTACAGGCCTCGTTGCTCACCGCGGCCGCCAAGGGCGGCTGGGACCTGCGCGCGGCGCCGATGCCCGCCTTCCCGGGCCACCCGGTGGTGCCGACGAACTCGGGGAGCGCGCTCTTCATCCTGAGCGGAAATCCGCAGAAGCAGCAGGCCGCCTGGCGCTTCCTGCAGTTCATGACCAGCGAGCAGGCGTACACGATCATCACGGAGCAGATCGGCTACCTGCCGCTGCGACCGGACGTGGTCGCGGATCCCAACTACCTGCAGCCCTGGATTGCCCAGCATCCGCTGATGCAGCCGAACCTCCAGCAGCTGCAGCGCCTGCAGCCCTGGGTCTCCTTCCCTGGCCCGAACTACGTGCAGATCAAGAACATCGAGCTGGCCGCCCTGCAGCAGGTCGTGTTCGGCGGGGCTGATCCCGCGGGGACGCTTGGCGCCGCCCAGAAGCGCGCCCAGGCCCTGATGCCCTGAGATGAGCGCCATCGCATCGGAGGAGGCGACCCTGGTCGCGGTCCCGCGCGCGCGGCGCCGGCTCGGAGCGGCGGGACTGCGCCCGTACCTGTACATCCTGCCCGTGGTCGCAAGCCTGGGCTTCTGGATCTACTGGCCGCTCTTGCGGACCTTCTTCCTGGGCTTTTACACCTGGAACCTGCTGCCGACGACGCCCCGGGTCTGGGTCGGGCTGGGCAACTACGCGCGGGTGGTCGGCCTCCAGGAGATGGGGATCGCCCTCCGCAACACCCTGATCTACGTGGTGGGGATGCTGCCGCTCTCGGTGGCGCTGCCGCTCGGGATCGCGCTCCTCACGCAGAACCTGGGCGCCCGCGCCCGCGGCGTCTACCGGGCCCTGATCTTCATGCCGATGCTCATGGCCCCGGTGGTCGTCGCGACCATCTGGGACTGGATGCTCGACCCGACTGGCGGCTTGGTGGACAGCCTGCTGCACGCCGTGTTCGGCCTGGGGCCGGTCTACTGGCTCAATAGCCAGACCTGGGCCATCTGGGTGATCACGGCCATCGCCGGCTGGAAGGTCGTGGGCTTCGCTGTCCTGATCTTCGCCGCGGCCCTCACCGGAGTCAGCCGCGAGTACCTGGAGGCGGCGGCCGTCGACGGCGCGGCCGCCTGGCAGCGCACCTGGCACATCGTCGTGCCCCTGATCCTGCCCAGCATCCTGCTCGTGGTCATGCTGACCGTGCTGCTCTCGGCCCAGTGGACCTTCCCCCTGATCAACGTCATGACCCAGGGCGGGCCGGTCAACGCCACGACGAACATCTACTTCGAGCTGTGGCAGTTCGGCTTCCAGAGCTACAACGTCGGCTGGGCCTCGGCCGCGGCCGTCCTGCTGTTCCTCGGCTTCGGCGTCATCGCCTGGGGCTTCACGGCCCTGATGAATCGGGTGGCCTACCGTGACAGCTAAGCATCCTGCTGCTCGCGCCGCCATCCCTGGCTCTGCGGGGCCTGCTCCTCGCGCCGCCGTCCCCGGCTTTGCGCGGGCGGCCAGCCACGCGGTGCTCGCCGTCCTCAGCGCCGTCTGCCTTTTCCCGATCCTGTGGATGCTGCTCTCCTCGCTGAAGGGCGACGCCGACATCTCATCGCTGACCCTGCTGCCGCACGTCCCGACCCTGGCGAACTACGCCGCGGTCGTCACGGAGCTGCCGATCCTGGCCATGATCGCCAACACGGTGGTCATGGCGGGCGCGGTGACCGTGCTGCAGTTGGTGACGTCGGTGCTGGCCGCCTACGCATTCGGGCGGTGGCGCTTCCGCATGGACTGGCTGCTGTACACGCTGGTGATCGGGACGTGGCTCGTGCCGTTCCAGATCACCATGATCCCGAACTACGTGGTCATCGCGGGGCTGCACTGGCTGAACACGCTCCAGGCGCTGATCGTGCCGCAGGTGGCGTCGGCCTTCGGCGTCATCCTGCTGACCCAGGCGGTGAGGTCCTTCCCGGCGGCGCTGTTCGACGCGGCCAGCCTGGACGGGGCCGGGTCGTGGACGACCCTGTGGAGGGTGGTGCTGCCGAACCTGCGGGCGACCCTTGCGGCCCTGGCCATCCTGCAGTTCATCAGCAGCTGGAATGAGTACTTCTGGCCCCTGCTGGTCACCGACAAGCCCACCCACACGGTGCTGCAGGTGGGCCTGCAGATGTTCTTCACCGACCAGGGCAACCAGTGGGGCCCCCTGATGGCGGCGGCCAGCATTGCCTCCCTGCCCATCCTGGCCGTCTTCCTGGTCAGCCAGCGGCAGGTGATGGACGCCTTCGTCCGGTCGGGGCTCAAGTAATGGGGAGGTGCTACGAGATGACCCGCTGCGAGCAGGCCTACACCGTCATCACGGAGCAGATCGGCTACCTGCCGCTGCGGCCAGACTCCGTCAACGACCCGACGTACCTGAAGGGCTGGATCGACCAGCACCCGCTGATGCAGTCCAACCTGCAGCAGGTGACCCACCTCGTGCCGTGGGAGTCGATCCCGGGCCCCAACTACCAGCAGGTGCAGACGATCCTCATCAACGCCGTGCAGCAGGTGGTCTACAGCGGGGCGGACCCCACGGCCACCATGCAGGACGCCGAGAAGCGGGCCCAGGCCCTGATGCCCTGAAGGAGGCTGAGCGCGTGATTCAGAGGCAGTCCGTGCCGTCCCGCCACATCCCCGTCCCCGGAACCTTCAACCTGCGGGACGTTGGGGGCTATCCGACGCATGAGGGGCTTGACGTCCGCTGGGGGGCCCTTTACCGCTCGGACGGCCTCCATAACCTCGGCTCCGCCGGGCTGGATGCCGTGGCCCGCCTCGGCATTGGCACCGTCATAGATTTGCGCCGGGACGTCGAGATTTCGCGCGCACCCAACCCCTGCGCCTCCGACCCGCGCTTTCAGTACCACAACATCCCGCTGCGCATCGGCGCCTCCGGTCCGGCGGAGCACCCGCGTGACCTGACGGCCCTCTATCTGGCCTACCTCGAGCACGGCACGGCCTCCGTGCGGGCGGTGATGTCCACCATCGCCGCCGCTCCGGCAGACCAGCCGGTCCTGGTGCACTGCACGGCGGGCAAGGACCGCACCGGCCTGATCGTGGCCCTGGCCCTGGGTGGCGCCGGGGTCGTGCCCGAGGCCATCCTGGACGACTACCTGCTGACCGGTACCCTCATAGCGCCTCTGCTCCCATCCATCCGGGCGGCGGCCGCCCGCGAGGGGCAGGATCCGGGGGCGCTGGAGCCGATGCTGGCCTGCGAGCGGGCGTTCATGCAGACGGCCCTCTCATACGTCGACGTGCGCTACGGCTCCCCCGAGGCCTACCTGATTGCGGCCGGGGTCACCGAGCGGGAGCTCCACCAGCTCCGGCGGCGCCTGCTCGGCGCCTGAACGAAAGGGGACTTGGACAGAATGTGCGACCACGTCTTCGTCCAGCTCAGCGACACCCACATCGAGGCGGGCGACCGCCCGTACTGGGGCATCGACACGGCGGGGACCTTTCGCCGGACCCTGGATGCGGTCCGGGCCCTGGACGCGCGGCCGGAGTTCTTCATCCTCAGCGGCGACCTCTGCAACCGCGGCGAGCGCGAGGGCTACGTCCGCCTGCGCGAGGTCCTGGCCGAGCTGGACGCCTTCGGTGTGCCCGTGCTGCTTGGGCTTGGCAACCACGACGCGCGGCGGCCCTTCCGCGAGGTCTGCCTCGGCGAGGCCGAGACCGCCGAGGAGGAGCCCTACTTCTACGCGCGCGAGCTGGGCGGCCTCCGCGTGGTGATGCTGGACTCCAAGATCCCCGGCGATGTGGCCGGCCGGCTGGGGGAGCGCCAGCTCGGCTGGCTGCGCGAAGCTCTGGCGACGCCGGCTCCGGATGGCACCGTCGTCGTGGTGCACCACCCGCCCTTTCTGAACGCCGTCCACCATATGGACGGGCATGGCCTGGCCGATGCCGAGGCGCTGGCTGACATCCTGCGTGAGCATCCGGTGCTGGGACTCCTCCACGGCCACACGCACATCGTGTCGTGCGCCGCCTGGGCCGGCACCCTGTCGGTGACGGCGCCCGGCGTGGCGCACATGCTGGCCCCCGCGACGCGCGAGGGCCTGGACTTCGTGGAGGGCTCGGGCTTCAACCTCTGCGTGGTGCGGGACGGGCGGCTGACGGTGCAGCCGGTCATGCTGCCCGGCGCGCAGACCCTGCTGTTCCGGTGGGACGGGCGCCGCGAGAGCATCGCGGCGGCGCACGGCTGAGGACGCGACCCCGCCTTGGGGGGTGCCTGAGGCACCCCCCGTTGGCGGCGGGTCGGGCGCCGCGTGCCCAACCCCTCAGCGTCGACGGCATGCGTGGCCGGGAGGCTGCCAGCCGCCCTGCGCCCCTCGCGCCCCGGCTGCCGTTGGACGCGCCCCTTGCTGCTCTGCTACCGTAGCGGCTGGGGGAGGGGCCGTCCGTGCGCCGTGTGGCCATCGTGGCCGCGATCATCGGGCTTTTGGCCGCGGCGCTGCCCCTGCAGGCGCGGTTGCGGGCGGAAAACCAGGCCCGCACGGTGGACCTCGCCGTCGACGGGCCGTCGCTGCTGGGTCTGTCCGAATCAAGCGGCATCGCCTTCCCCGATCTCCTGCGCCAGCTCAAGAGCGCTGGCATCTCCGCCGCTGTGGTTCCGGAAACCACCCTGGCCCAGCTCGCCCAGGCCGGGCAGGTGGCGGCCCTCGGCGGCGGGGACGTGATCGCGCAGCGGGCCCTGGGCCACGACCCCCTGCCCGGCGTCAGCATCAACGCGTCCTCCACGTACGTCATTGGCGCCGATGCCACCCTCTCCGCGCACCTGGCCGGCCGCTTGGGAGCGGGCGTGGTGCGCCAGATCGGAACCACGGCCAGCACGCGGGGGCTCGGCGATCTCATCCTGGAGGTGGCGGTCCCGCCGGCGGCGGCCCTGACGGCCCCGATCGGCTTCCTGCCCGCCACGCTGGAGCCCTACGCTGCCGCCGGGCTGCATGTCATCCTCGCGGTCGCGGGTGCCGAGCGCCTGGCGCCGGCGACACTCGTGACCTGGCTGCGCGAGGTGCGCTCGGCCCGCGTCGACGGCCTGTACTTCAAGGATGCGCGTGGCCCGGCCGGCGATCTGGGCCCCCTGGCGGCCGTGATGCTCGTCCAGGGTGTGCCGCTGGTGGTGCAGGAGGGGCCCGTCCAGCTGGGCAATGTCGACAAGGGCGGCCTGCGGGCCCTCGACCAGGCCCTGGGCGGGGCCGACACCATCCGGCTCTTCGATATGCTCCCGTATGCGCCGCACCGGCCAGCCGACCAGATCATCCAGACAGTCGAGCGGGCTGTGCAGGAGCGCAACCTGCGCGTCATCGACCTCTACCCGGTGACCAACGGCGTGTCGCCGACGGCGGTGGCGGCGGCGACCGTGGCCACCTACGGCCAGCTGGCGCAGATCCTTCGCGCGGGCGGCTACCCGCCGGGGGCGCCGGCGCCCATGCCCCAGCTCCCGGATGACCTGATCGCCCTCGCCGTCATGTGCGCGGCCATCGCGGTCGTCACGGTCAGCTTCGGTTCCGAGGTCATGCGCGACCCTGGCGCCGAGCCCTGGATCGCTGGCGCCATCTTCTCGGTCATGCTGGCCCTGGGCCGGCCGGACACGGCCCGCACCGTCTACTCCCTGCTGGCGTCGCTCGCCTTCGCCGCCTGGCCGCTCTGGCGGATCGTGGCCGCCTGGCGGCAGCGCCAGTCCATGGTCCGGCCGGCCCTGGAGGCCGCGCTCTGGGCCATCGCCGGCGGCCTGATGATCGCCGCGGTCACGGGCACCCGCGACTACCTGCTGGAGTGGACGCTGTTCCGCGGCGTGAAGATCGCCTACGTGGTGCCGCCCCTGGTGGTGCTGGCAGCCTTCGCCCTGCACGTCGGCCTGGAGGGCCGGCCGCAGGGGCTCTGGGAAGCCGTCCTCGCCTGGGCGCGGCGGCCGCAGCGGGCCGTTGAGCTGGCCGCCCTCGGGCTGGTGGCCGCCGCCGCCTACATCTACATCGCCCGGAGTGGCAACAGCGACCTGGTGACGTCCGTCGAGCTCGCCTTCCGCCAGACCCTGCAGGCCGGGCTGCCCGTGCGCCCGCGGATCAAGGAGATCCTGGTCGGCTACCCGTGCCTGGTATGGCTCGTTCTGGCCCAGCGGCGGGGCCTGCCCGGGTGGTTTCTGATCTTCGCCCTGGGCGGCAGCGCCGCCATCGCCTCCGCCATCAACTCGTTCGCCACCGTCAACACGCCGGTGCTGGTGTCGCTGGTGCGCAGCGTGCTCGGCCTTGGTGGCGGCCTGCTGGTTGGCTTGATCCTCGCGCCGGTCATCGACTGGCTGCTGGCCCTGTGGGCCCGGGTTTTTGACAGGCCCTCGGCCCAGGCCTAGCATTCGATTGGGCAAAGTCCTGCACGCTGTCAGCGGATGCGTGGAGCGGAGGTCGTCGCCGTGGCGAGCGATCACAACCGGAACGATGATTACGTCCCGCTGAAGTTCGATGGCGCCCGCATCGAGCGGGCCGTCGCGGAGATCCTGGACGCCATGGGCGAGGACGTCACCCGCCAGGGCCTGCGCGACACCCCGAGGCGGGTGGCGCGGGCGTACGCAGAGCTCTTTTGGGGCATCGGCCGCGACCCGGGGGACGAGTTGACGGCAGTCTTCGAGAGCGAGCAAGAAGAGATGGTCGTCGTCAAGGACATCCCCTTTCATTCGGTCTGCGAGCACCACCTGCTGCCGTTCGTCGGCGCCGCCCACGTGGCGTATATCCCATCCGGGGGCAAGATCACGGGTCTTTCCAAGCTCGCCCGCTGCGTCGAGTCGGCCGCGCGGCGCCCGCAGGTGCAGGAGCGCCTGACCGGCCAGGTGGCGGACGCGATCATGACGCGCCTGGGGGCGCGGGGCGTCCTCGTCGTCGTCGAGGCGGAGCACCTGTGCATGACGATGCGCGGCATCCGCAAGCCCGGTAGCCGGGCCCTGACCTCGGCCGTGCGCGGCGAGTTCATGGATGACGAGAAGACGCGCGCCGAGGCATTCGCCCTGATCAACCGCGGCCGGTGATCTCCGCCCGCCACGTGGCGCTGGCCGGCCCCGCCGACATCGCCCGCCACCTCGCGGCCATGGGCTACGCGGGGGATGCCGGCGCCTGGGCCGCGGCGAACTGGCAGGAGCACGTGGCCCTGCTCCACCTGAGCCCGGAGGCCGCCGTGGAGCTGCGGCGCGCGGCGGAGCGTCTCGGCGTGGCTACAGCCATCGCGGGGGATCGCGCCCTGGTGGCGGCAGGAGCCGCGCAACGCCGCATGCTGGCCCGCGCCATCCTGCTGGCGGGCGACCTCGCCGACGCGCTGACGGATTTGCCCGCCGCCCCGGACGCTTCGCAGCAATCCCCGCCTCCGCCCATCCAGGCCGGCCCCTTCACTCTCCCCTTCGGGCGCAAGACCTACGTCGTGGCCATCGTGAACGTGACGCCCGACTCCTTCTCCGAGGAGCTGGGCCGGGTGCCGGGCGTGGAGGAGACCGCAGCCCGCGTGCGCCAGGCCGTGGCTGAGGGCGCCGACATCGTGGACATCGGCGCCGAGTCGAGCGAGGCCCGCGACCATGGCGGCGAGGCGGCCGGCGAGGAGATCCGGCGCCTGATCCCCGTGCTGGAGCGCGTCCATGACCTGCCGGCGCCCATCTCGGTCGACACCCGCCGGGCGGAGGTGGCCGAGGCTGCCCTCCGCGCCGGCGCCCACATCGTGAACGACGTCGACGCCCTGGCCGGCCCCGGCATGGCGGAGGTCGTCGCCCGCCACGGCTGCCCCGCGGTGCTGATGCACAGCCAGGCCAGCACCGCCTATGTGGGCGACCTGATGGAGGCGATCGCGGCCTTCCTGGAGGCGGCCATGGCGCGTGCGGCCGCTGTGGGGGTGCCCCGCGAGGCCCTGATCCTGGACGCCGGCTTCGGCTTCGGCAAGACCATCGCCCAGGACCTGGAGCACACGCGCCGGCTGGGGGAGCTGCGCCGGCTTGGCCGCCCGATCCTGCACGCGCCATCGCGCAAGCGGACGATCGGCCGGGTGCTGGGCTTCCCGGAGTCGATCCCCGAGCGCCTGCCGGGGACGGCCGCGGCCGTGGCCCTGGGCATCGGGGCGGGCGCGGACCTGGTGCGGGTGCATGACGTGAGGGAGATGGCCCGGGTCGCCCAGATGGCGGACGCCATCGTCCGCGGGCGCGACGGCTGACCCGCCGGCCATCAGGCTGGTTCCCTGGATGGCGGAAGCCATTGTCCGCGGGTGTGGCGGCTGACGGCCGGCCATCGGGCTGGGTTCCCTGGATGGCGGACGCCATCGTCCGCGGGTGCGGCGGCTGACGGCCGGCCATCGGGCTTGGTTACGTGGACGGCGGACGCCATCGTCCGCCAGTCAGACCGCTGATCGCCATCGTCAGGCGGCCCGCGTACGCGGGCCGCCACCAAACCCGCCGCGGCCGGCGCTAGCCCAACTCGGCGACGGCCAGGGCGTTCACGCGCCGGTCAGCAAACCCCTCCGGCCAGGCGACCGGCACGGCTTCCCAGCTCCGGCCGGCGTCCGCCGAACGGTAGATGGCATTGCTTGCGGGCGATGCGTAGAAGACATGCGGCTCGGCGTCGTGCGTCGCCAGCACATAGGCGAGCGTGCCGCGCGCCGCGGGCAGGCCGTCGGTGACCGGCGCCCAGGGGCCGTCACCCACCCGCCGCTGCAGCGACGCCTCCGGCCCCCGCCACTCGTAGCCGGCCCACGGCGGCGGCCCTGCCTGAAACGGCAGCGGCCGCCGGGCCTCGGCGCCACCTTCGCCGCTCATGCCGCGGTGCCAGCCGCCGATGCCCTCGTCCACCCAGCGGGCGTCGTGGGCGTGGCGCGGCCCTGGCGAGGCCGAGACCATCAGCGTCGCCGGGTCAGCGGGGTCGGCGGCCAGACCCCAGAGGTAACGCCAGGGCAGGCCCCCATCGGCCGCCTGCCAGCTCGCGCCGCCGTCGCGCGTCTCCGCGTAACCGTCGCCGGCCGCCTCGAAGAGCCGGCCCGGCGCCAGGCGGTGGGTGCTCAGGGTGTGGGCGTCGAGCTTGGCCCCGGGCTTGCGGTCTTCCCAGGTCATCCCGCCGTCCTCGCTCTTCATGACCCCGCCGAGCTCAATGGCGACGTAGAGGCGCTCCGCGGCGTTGGGGTCGGGCGCGATCCAACGGACGTGGTGCGTCCACGGCCGCGGCGGAAAGCTCCAGGTCGGGGCCGAGGGGATGGTCCGCAGGCTCGGGCGCTCCTGCCAGGTGCGGCCGCCGTCCTCGGAGCGGAAGAGGGCGCTGGGCTCGGTTCCAGCCCAAACCACGCCATCGCTGACGGCCACGGCCATGACCTCGCCGTACGGGATGCCCTCGCCCACCTGGGCCCAGGTGATGCCGCCGTCCGCGCTCTTCCAGAGGCCCTGCCCAAACGTGCCGCAGTACGCGACGCCCTCGCGGACGGCCAGGCACTGGGCCTTCATGCCCTCAAGCCGCACCTCCGCCGAACCGTCGGGCTCCACCACGCCGAGTCCCGCGCCCGTGGCCACGAACAGGCGCCTCATGCGCGGTCCCTCCTCACTGAAGTGAAAGTCCGCCGCTCACGGGCACGCGGCGCCCGCTCAGCGCTGTCCAACGCCGTTTTCCCTTGCTGCGATCCGGTCGTACTGCATGCGGAAAAGCGCCACGACCTCGTTCACGTCGCCCTCGCCGCTGATCGAGCGGCTCACCCAGCCGGACTCCGGGAAGATGTGGTGGGGCGCCGCGCGGCGGGCGGCCACCAGCTCCTCGCGGACCCGCACCGGGAATGGCAGGTCGGCGAGGCGGTCGCCGTGCAGGTGGCCGATCTCGCGGCCGTGGAAGCGGAACTCCATGCCGCCGAAGCGGTGGGGCTCTGCCGTGACCCCTGGCCAGGAAAGCACCTGCCGCTCAATTTCCGCCGCGATGGCGCCCATGGCCTCAGCCTAATACTTGAAGTTCACTTGAAGTCAAGATACCCTCGGTCCATGGCAGCAGATCTGACCATTGCCGCCCTCAGCGCGCGCTCGGGAGTGGCGCCCTCGGCCCTGCGCTTTTATGAGGCCGAGGGCCTGGTCGAGGCCGTCCGCTCCGCCGGCGGCCAGCGCCGCTACGACCGCAGCACCCTGCGGCGCGTCGCCTTCATTCGCGTCGCCCAGCAGGTCGGGCTGAGCCTGGCGGAGATCCGATCGGCCCTGGATTCCCTGCCGGAGGGGCGGACGCCGACGGCTGGGGACTGGCGCGTCCTGGCCACCTCCTGGCGCCCGCGCCTCGACCGCCAAATCGCCCTCCTGCAGCGGCTGCGCGACCAACTGGACGGCTGCATCGGCTGCGGCTGCCTGTCGCTGGGCTTGTGCCAGCTGGCCAACCCGGACGATGTGGCCGCGGCGCGCGGGCCGGGGCCGCAGTTCCTCCTTGGCGCAGGTGACGCGTAGGCGGCAGTCCCACCCGGAGGACTCGGTACCTCGTGCGCGCACGCATCGCATCGGCGCTGGCCAGGAGCCCAGCGCCCACCTCGCCGCCCCCGCGACACCCAGGTCGTCCGCTTGCCCCATCCGCCGCTCCCACGCGGCAGGTCCGCACCAGCAGGCATCGAAGTTCGTCACCAGCCCCGAACGTGTGCCTGAAAGGGATGCGGCTGATGCGATACTCCTACCTCTCTCACCTGGAGTGCCCCAAGTGCGGCGAGCGCCACGCCGCCGACCGGATTCAGGGCCTGTGCGGCTGCGGCAGCCCGCTGCTGGCCCGGTATGACCTGCAGGCCCTGAAGCAGGATGGCGGCTCCCCCACCATGTGGTCGGGCCGGCCCAAGGGCCTGTGGCGCTATCACGAGCTGCTGCCCGCCAGCTCCGCGGACCACGTCCTGACCCTGGGCGAGGGCGGGGCGCCGTTTCTGCCGACGGCCCGGCTGGGCCAGGCCCTTGGCACACCCGACCTCTGGATCGAGGAAGAGGGCCTCAACCCGACCGGCACCTTCAAGGCCCGCGGCGCCGCCGTCGGCGTGGCCCGGGCGCGCGAGCTCGGCATCAAGCGCGTGGCCCTGCCCACAGCCGGCAACGCGGGCGGCGCGTGGGCGGCTTATGGCGCAGCCGCCGGCATCGAGGTGGGCGTGGCCATGCCGGCCGACGCCCCCGATCTGACCAAGCGCGAGTGCACGGCGTACGGCGCGAAGGTAGTCCTGGTCAACGGCCTGATCGGCGACGCCGGCAAGATCGTCGCCCGCTCCGCCAAGGAGGACGGCTGGTTCGACGCCGCCACGCTCAAGGAGCCGTACCGCATCGAGGGCAAGAAGACGATGGGCCTGGAGATCTTCGACGCCTTCGCCGGGGATAAGGCCCCGGACGTCGTCGTGTACCCATGCGGCGGCGGCGTGGGCCTGATCGGCATCTGGAAGGCAGTGCAGGAGCTGCAGGCTCTGGGCTGGTGGAAGGGCCCCGCGCCCCGCATGGTCGCCGTGCAGTCCGCCACCTGCGCGCCCATCGTCAAGGCGTACGAGGAGCGGGCCAAGGAGTCCCAGGTTTGGCAGGGCGCCGACACGATCGCGGCCGGCATCCGCATACCCAAGGCCCTGGGCGACTTCCTGGTCCTGCGCGCCATCTACGAGAGCGAAGGCTGCGCGGTGGCCGTGCCGGACAGCGAGATCCGCGGCATGATGCGCCAGATGGCCTCGCTGGAGGGCGTGTTCGCCTGCCCGGAGGGAGCGGCGGCCGCGTGCGGCGTGCAGCGGCTGCGGGCGCAGGGTTGGATCAAACCCGGC
>DATLTP010000119.1:0-9309 GCA_035533535.1 Bacillota bacterium | reverse complement strand
GCCTGCTCCAGCGCGGCTGCCGCGTCCGCAAGTTCCTGGACGACAGGACGGACCAGCCGCTGGTCTTCGGCTGGATGCCGGCCCTGGCCATCTACGCGGACGACCCGGACGGGCACTTGGTCGAGTTCCTGGCCATGCTGGACGGCCCGCCGCGGCCGGGGGCCGGCGTGGTGCCGCTGGTCAAGTGGGGCGGCATTGGCGCAGTGGGTCGTCCGCTCCCGCCACGGTCGGGGCCCTGCGCTTAGACCTCCACCACCGCGGTCGATGGCCCCATGGCGGCCAGCACCCGTCTGTGGCATGTGAAGAGCAGGATCTGGCGGTCGGCGGCCAGCGCCTGAAGGCAGGCTAGGGCGGCCGCCAGCCGGTCATCGTCGAAGTGGGCGAGGCTATCATCCAGCAGCAGCGGCGCCTGGGCGCCGCCGGTGGCCACCTCGGCCAGGGCGACGCGGGCGGCGAGGTAGAGCTGGTCGGAGGCGCCCCGGCTCAGCTGCTCGGCGGGGACGAGGTCGGCACGCTCCGGGACCCGGACCGTGACGTTCAGATCTTCGTCCACGTGCAGCTCGCGGTAGCGGCCGCCCGTCAGCCCGGGCGCCAGCTCGGCCAGCCGGCGGTGGAGGACGGGCGCGAACTCCCGCTGCATGCCCTGCTGCAGGTCCTCGATCGTCCGCAGGGCCAGCGCCAGCCCTTCTTGGCGGGCCTGAAGCAGCCGGCGCTCGGATCCTGCCCGGCGCAGGTCCGCCTCGACCTCGGCCAGGCTCGGTGGCTCCTGACCCAGGCGCTGGCGGAGGTCGGCGGCCTCCCGCTCCAGGCGCTGGGCCGAGTCCATGGCCGCCAGCCACGCCGCATGGGCCTGGTCCACGGCCGCGTCGGTGGCGGCCGGGTCCGGGGGCGGGGGGCCCTCCGGGAAGCGGGCAGCCAGGTCCTCGAGGCTGCCGCCGGCCAACAGGCCCTCAAGCCGCGTCTGCAGGCTGGCCCGGCGACCGGCCGCCTCCGCCCGGCTGGCAAACTCCTCGGGCGAGGCGACATGGTGGGCGGCGAGGTAGCTGTCCAGGTCGGCGCGGGCCTGCGCGGCCTGGGCCGTGGCGGCGTCGGCGCGGACCAGTTGCTGCCGCAGCCGGTCGGCGGCCAGCTGGCGGCCGGCTTCGGCGCGGCGGGCAGCTTCCGCCTGGCGGCCAAGGTGATCCCAGTCCCCGGGTTCCACCCCGAATTCGGCCAGGATGGCCTCCGCGCTGCTTTGGGCCGCTGTGGCTGCGGCCCGCAGGACCTCCGGGTCATCGGCCGGCTGGCCCAGCAGGGCGCGGCGCTCGCCATCGAGGCGGCCAAGGTCGCCGAAGTCGCGGGCGCCGGTGGCGGCAAAGAGCTGGGCCAGGTCGCGTGCGGCCCGCCGGGCGGCCGCGAGGCGCCAAACCCCGACGGCGGCGACCAGGACGCCGGCGAGCGCAAGGGGGAGCGAGCGCAGCAGCAGGGCGACAAGGGCCGCGCCGAGGCCAGATGCCGCGACGATCCGGGCGACGCCGACCTGAGCCGCGTCCACCTGCTTTCGGCGCGCTTGTTCAAGGGCGCCGTGCTCCAGGGCAGTGAGCTCCCGCAGCCGGCCAAGCCGCGCCTGGACCGCGGCGGCGCGCTGCAGCAGGTCCTCGCCCTCCCGCCAGGCCGACCGGGCCTTCTCCAAGAGATCTGAGGACAGGCCGGCCAGGCGCGGGACCGCCGCCTCCGCCACGGCCAGCTCACCGGCCCGGGTGGACGCTGCTGCCGTCTCCTCGGTCTCCAACTGCTCGGCCTTCGCCAGGGCCTGCCGGCGCACGGCCAGGTCCTCGAGCCGGGCCGTGGCAAAGGGGGTCAGGCCCTCGATCTCCGCCGTCAGGGCCCGCGCCTCCCGAAGCCGGTTGCCCATCCGCGCCCGCTCCAGGCGGTCACGGGCTCTCTGCGCCGCCTCCGCCTCGCGGCTGGCCGCGTCCAGCCGCGTCCGCACATCCTCCAAGGACCGTGTCAGCTCCAGGGCGGCCGTGGCCTGGGCGCGCATCGCCGTCAGAGCCTGCGCCCGGGCCTCCGCCTGCCCGAGTGGGGTCTGGGACCGGCGGGGCGTACCGATGGCCTCCAGGGCCCCGCGCAGAACCTCGATGGCCGCGGCGCCGCCCTGTTCCGGCCCCTCCGCGCTGGCCAGCACCCGCCGGATCTCCGGGCCAAGGGCTCCCCGGTCCAGGGCCGCCGCCGCCTGGCCGACGCTGAGGGTGTTGCGGAACACCACCGGCGTCAGGCCGCCGTGGCGGCGGGCGAAGTCGCGCTCGCCCGTGGCCGGGTCGAGCTCGAACTCGGCCGACACGTCGCGGCCCGTCAGCGCGTCCTGGATCTGAAGCGAGTCGCGGGCGAAGTCGCGCCGGACGAGATAGCTGCGGCCACCATGGTCATAGGCCAAGGCGCCGGCGTAACTGCCGCCGTCCCAGGGGCGGAAGCGCTCCCGTTCGAGGGTGTAGGCCCGGGTGCGCCGCTGGCGGCCCTGCTGCGTGCGCGTCTGCCGGAAGCCAAACAGCATCCCGTCCAGGAAGGCGTGCAGGGTCGACTTGCCGGCCTCGTTGGGCCCAAAGAGGACGCTCAGGCCGGGGGCAAGGTCGACGGTTCGGCCGCGGAAGCGGCCGAACCCTTCCAAATCGAGACGGCGGATGATCATCTCGCTTGAGCCGCGCCGGAGGAGCCGGCGCTCGATTTGACCTGAGCCGCGCCGGAGGAGCCGGCACTCCGTTTGACTTGAGCCGCGCCGGGGGAGCCGGCGCTCCATTTGACCTGAGCCGCGGCAGAAGAGCCGGCGCTCATAACGGGTGCAGGCGCCGGCCGGTCAGGGCCTGCACGCCGTAGCGCAGCGCCAGCGCCGCGGCGGAGGGGGCGGGCTCCGTGCCGTCCGGGTCGGGGTCGCCTTCCAGCGTGGCCGCGACCTCCGCGTCGGCGGAGGGGTCGTGGAGATCGCGCATCGCGGCGATGAACCTGGCCAGCAGGCCCCTGGGGTCTTCGGCGGCGAGGGCGTCCAGGTCATACGCTGGCTCCGTCTCGTCGCGGACCTCGACATGCCAGCCCAAGCCGTCGAGCTGCGGGGGCTCCGCGGGGCTCGCGCCCACCAGGCGGATGCGGATCAGGTCGCGGCTGAAGTCAGCAGGCAGGGCCCGGGCCGCCGCGGCCACGTCCGCCGGCCCCCAACCCTCGCCGCAGGCGATCTCCATGGTGCGGAAGGAGCGGGGCGCCAGGGCCAGGGGCTCGGCGCGGGCGCCCCCGGGGCCGATCTCCACCCAGAGCGCGCCGTGCGGTCCCGGTTCCCCGAAACCCAGGGGCGTGAGGCTGCCGGGGTAGGCGGCCACGGTGCGGGGGCCGTCCGTCACCAGGGTCGGGGCGTGGATGTGGCCGAGGGCCGCGTAGGCGGCCCCGGTGGCGAGAAGACCGGCCCGGGAGATGGGCCGGTAGGCCGAGCGGCCGCCCGGGGGGTCGAGGTCGGCGTGCAGCAGGAGGATCTGGGGCTCCGCCGCGCGGGGGAGGCTCAGGTCGCCCAGGGGAGAGCCAAGCAGGGCGCCGCCCGTCCAGCCCAGGGCGTGCACGCTGGCGCCCGGCAGGTCGATGCGGGTCCATCGCTCCTCGGCCACGACGGCCACGTTCGCCGGCCAGGGGTAGGTGCGGTAGTACGAGCCAGGGGAGGCGGGGTCGTGGTTGCCGGGCACCACGACGACGGGCACGGGGCAGCGGGCAAAGGCGGCGGCGAGGGCGGCCGCGTGCTCGCGCACGGCGAAGCGCGCCTCGATCAGGTCGCCGGCGATGAGGACGGCAGCGGCCCGCCGCTCGCGCGCGAGCCGCAGGGCGGCTTCCAGGGCCGCCAGCCGCTCGCGGTGCAGGGTGGCGGCCAACTCAGGCGGCAGGGCGCCGGCGGCGGCGCCGTAGTGGACGTCAGCCAGATGCAGGATGGCGGTGGACACGCAGCAGAGCTTCGTCCAGGCCACGCACGTTCCTGCGCGTCGGGAGGACTTGACCCCGTTCGAGGGGAACCGCAGGTTCCCTTAAGGGGGCTATGCCATCATCGACGAAAACCTGACTCGGCGCCGGTTCCTCCGCTGGACCGCCGTCGGCGCCGGCTCCGCCGCCCTCAGCGCTCTCCTGGCGGCCTGCGGCGGGAGCACCGGGTCGGCCAGCACCTCGTCGACGGGGTCCGCGGCGCGGGCCGCCGGAACGAGCGCGAGCAAGACCCTGACCTTCGGCGTGCCCGTCGACCCGCAGACCCTGGACCCCCACCTCGGCACCGATGCGACCGTCGCTTGGGATTACGTCAACATCTATGACACGCTGGTCGCCCTCGACCCCTCGGTGAAGCTGCAGCCCAGCCTGGCGACATCATGGAAGCAGATGGACCCGACGACATGGCGGTTCACGCTCCGCTCAGGCGTGAAGTTCACGGATGGAACCCCCTTCAACGCCGACGCCGTGGTCTTCAACATCCTGCGGGCCCTGGACCCGAAGGACCCTGGACGGGTCGTGTCCTCCGGAGGCCCGATCGCCGGCGCCAAGAAGGTGGACGACCTGACCGTGGACGTCACAACCAAGGGCCCGGACCCCTCCACGCTGTACGGGTTGTCGCTGAAGGTCGTCTATGCCATCTGCAGCCCCACGGCCGTGCAGAAGTACGGCAAGGACTACGGCCAGCACCCGGTCGGCACGGGGCCGTTCATGCTGAAGTCCTGGCAGAGCAACGCCCAGGTCGTGTTGGCCAAGAACCCTGACTACTGGGGATCGGCGCCCACGTTGGACAGCCTGGTGTTCAAGGTGATTCCGGATGCCGGCGACCGCCAGCTCGCGTTCCAGAACAAGGAGATCGACGTCCTGCTCGAGCCGACCCCGTCACAGATGCTGACGCTGACCAAGCTGCCCGGCGTCCAAATCGCCAAGGCACCCGGCATCGGCCTCTCGTACCTGGCGTACAACCTCCGGTACCCGCCCTTCGACGACGTCAACGTCCGCCTGGCCCTGCAGCATGCCATTGACCGTAAGACGATCTGCAGCACCGTGCTGGGCAACCTGGCCGTGCCGGCGACGGGCTTCATGAACTCCAACGTCTTCGGGTACAAGAACGAGGATCTGGAGACCGTCTACGACTATGACCCGGCCAAGGCCAAGGCCCTGCTGCAGCAGGCCGGCTGGGCCCCCGGCAGCGGGGGCGTGCTGACCAAGAACGGCAAAGATTTCACCTTCCCGCTGGTGGTCAGCCCGGGACGCGTGCCGGGCGACAAGGACGCCACAGTCGCCTGCCAGCAGCAGTTGGCCCAGGTCGGCGTCAACGCCCAGATCGTGCAGATGGAATGGGCGCCGTTCCTCACGTTCCTGAAGACGCAGCCCAGCAAGTACGGCATGTTCTTTCTGACGTGGTTCGCAGTCGACGCGGACGGCGACTTCGGGCTGACCCCCTTCGACTCCACCCAGATGCCGCCGGTGGGGATTAACCGCATGTACTATAGCGACGCCACGTTCCAGAAGGCGTTCGAGGCCGGCAACGTGGAGATGGATCCGACCAAGCGCGTGGCCGATTACACGGCGGCCCAGGACGCCCTCGTCAAAAACCCGCCCTGGATTCCCCTGTTCCAGCTCTACCAGATCTCGGTGCTGCAGTCGTACGTCCAGGGCTACCAGATTACGCCGATCGAGTACTACGTGACCGAGGTTCCGGGCGTCACGCTGGCGGCGCACTAGGAATATGGCGCGCTACTTGCTGGGCCGCCTGGCCTGGCTCGTCCCGACACTGCTGGGGATCGCGTTTGTGACGAGCAGCGTGCTGTACCTGGTGCCCGGCGACCCCGCCCAGATCCTGTTGGGTGAGATGGCCACGCCGGCCCAGATCCAGGCCCTGCGGGTGCAACTGCACCTCAACGAGGGTCTCTGGGGCCGCTACGTGCTCTACCTGGGGGACACGCTCCACGGCGACCTCGGCCGGTCGTACGTCTCCCAGAAGCCGGTGACCGTCGCCATCGCGGGCGCCCTGCCCGAGACGGCCGAGCTGGCCCTGACGGCCTGGGTGCTCGCGGCGGCAGGCGGGTCGTTGTTGGGCGTGGCAGCCGCCGCCCGGCCGGGCACGTGGCGGGGCGCCGTGGTCACGCTGGCTTCCGTCACGGGCTTCTCCGTCCCGGTCTTCTGGCTGGGGATCCTGCTGATCTACCTGTTCGCCAGCGTCTGGCACGTCCTGCCCACGGGCGGCGTTGGGGGCATCCGCCACCTGCTGCTCCCCGCCGTCACGCTGGCCGTGCCATCCGCCGGGATCATCGCCCGCTTTGTGGCCGATGGGATGGCCGGCGCCCTTGGCGCCGATTTCGTGCGCACAGCGGCCGCCAAGGGGCTTCCGCCGTGGGCCATCGTTTGGAAGCACGCGTTTCGCAACGCCATCATCCCGGCGGTGACGGTCATGGGCCTGCAGTTGGGGGAGCTGCTGAGCGGCGTGGTCCTGGTCGAGACCGTGTTCGCCTGGCCCGGCCTCGGGCGGCTCCTATTCAACGCCATCGGCCAGCGCGACCTGCTGCTGATCCAGGGGATCGTGCTGCTGCTGGCGGTCACCTTTGTGCTCGTCAACCTCCTGGTGGATGTGGCGTACGGCATGATCGACCCGCGCATCCGGCTGGCGTGATGAAGGGCGATTGGACGCGCCGCATCGCTCTCGGGATTCTGGTGTTCGTGGTCGGCGCCGCCATCGCGGCGCCCTGGATTGCGCCGCACGGGCCGGTGGCCCAGAACCTGGTGGCGGCCCTGAAGGCGCCCGGTCCGGGCCACTGGCTGGGCACGGACCAGTACGGCCGCGACGAGTGGGCCCGCATCCTCTACGGCGCCCGCCTGACGCTCGAGATCGCCGTGGCGGCCGTCGCCCTGGGGCTGGCCATCGGGGGCGCCATCGGTTTCTGGGCCGGCATGGCGGGCGGCTGGGTGGACGCCGTCTGGATGCGGCTCATGGACATCGTCCTGGCTTTCCCGTACCTGCTGATCGCCATCGCCGTGGTGACGGCGCTCGGCCCGGGCGCCTTCCATGCCGCGTTCGCCATCGGCGCCTACCTGGTGCCCTCGGCGGCCCGGGTGGCGCGGAGCGCGGCCCTGTCCCTGAAGGACCGCGACTTCGTCGAGGCTGCGCATGCGCTGGGCGCTGGGAGGTGGCGCGTCTTCGCGCGCCACCTCCTGCCGAACTCGCTGTCGACCCTCTGGACCTTCGCCGGGGTGTCGCTGGGACGCGCCGTCATCTTCGACGCGGCCCTCTCGTTCCTGGGCCTCGGCGCCCAGCCGCCGCAGCCGTCCTGGGGGGACATGATCAACTCAGGCCGGGACTACCTGCTGGCGAGCCCCGTCCTCACCCTGGCGCCTGGGATCGCCATCCTGCTGACCGTGGCTGCGTTCAACTTCGCAAGCGAGCGGCGCGCCGGGCTCTCCTAGGCACCAGGCCCGGCCTCCGCCATCCCCGGCTGCGGCGCGGGCCACTCGATGCGGCGGGCGGCCTCGGCGGCGGCTGCGGCGCCCTGCAGGCGGCCGACAAGGTGCAGGCCGAGGTCGACGCCCGCTGAAACCCCGGCGGCGGTGACCACGCCGCCGGCGTCGACCACTCGGCCGCCGGTCAGCTGGACCGACGGGTGCCGCTCGGCCAGGGCGTTTCGCCACCGCCAGTGGGTTGTGGCGCGGCGGCCGTCCAGCAACCCGGCACGGCCCAGCAGGAAGGCGCCGGTGCAGACCGATGCGACGATCTGGGCCGTGGCGGCCTGTCCCCGTATGTAGTCGACCAAGGGCTGGGTCTCCGACTCGGGCCGGCGCGTGCCGGGCCCGCCGGGCACCACCAGGACATCGATGGGCGGCTGTTCTGCCACAACGTGGTCGGCGAGGACGCGGAGGCCTCCCTGGCAGGTGACCTCCCTGGCCTCGCCGACGAGCAAGCAGCCAAGAGGGGCAAGGACCTCCAGCGGGCCCGCGAAGTCGAGAATCTCGACGCCGTGAAAGACCAGGACGGCCAGCCGCAAGGGCAATGGCGACACCCCCGATGTCTTGCGCACTCAGGCCAAGCATGCTGCCGGTCCATCGAGCGCGTGCCGGACCAGGGTTGGCAGGCTGGGCATTCCGCCGGCCCGGCCGGTCTTCCTGCGGGGGCGGTGCCGCGGACCGCATGCGCTGTCCCACGCACCAATTGGTATGTACTTGCGAAATTTGCAGCGAACGATTTATGGTCAGTTTTAGTCAGACATCAGGATTCCGACTGGAGGCGGCGGCGAATGGCCCTGGATCCTTTCTCGGAGGCGGTCGCGCACGCGGCGGAGACGGTTGGGCCCTCCGTGGCTTGGGTCGGGCGCGCCGGCGACGGCGGCGTCGGTTCCGGCGTCGTGTGGGACGAGCAGGGCCACGTCGTGACGAACGCGCATGTGGTCGGCAACGCCTCCGCCCTGGAGGTGGCGCTCCCCAGCGGCCAGCGCTTCGCGGCCCGGCCGGTGGGCGTGGATCCGCTGCTCGACCTCGCCGTGGTCCAGGTGCAGATGCCGGTGTCGGCGGATCTGCAGCCCGCCCGCTTCGGCGATTCGGATGCCCTTCGCGTCGGGCAGGGCGTGATCGCCCTCGGCAACCCGCTCGGCTTTTCGTGGACCGTCACCCTGGGTGTCGTCAGCGCGCTCGAGCGCACGCTGGTCGAGCCGAACGGCGCCCTGCTCGACGGCCTGATCCAGACGGATGCGGCCATCAATCCCGGCAACAGCGGCGGCCCGCTCGCCACCCTGGGCGGCGAGGTCGTCGGCATCACGACGGCGATGATCATGGGCGGCCAGGGCCTGGGTTTTGCCATCCCCGCCAGCGCCATCACGCCGCTGATCAGCCAGCTGCTGGCCGGAAAGCGTCCCCGCCACCCGTGGCTCGGCATCGTCGGCCAGGCCGAGGTCGTCCCGCCGGCTGTGGCGCGGGCCCTGGGCCTGCCCGCGGACCGCGGCGTGCTGATCACCGAGGTGGTCCCCGACGGCCCAGCCGACCGCGGCGGCCTGCGGGCCTTCGATTTCATCGTGGCGGTCAACGGGCGCGCGGTATCGACCCCGAGCGGCATCCGGCGGGCCCTGGGCTCGGCCGAAGCCGCCGATGTGGACGTGCTGCGGGGCGCGGACCGCATGACGCGGCAGATCCGGGTCACGGAGCGCCCGCGCGTTTGAAGTCAACTCGCTGCTAACCCCTAATCAAATGGGGGGCCGCGATGCGGCCGCCCTCACTAATTACCCCGGTACCGCGACCGCGCCGTGTGGACCTCGTCCATGTGGCTCTCTGCCCAGCGGCACAGGCTGCCAAGCGGCT
>DATLTP010000118.1:0-2871 GCA_035533535.1 Bacillota bacterium | reverse complement strand
CACGCAGGGCGTCCTCGCGGATCTCTCCCAAGGGCGCGCCGCCGTGGCGGATCCGGCCCCGCACCGGACGCACCAGGTCCAGGAGGCAGGCGAGGAGGGTGGACTTGCCACTCCCGTTGGGGCCCACCAGGGCGACGGTTTCGCCGCTGTCGACGCGGAATGCCCGTAGGCGCAGGGCCGAGCGCTCCTGCCCCGGGTAGCGGACCTCCAGGCCGTCGACCTGGATCGAGCCGTCCGCGGCTTGGGGCCCAACCCCCCTGGGCGCGCCGAATGCCTCCCCCGCGCTGCGCCGCTGCAGCGCGATGGTGCGGTCCACGTCGAGCATCCAGCCGATCCAATGGTACTGCAGCGACAGCACGCGATCGAGCGGATCGAAGAGCGCGCCCAGGTACAGCGTGATGGCCAACAGGCCCCCGGCCCCCAGGCGGCCTGCTTGAACATCGTGCAGTCCGACCGCCCAAGCCGCCAAGTAGGCGCCGGTGCGCAGCGCCCAGTTGAGGGTGTCGCTCCCCCCGTGCGCCACAGCGGTGCGCCACGCGGCCCGGACCGACTGCAGCCATGCCGCGTGCAGGCGTCCCAACGCCCACGAGCCGGCGCCGAACAGGCGCACGTCCCGCATGCCCTCCACCTGATCGAGCACGACGGCCCGGACCTCTGTGCGGGTCTCCTGCTCCGCGCGCTCGGCGGATCGGATCCAGCGCGCCAGGACCCGCGGCAGCACGACGTAACCGAGTACGAAGGGCGCCGACGCCAGCAGCACCGGGCCGGAGAGCAGCAGAAGCGCGCCCGAGGCTCCGATGACCCGAGTCCCCAGCCCCACCACCCACTCGATGACCATCGTCGGCACGCCGGTGGCGTCGGCGGCGTAGTCCAGGTCGGAGAGCACCTGGCTCGTGCCCCGCCCCGCCACCTCGACGTGTGGCAGGGCCAGCACGTGGCGGTACGCATCCGCGCGACCAAGGACACCGAGGCGCAGGTCGACGCGGGTGCGCAGCAGCCTGCCGCCCGCCCCGGCCGCCTGGCCCAACACCGCGAGCGCCGCCCAGGCGCCCAGCAGCGCCCAGACCCGACCCGTTACGCCCCCGTGGAGCACGCCGTTGAGCAGGTCCTGCTGAACCCAGGGCACCACCAGGCCGGAGAGGGTGCCGACGACCACCAAGCCCGCGAACGCGGCCAGTGCCGGCCAGGCCTTGGCGGCATAGCGGCCCAACCACGCAACCCGCCCCGCCAGGAGAGAGGCACTGCGGCCAGCCTTCGGCATACATGCAGTCTCCTTCACGCCTGCGCCCTTCGGGGGAGGTGCCGGACGACGGGCCCATTGCGGGGGGAGCGGCGGCTCAGCCGGGCTTGAAGCGGGTCAGGCGCCTCTGGAGGCGCTGCCGCGCGGCGCGCTGCCAGCGGAAGAAGGTCTCATCCGTCGATCGCAGGTCAGGGGGTAGCTGGCGCCGTACCGAAGACCACCCGTCGTCCGCTGCCGCAAGGGTGCGCAATAAGGCGCGATCCTCCGCGGACGCGAGGCAGGCGATGACCCGGTCTACCTCGACACGCGCCTCGGCTTGCGCGAAGGGGTCGCCCTCGTCAGCCCCTGACGGCAGACGCGCGACGAGACCGGCCTGCCAGTGCTGTTCCACCGCCCTGGCGCGCGCGATCGCCTGGTGCACGGCGGCCCGCACCCGCGTCTCCCCCTCGGCGGCGGACGTGTGCGGCAGCCAGGCGCAGACCGCATGGTGCAACGCCAGGGTGGCGGCGGCCCGGTCACGGCGATCGAGTAGCCCATGGAAGTGGCGGCGCAGAAAGCCGTCCAGCGCCCCCTCGTCGCCCACGAGGTAGCGGGCACCGGCCTGCAGTAGTTCGGCGTGGAAGTCGGGCGGGGGTGCAGTCTCCAGGAGCAGATCGGGACGGAAGAGTGCCGGGGTGGTCATCATCCCGCCTCCCTATCCCATGATAGCGCCGAGGACCCGGTTCCTTCACGCCGGGTCCGGTGCGCTGTCGCTTGGCTCTGGTGAGGCTTGTTGGCCGGAAGTCGGTGATGACCGGCAGGGCGAGGGCATGGCCCCGCATCCGGCCATGGGGTCCGGCCGCTTCAAGGTTGAGGCCTCAAGGGGCAGTGGAACCTGGCCGCTGCGACCTATGACCCCGTGCTCTCATACCGGCGCAGACCGGCCCTCCAGATCAGCCCGGCACAGCTCAGGCTGGCCGCGCCGGCCACTGGACTGAGCCAAACCGCCAAACCGGGCCCGGCCACCAGGGCTCTCGCTGGATAGAAGCTCAGAAACGCGAACGGCAGGCACCACGTGAGTACGTCCGCCAAGAGTCGCGGGTAGACGGTGAGGGGGAACTTGGCCAGTTCGGAGACGCCGCGCAGCAGGAAGGCCACGGGACCGCGCGCCCCGATGGTCCAAAAGGCGATCGCGTTGGCAGCCAGCATCGTCGACCAGTAGACGGCCGCGCCCGACGGCAGGGAGACCACCAGGGCCGCCACCGTCTTGGCCGACCAATGGATCGCGACGTGCGGGCCCGCGGCGATGAGGAAGGCGACGCCGAGCGCCAGGTCGGCCACGGCCGACCGTCCAACTCCGCTCCCGTAGAGCTGGACCAGGACCACTAGCGGCCGCAGCAGCAGGCAGTCCATATCCCCGCTGCGGACGGCGCCGCCGATGGACCACGCTCCGTCGCCGAAGGCGGCCGCCAGACCGCGCACCGCCAAGAGCAGGCCGTAGAGCAGGGCTGCCGCCGGCCTGGCCGTGGTCCGCGCCCTGGGGCAATGGGTGCTGGACTACGCCGACGACGGGCGGCACCAGGGATTCCCCTTCGATCGCCCCTACCTGGACCTCTATCACCGCTGCCTGCTCGTCTGCCACGCCGGCGCGC
>DATLTP010000117.1:0-8883 GCA_035533535.1 Bacillota bacterium | reverse complement strand
ATGCTGGATCTGGCCCTGGAGGCCGGGGCCGAGGACGTGCGCACCCTGGACGACGCCTTCGAAATCGTGACCGGACCCCAGGACTTCTACGCCGTCAAGGGGGCGCTGGAGGGCCACGGGGTCCGGTTCGCGGACGCCAGCCTGACCATGATCCCCAAGAACCAGATCAAGGTCGAGAGCAAGGAAGCCGAGACGCTGTCGCATCTGGTCGAGCTTCTCGAGGAGCACGAGGATGTCCAGGAGGTTTACACGAACCTCCTGGAGGACGAGGCCGAGGTCGCCATTTAGGCCGCCTCGGTTCCGCCGCAGTGCGGGTTGGAGGTCATGGGGATTGCGCGGCATCATTGAGGGTTTCTACGGCGAGCCCTGGAGCCAAGAGGCCCGGCTCGCCGTCATCGACTTCGCGGGCCGACACGGGTTCGACACCTATGTGTACGCGCCCAAGGACGAGCCCAAGCATCGCAAGCGCTGGCGCGAGCTGTACGACGACGAGGAGTTGGCCCGCTTCCGCGAGCTCGGGCAGGCGGCCGCCACGGCCGGCGTCCGGCTCGTATACAGCGTCAACCCCGGCCTCGACATGCGCTTCTCGGACTGGGACGACTTCCATGCCCTGTCGGGCAAGGTCGAGCAGATGCGGAGCGCCGGCTTCGACGGGGCCATGCTGGCGTTTGATGACATCGACCCGACGCTGAAGGAGGATGACGCGCGCCGGTTCGGCGGCCAGCCGGGCGCGGCGCAGGCCTACCTCGCCAACTGGCTCTACCGCGAGCAGCGGACCCTCAAGGAGCCCTTCCAGCTCCTCTTCATGCCCACAGAGAATCACGGCATGCGGCCCAGCGTGTACGTGGCAGCCCTGGCTGAGCAGCTCAACCGCGACATCGAGGTCATGTGGACGGGGCCGGACCTGCGGTCGGCCAAGATCAACGGGGCCCAGGCGCGCGAGTTCGCGGCGATGGTGGGACGCCCGCCTGTGCTTTGGGACAACTATCCCGTCAACGACTTCAGGCCGACGCGGCTGTTCCTCGGACCGGTTGTTGGGCGTGGGGCCGATTTGCCGCGGGCCGTGCGCGGGGTGCTGGTCAACGCCATGAGCCAGGCGCGGGCGTCGTTCGTGCCCCTGGCCACGTATGCGGCGTACCTTGGCAATCCAGCGAAGTATGACCCAGAGGCGGCCCTGCGCGCGGCCGTGGCCGAGGTCGGCGGCGATGCGGCCGATGCCCTGGACCAGCTCGTCGAGTTCCAGCGGGAAAGCCACATCGCCCCGCGGCGGCAGACGGCGGCGCGGCTGCTTGAGTGGATGTCGATGGCCGCGCGCGCGACTGACCGGTCCGGCGGGCCGGCCGTCGAGCACGTCGAGACCGAGCTGCGGGGCCTGGAGATCCTGCCGGACGCGCTGGCCGGGGCGGCGGCGCCGGGGCTGGCCGACGAGGTGGCCGCGTGGAGCGGCAAGCTGGCCAAGGCGGCCGATGTGGCGCACACGGCGCTGACGGGCAAGGACCGCTCTGGCCTGGCGGAGCAGATCGCGGCCCTGCGGGCGGACAAGACGGAGATCGGCGAGCCCCTGCTGGACTTCGCCGAGTCGCTGGTCAGGGCCCAGGCGGTGCCGGCGGGGCGGTAGGGCCGCTCGACCGAGATCGTTCGTGAGGGCGGGCGCCTGCGCGCCCGCCCCCCAAGTCGGCCATCCGGCGGGGCTCAGGCTGCTGCCCACATGTCCGCCCGGCCAGGCGGGCAAGCTCGCTTTCATGAGCGCATTTCGCATCCGCGTCACGCTGGCCGTCCTGATCATTGCGGCCGGCATCGCCTTCTTCTGGCTGGCCCAGCACGGAGCCGGGGCCTACGCTGGCGCCCTGCGCATCTAGGGGGCCTTGGCCGCCGGCAGGACGATGCGCACGGCAGTCCCCTCGCCGGGTGTGGAGACGATCTTCAGCTGTCCACCGCGGCGTTCCGCAATGGCACGCGCAATCGCGAGCCCGAGGCCGTGCCCGCCCTTGGCTACCCTGCCCTGGAAGAATGGCTCCGTGACCGAGGCCAGTTCGCCTGATGGGATGCCTGGCCCCTGATCGGCGACCTCCACGATCTGGCTGCCGCGGTCGGCTCGGATGCCGACCGTGACCCGCCCGCCCATCGGGCTGAACTTCACCGCGTTCTCCACCACGGCCGCCAGCATGTCGCCAGCTTCGTCCGCCGCTGCCCGGACCCAGGCCGGTCCCGCCGCCGCGGAGGCGTCGATCTCAACCCCGCGCTGGTCGGCGGCCGGACCCACCGCCCGCACGACGTCCGCCACAACGTCCGCCATATCGACGGCGGAGCGCGGGGCGGCCGGCCGGGCCTCGGCGTAGGCCAGGTCGTTGAGGCGGCTGGCCAGCGCCTCCATCCGTTCGGTCTGGTCGAGGACCGTCTGCAGTGCCTCCGCCGGCAGTAGGCCCCGCCCCGTCAGGGCCAGGTCGGCCGACGTCCGGATGATGGAGAGCGGCGTGCGCAGCTGGTGGGAGGCGCGCGCCACGAACTCGCTCCGCTCGCGGACGGCGGCTTCCAGAGGCCGCAGGGCGCGCCCGGCGAACACGTAGCCCGTCGGCAGGGCGGCGAGGCCGCCGGCCAGCGTCAGCCCGACCAGCAGCCAGAGGAACTCGCGCAGGGCCTGCAGGGAGTCGGCCGCTGGCGTGGCGACCAACCGCGACCCGTCGCCGGCGGTGGGCAGACGCAGCACCGCCAGGGCGCCGAGCTCGGCATCGCTCATAATCCGGAAGGCGCTGGTCCCAGCGGGCTCTGCGGGCACGGTGCCCGGCAGGACCTGGCCGCGCTCGTCGACGAGCAGGGGATGGATGTCGTCCGCGTCATGGGTGGCGGCCGACTCCAACCGGCCCTGGAGGCGGCCATAGATCTCCTGGCGGGCCAGGACGTAAGCCGCGGCGGACAGCACGCCGAGCAGAACGGTCACCGCGAGCGCGCCAACAACCGCCAGACGCCACCGGCTGCGGCGCACCAGGCGGCTGTGCCCCGGCGTCCACGCGGGTCCGCGGCCGCTCATGCGTCCTCCCCCGCCCGCCCGAGGCGATAGCCGAGACCGGACACGGCGGCGATGCGCCCGTCCCAGCCGGCTGCGCCGAGTCGCCGGCGCAGCCGCGACACGGTTGCGTCCACGACGTTGGCCCGCGGATTGTCATCGCCCCAGATGCGGTCCGCGATCAGGTCGCGGGGCAGGGTGCGCCCGCGGTTGCGCAGCAGGTACTCCAGGAGGTCGAACTCCCGGGGCGGCACCTCGGCCGAGCCGCCGCCGACGGTGACGCGCCGGTCGGCCGGCCAGAGCAGCAGATTGCCGCAGGTCAGGACCTCGGGCACGATCAGGTCCGCCGGCCGCCGCAGCACCGCCCGCAGGCGCGCCAGCAGCTCCTCGAACGCGAACGGTTTGGTGAGGTAGTCGTCGGCGCCGGCATCCAGGCCCGCCACCCGGTCGGCGACGGTTCCCCGCGCCGTCAGGCAGAGGACTGGCGTGCGAACCCCGGCCTGGCGCAGGCCGGTCAGCAGGGTGATGCCGTCCAGCCCCGGCAGCATGAGGTCCAAGATAACGGCATCGAAGGCGGCCGAGGCGGCTCGCTCGTAGCCCTGGTCCCCATCGAGCTCCCAGGTCACCTGGTAGCCGGATGCCTCCAACCCGCGCCGGACGAGCTCGCCGAGAGTCGCGTCATCCTCGATCAACAGGACGCGCAAGCGCAGTTCACCACCCCAGGTGTCATCGTCGCGTCATCGCGTTGCCTTAGCCATGAAGAACGTGGAACGCTCCGGACAAGCTCCTTAGGAGGCAGGTCATGCAGAGTCCCTGGAGTTCCTGGAAGGCCGGCCTGATGATCCTCATCGCCGTCGGCGGCATCGCGCTCGGCGCCTATGGTTACCATGCACCACGGCTGCAGGGCTCGCTGGGCGCCGGGTTCGGCGCCGCCGCGGCCGCCGGAACCACCACGCTGGCCGCAACCGGGGGCGGCAGCCAGGCGCAGTCGGGCTCCGCGCAGGCCGGCGCGGCCGCCGCCACCAGTCAGGCGGCCACCGCGACGCAGACGGCTACCGCGAAAACCAGCAGCCAGGCGACGCAGACCGCGCAGCCGGCCCAAAGCGGGAAGGCGACCCAGTCGTCCCAGCCGGCGCAGAGCACGCAGTCGGCGCAGGGCAGCCAGGGGGCCACGTCGAGCGCCACGGCGTCGGCTTCCAAGGCGCCCGGGCAGCTGCTCTCGTCGACCCAGTACGGATCCTACGCCTATCAAATCTACCCCGGCACGCCGTCGGCGCAGGCCCAGCAGGCGCTGTCGGGCTTCCAGGTCAGCTTCAAGAGTCTGGCCGGCGGCAAGGAGCAGGTCACCATTAACACGGCGGGCGGCCAGTCGCAGTCGGCATCCTTCCAAGCCACGGACAAGCTCTATATCATCGAAACACGGACCGGGGACGATGGATTTGGACAGGACACCAACTATGGGGACGACGGCTTCATCCTGACCGACCAGGGGGGCCACATCGTTGGGTCGTGATCGCTTGGTCGGCCGGCTCGGGCTTGGGGTCGTCTTCGGCGGGTTCGGCATCTGGGAGTTGACGGCGCCCAGCGAGTGGGCCGGGTACGTGCCGCCGTTCATCGGCGCGCACATACCAGCCGTTCCGCTGGTGCTGGCCCATGGTTGGGTGCTGCTGCTACTCGGCGCGGCGCTTGTCATAGACTTTATGCCGGAGGTGGCTGTGTGGGTGGCGGTCGCCATGATGGGCGAGATCGTAACCGGCCTCCTCGTCACCAGCGGGTTCAGCGACATCCTGCTGCGCGACCTGGGCCTTCTGGCGCTGGCCCTCGCCCTGGCCCTGCCGCCGCGGCGGGCCCCGGCGGCGCCCTCAACGCGACGATGACGGCGGGTCATGACAGGACGATGACGGGCCGCGTGCCGCGGCCCGTCATGTCCGGGGTGAAGGGTCGGTCAGCCGCGGAGGTTGACCAGCTGGCCGGTCCCGCCGCCGCCGGGCTCAACGCCGTGGTCGCCGTCGCCGTCGCCGGCCGCGCCGCCAGAGCCGCCGTGGACGGCGGCCTGGGCCGTGGCAGCCGCGCGCGCCTGGGCGGCGGCCTGGTTGGACGGGGCGGACATCTGGGTGATCTGCGGTGTTACCGGGCTAATGGACGTATGCTCCACCCCCTTCCACTGGGGACATCGTGTCGCCTGATGACGGCAGGATGACGCCCCGCGTCAGGGCCGCGTCATCGCGCCCGGGCAAACTGTTGGTCTGACGTGCGGGATCCAGGGAAGGACGGTGACGGATGGAAGGCCATGCTCGGGAGAGCGTGAGCTGGCAGGATGTCCTCGCGGCCGCGGCCAGCCGGCGCTGGCGTGGTGCGGAGGTCTCCGGCCTGACCGACGACTCGCGCGTGGTAACGCCCGGCGGCGTCTTCGTCGCCCTGCGCGGCATCGCGGCGGATGGCCACGAGCACGCCGGCGAAGCCCTGGCCCGCGGCGCGGCGCTCATCGTCTGCGAGTCGGAGCTGCCCCTGGATGTCCCGACGTGCGTGGTCCCCTCGGGGCGCTTCGCGCTCTCCGCCCTCGCCGACGCCTGGTTCGGCCAGCCGTCGCGGCGCCTGCGCGTGGTCGGCATCACGGGCACCGCCGGCAAGACGACCACGGCCTGGACGATGGCCGGCATCCTGCGCGCCGCGGGGCTGCAGGCCGGAGTGCTCGGCACCGCGGGCGCCGTGCTGGCGGACGGCCAGCGGCGGCCTGTGTCCTGGACCACGCCGCCGCCCATGGTGCTGCACGAGATCCTCGCCGAGGCCGTGGCGCAGGGCCTGCAGGCCGTGGTCATGGAGGTCTCCGCCCAGGGCATCGCGCAGAGCCGGGTCGACCACTGCGCCTTCGACGTCGCTGCCCTGACCAACCTCTCGCGGGAGCACGGCGAGTACTTCGCCGATGCCACCGCCTACCGCGACGCCAAGGTCCGCCTCTTTGCGTCGCTGGGCGGCCTCGGGAAGGCGGCGACCGCCGTGCTCAACACCACCGTCATGGATGTGGATGCCTTCCGCCGGGCGTGCGCCGTCCCGCGGATCGAGTACGGGCCTGGCGGCGCCGTGGAGGCTGTGCGCGCCCAGCCGCGCGGCATGGACGGCACCGACCTGCTCCTCCTGCTTCCCGGCGGCCAGGACCTGCGCGTGCGCCTGCCCCTGCCGGGCCGGCACAATGTGGAGAATGCGCTCTGCGCGGTGGCCGCCGCCTGCGCGCTGGGATTGCCGCCCCAGGCCATCGCGGACGGCGTCGCGGCGGCGCGGCCGGTGCCGGGCCGCCTGCAGGAGGTGCAGCGCGGTCCGTGGCGCGTCGTGGTCGACTACGCCCACACGCCGGCGGGCCTGCGCGGGGTTCTGGGCTTCCTGCGGCCCATCACGGCCGGCCGCCTGGTGCTGGTCATGGGTGCCCGCGGTGGCCGCGACAAGGGCAAGCGCCCCCTGATGGGCGCCGTCGCGGCTGCCCTGTGCGACGAGATTGTGCTCACCTCCGACCGCCCCGACCCGGAGGAGGCCGCCGAGGCCGCGGAACCCATGCGGGCCGCGGTGGCGGCCGTGGGCGTCCCCGTCCGGTTTGAGCGCGACCGCTGGCAGGCGCTGCTGCGGGCGATGGCCGGCTGTGTCGCGGGCGACTGCGTGGTCGTGGCAGGCAAGGGCGACGAGACCTGGCTCAACGATGCGGACGGCGATTTGCCGGGCGACGACATCACGGCCTGCCGGCGCGCCCTGCTGGAAGCCCGGGTGCGGGCGGCGGAAGAGGTCGGCACGCTGGCGCGATAGGGCGCGCCTTGCGCGCCCATCACGGCCCCCAAGCGTGCCGACCCGCGACTCAGGCCGTCAGATCAGAACCGTCGTGATCACGGAAGCGACGCCGACTCCGTGCTCATAGACGAGCGAGCCGCCAAGGCTTGATGTGATAGACAGCAGCGCGAGGCCGGCCACCATGCCGGCAAGGGCCAGCCACGAGGCGCCCAAGCCGAACCGGCGGTGCCGCGCCGCGCGGAAGAGCCAGACCACCCCGAAGACCAGGCTGGTCAGCACCGCGTCGCGCTTATGGGCGGAAAGCAGGGCGCGTACCGCGGGATTGGTGATCACGACCGCGTGCTCCGAGATCCAGCCGGCCGCCGCGGCCGCGGCGAGCGAAACAAGCCCCAGCGTCTCCAGCGCAAAGCCCATCGTGGCGATCTCGGCCCGCTTGAGGCCCAGGCCCACGAGGTCGACCAGCGTCGCCGTGAACATCAGGGCAATTGGGAAGTGGACCACCATCGGGTGGATGGTCGGCGGAAATAGCCGGATCAGCAGCGCGACCAGCCGGGCACACCCCCGGCGGCGCAGTCTATGCGTGCGCCATGACGCGCAGATGACGCCGGAGCCGCAGGCAGGACCGCCCAGCAGGGGCACGAATGTTCCGGTTGTGCGAGTCATGGGCATCGATCCCGGGATGGCGATCTGCGGATTTGGCGTCGCGGAGCAGGAGGCAGGGCGGCGGCCGGTCGCCGTGGCCTTCGGTGCTCTGCGGGCTGACGGCCTGCCCGCGGAGCAGCAGCTGCTGCGGCTGCACCGCGCGCTGGGGGATCTGCTCCAAGAGCACCGGCCGGACGCCGTCGCCGTCGAGCGGCTGTTCTTCACGCGCAACGTCTCGACCGCCATCGGGGTGGGTCAGGCGCGGGGCGTGGCGTTGCTGGCCGCCGCCGAAGCCGGCGTCGCCCTGCGCGAGTTCACGCCGACCGAGGTGAAGCTGGCGGCCACCGGATACGGCCGGGCCGACAAACGCCAGATGCAGCTGATGGTGGCCGCGCTGCTTTCTCTGCCGGAGCCGCCCCGCCCCGACGACGCGGCCGACGCCCTGGCCATTGCCCTCTGCTGCCTGCAGGGCGAGCCGCTGCGCGGCCGGCTGCAGGGGATGGGGGCGGCGCGCCCGTGATCGGCTTCCTCCGCGGCCGCCTGGAGGCGCGCGAGCCTGGCGCCGTCGTCCTCGATGTTGGCGGCGTCGGCTACGAGGTGGCCGTCTCTGCCCCCACGGCCGCGAGCCTGGGGGCACCGGGGGCCGAGGTGCGCCTGCGCACCCGCCTGATCGTGCGCGAGGACGCGCTCCTGCTCTATGGGTTCGCCGACCGCGCCGAGATGGAGGTCTTCGACCTCCTCACGGCCATCACCGGCATTGGCCCCAAGCTGGCCCTGGCCGTCCTCTCGGTGCTGCCGCCGCAGCGCCTGGCCCGCGCCGTGGCCGATGAGGACGTGACGGCCATCACGGCCGTCCCGGGCGTCGGCAAGAAGACGGCCCAGCGCATCGTCCTCGAGCTGCGCGACAAGCTGAGCAGCGGCGGCCCGCAGGCGCCGGTGCCCAGCCCCGCCGCCGGGGATGAGGCCGCGGCGCAGGCCGTTGCGGCGCTGGTTGGCCTTGGCTTCAGCCAGCCGGAGGCGGCGCGTGCCGTCGCCTCGATCGCGGAGCCGCCCAGCGACCCGGCGGAGCTGGTGCGCCAGGCCCTGCGGGCCGCGGGGGCCGGCCACTAAGCCGCGAGAACGAACACCAGCCGGAAAGGGGCGCCGCCTTGGACGAGCGCATTGTGGCGGCGGGCACGCTGGACGAGGACCGCGGGCTGGATGTGCGGCTGCGGCCCAGCAGCCTGGCCGAGTTCGTCGGCCAGCGCCGCCTCAAGGAGCATCTCGGCATCTACATCGAGGCCGCCAAAGGGCGGCGCGAGAGCCTGGACCACGTCCTGCTCTATGGTCCGCCCGGGCTCGGCAAGACATCGCTTGCGCACATCGTCGCCCACGAGCTGGGCGTTGGCATCCATACGACCTCTGGCCCCGCCATCGAGCGCCCGGGCGACCTTGCCGCCATCCTGACCAACCTCGCCCCGGGC
>DATLTP010000116.1:0-2065 GCA_035533535.1 Bacillota bacterium | reverse complement strand
GGCGGAGTGGCCTGGGGGAGAGCGTCGCCTGGGCGCGGCGCTTGCTGCAGAACGGCGTGCCCACCATCGTCTTCTCGCGCAGCCGGCTGCAGGTCGAACTCATCCTCACGCACCTGCGGCGCACCTGTGACCCCCGCCTCGGCGCCCAGATCCGCGGCTACCGGGGCGGCTACCTGCCGCGCGAGCGGCGCGCCATCGAGCGTGGGCTGCGCGACGGCAGCGTCCAGGGCGTGGTCAGCACCAACGCGCTGGAACTCGGCATCGACATCGGCTCGCTCCAGGCGGCCGTGCTCAACGGCTACCCCGGCAGTATCGCCAGCACCTGGCAGCAGGCGGGGCGCGCCGGCCGACGCCAGGAAGCCGCGCTGACGGTCTTTGTCGCGGGGAACGGCCCCCTCGACCAGTATCTGGTCAACCACCCGGAGTACCTGCTGGACCAGCCGCCGGAGGCCGGTTTCGTCAATCCCGAAAACCTCTACATTCTCATGAATCACCTCAAGTGCGCCGCCTTCGAGTTGCCCTTTCATACCGGCGAAGCCTTCGGCCCTGGGCCGACGGCAGACATGCTCGGCTTCCTGGCGGATGAGCGGGTGTTGCGCCCGGTGGGTGGCGCCTACCACTGGATGGCCGACCACTTCCCCGCGAACGACGTCAGCCTGCGAGGTGGCGACGGCAACGTCGTCATCGTCGATCGCACCTTCGCCGGCGGGCCGCGGGTGATCGGCGAGATCGACCGCTGGGCCGCGATGCTCACCGTCTATGAGGAGGCCATCTACCTGCACGAGGGCGTGCAGTACCAGGTGGAGGCGTACGACGACGCCGAGAACAAGGCTTACGTGCGCGAGGTGAATGTCGACTACTACACGGACGCGGACCTGGCGGTGCACCTCAAGGTCCTGGACGTCCTGCGCGCCGAGGGGGTGGAGCAGCAGCCGGCGGCCCAGGGATTTGGCCGCGAGCCTGCGCTCGCGGCGATCCAAGGCCCAACGGCGTCGCCCCCTGCGGCGGACGACGACTCGGCCGTGGATGCGCCAGCCTTGCGCCCCGATCCCGTGCCCGAGCCGCGGGCTGGCCTGGCGGCAGCCGCGCGGGCCTGGGGGGAGGTGCTGGTCACCGCGAAGGCGACGGTATACAAAAAGATCAAACTCGAGACACACGAGAATATCGGCTGGGGCAAGATCCACCTGCCGGAGCGCGAATTGCACACCACCGCCTACTGGTTGACCTTCCCCGCCGGCTTGGAGGCCACCCTGGGTCGGGAGGCCCTCGGTGGCGGGCTGGCCGGCATCGCGCGGGCCCTGGCCGCGCTGGCGCCGCTGCACCTGCTCTGCGACCCCGCGGATGTCCACGCCGTGCCCCAGGTGCGGGCGCCGTTCACCGGGGTACCGACGATCTTCCTCTGGGAGGCGCACGCGGGCGGCGTGGGGCTGGCGGAGAAGGCCTACGAGGCCCACCCGCACCTCCTGGCAGCGGTGGCGGAGCGCATCGCCGCCTGCCCGTGCACGGCCGGGTGCCCGTCGTGTACCGGAGCGGGGACAGGAGCGGACGCCAAGGCGGCCGCCCTGGCCATGCTCCGGTACACAGGCGTGGCGGTGGAAGCGTGACAGACTTGATGGAGCGGTTCCAGGCGTTCAAAGCGAGGGCTGGGGCGGGGGCGGCGCAGCCGCCCGCGCCCCAGCCTACTCCGGCACTGCCGGACGGGCTCTGGGAGCGAACCCCCGTACCGCTGCGGACCGATTACCGCCCTGTCCCGTTCACCGGGGAACTGCGGGGGGAGTGGCCCTCGCACATCGCCGGTGGCGATCTCGGTCCCCCTGAATCCTGGCGGCTGTTCGACCTGGAGACCACCGGTCTGTCAGGCGGAGCCGGTACCCGGGCGTTCCTGGTGGGGATCGGCCAACTGGAGGGCGACGGCCTGACCGTCCGCCAATACCTCCTCACCGACCTGGATCAGGAACCCGCCCTGCTCTCCGCTGTCTGCGCCGACTTGGCGGGCGCCACCGCATTCGTGACATTCAATGGCAAGAGCTTCGACCTCCCGTTGCTTCGGGACCGGGTCGTACTG
>DATLTP010000115.1:0-7563 GCA_035533535.1 Bacillota bacterium | reverse complement strand
CCCGTTAGGCCAACGCCACCGGCCGGATCGGCGAGCCCGTGGCCCCGCGCAGGGGCAGCGGCAGGATGTGGAGCATGAACTCGTACACCCGCTCGCGGGCCAATTGGTCGAGGTCGAGCGTCTCCACGATGGGCACGCCGGCCTGAACCAGCAGTCGCACGTGCACGGGGAAGTCCGTGGACGGCTGCGGCTCATACGCCGTCGTGTCCGAGCCAGTGAGGCCAGCACCCTGCGCCAGCATCCACTCGGCCGCCGCCAGCCCCACGCCGGGCGCACCCCGCGACCCGCTGTAGACCACGGGGTCCCGCCAGTGCAGCGACCAGCCGGTGCGCACCAGGATGGCATCGCCTGGCTCAAGGGCCACTCCCGCCGCAGCCGCCGCGCCAGCCAGATCGTCGGGCGTGACCACCTCGCCCGGCCCGAGCGCGGGCACCCCGCGGTACCCCGCCACGTCCAGCAGCAGGCCCCGGCGCGGCGCCAGCGACAGCGTCGGGATATCGAGCGCGGCGATGCCGCGCGCACGATCCTGCACCTCGGCGGCGACCAGGCCGCCGTGCAGCCGGCCGTCCAGCGAGAAGTGGCACAGAGCGTCGATGTGGGTGCCGCCGTGGCAGGACATGGTGAACAGGTCGGTCGCCGAGCTGACGCCCCCGGCGTAGGGGTTGTCGCCGTGGCCCTTCATCATGGCGAAAAGGAACGGTGGGTGGGTCGGGTAGCGCGGGGCGCCGACGAACAGCGGGCGGGCCAGGTCGTACACGGCCCCCCGCCGCACGATGCGGTGCATCTGCTCGACCCAGCTCATCGGGCGGACCCCCAGGCCGACAGCCGGTCGGGCGGGATGGGCACATGCAGGACCGCGGGCCGGTCACCCCGCAGGGCGCGCTCGAGGGCGGCCGGGAAGGCGTCGTTGCTCTCGACCGTCTCCGCGTGGGCGCCAAGCCCGCGGGCGACCTCCGCAAAGTCGGCCTGCCCGAGAGCGGTGGCCACGGGGCGGCCCGGATATTGGCGGCGCTGATGCGCCGCGATCGTGCCGTAAAGGCCGTTGTCCAGGACGAGGACGGCGAACCCGCTCAGGCCGAGCCGGGCGGCCGTCTGCACCTCGGCCATGGTCATGCCGAAGCCGCCATCGCCGGCCACCGCCAGCACCGGGCGGTCGGGGCTCGCCACCTTCACGCCGATGGCGGCGGGCACGGCGTACCCCATTGCGCCGGAGGTCGGCCCGAACATCGTGCCCGGGCGGGTGTGCGGCACGAAGCGGTAAAGCCAGGGGGCGAAGTTGCCGGCGTCGGTGACGATCGCGGCCTCGGATGGCAGGGCTGCGCGCAGGGCGGCGGCGATCCCCTCGGGCTCGGCCGGGTTGCCGCGGAGGGGCTGAGGGGTGCTCAGCCGGACGTACTCGCGGTGGGCGGCTTCGGCCCAGGGGCGGGCGGACCCGGTCCCAGGGCCAAGGGCCGCCAACAGGTCCTCTGCCACCAGGCGCGCGTCGCCAAGCAGGCCCACGGTGGGCTCCAGGCTGGCGCCGACGGTGTCCGGGTCGATGTCGGCATGGATGAGGGCGGCCGCCGGCAGGGGCAGCCGGTAGTCCTGGGTCGTGACCTCGGAGAGGCGGCTCCCAAGGGCCACCACGACATCCGCCTCCCGCAAGGGCTCCAGCAGGGTTCCCGCCACGCCGAGGGTGAGGGGACCGGCGTAGAGGGGGTGGTCGTTCGGGAAGGCGTCGAATCGGCGGAAGGCCGTGTAGACGGCAGCCTGGAGGCGCTCGGCGAGGGCGACGGCCTGCGGGGTGGCGGCGGCGCGCAGGACGCCGCCGCCGACGATCAGGGCTGGACGCTGGGCCGCCGCCAGCAACCGGGCCGCGCGCTCGACCTCCGCCGGGTCCGGGCGCGACCGCAGGCGCGGGGCAGGGCCGCGGAAGGTCATCTCAGCCTCCTCGGTCAGGACGTCCTCGGGCAGGGCCACGAGGACGGGGCCCGGGCGGCCGCTCTGGGCGAGGCGGAGGGCCCTGGCCATCAGGTCGGGCACGCGCGCGGCCTCGCCGATCTCGACGGACCACTTGACCATGGGCGCGAAGACCCCGGCCAGGTCCACCTCCTGAAAGGCCTCGCGGTGGCGGCGGCTGCGGGCGACCTGGCCGATGAGGGCGAGCACGGGCGTGCTGTCCTGGCGGGCTGTGTGCAGGGCGATGGCCAGGTTGCCGGCGCCCACCGCCCGGGTGGCCATGCAGACCCCCGTCCGGCCGCTGGCCTTGGCGTAGCCTTCGGCGGCGAACCCGGCCCCCTCCTCATGGCGGGTGGCGACGACCCGGATGTCGGGGCGGTCGTAGAAGGCGTCGAGCACGGCGAGAAAGCTCTCGCCGGGGACAGTGAAGGCTGCGCCGATGCCGTTCCTGTGCAGGCACTCGACGACGGCTTGTCCGCCCGTCATGCGCTCGCTCATCCGGCGAGCTCCCGGGCGGCGGCGACCTCGCCCGCGTACTCCTGGTACTGGTCAACCGGCGTCTCGATGATGATCGGCAGCTCGCGGAGGAAAGGGTGGTGCAGGACGGCGGCGATGCCCTCCCTGCCCAGCTCCCCCTGGCCGAGCTTCTCGTGGCGGTCCTTGTGGCTGCCCTGCGGGAACTTGCTGTCATTGAGGTGCAGGGCCTTGCACCGGTCAAGCCCGAAGGCCTGATCCAGCTCGGCCAGCATCGCGTCGATGCCGGCGCGGGACTTGAGATCGTACCCTGCGGCAAAGAGGTGGCAGCTGTCCAGGCAGACGCCGAGGTTGCTCGGCCGGCCGACGGCTGCGATCAGGGCGCCGATTTCGCCGGGAACGCCGCCGACCTCGCCGGTCTGGCCGGCCATGGTCTCCAGCAGCAGCCAGGTGCCGACATCACCCGCGGCCTGCAGCGCTCCGCTGAGGTGGCGGGCAATCCGCGCCATGGCGGCCGGTCGGTCGCCCTCGGTGTCGTGGCCGGGGTGCAGGACGATGGCGTAGGTGCCGAAGGCGTCACAGCGGATGAGGTCCTCGCCGACGACCCGCTCGCCGAACTCGCGGATGCCGTCCTTGGGCGTACCCAGGTTGATGGTGTAGGGGAGGTGGCCCACCAGAGGCCCGAGGTTGTGCTCAGCCGCCATGGCGCGCCAAGCGGCAATCTCCTCGGCGCCGATGGTCCGGGCGGCGCTCCCGCGCGGGTTGCGCGTGTGAAAGCCGAACGTGTCCGCACCGATGGCCAGGGCCTGCTTTCCTCCGTCGGACAGGCCCTTGGCGATCGATAGGTGGGCGCCGATGCGCAATGGAATGCCCCCTTGCTCTGCAAAGGATCTTACCAGTCCCCCGCTGGCTTCAAGCAGGGAGAACACTTGATCGGTTTCCCGTCTCGGGACTATACTTGCGCAGAGGGTCGCTGGGACTGGGAGGGGATTCGGATGGAAGTCCTCCTGTTTCACCACGTGCATGGCCTGACGGAGGGAGTCCTCTCATTCGCCGCCGACCTGCGCCGGGCAGGCCACACGGTCCATACGCCGGACCTCTTCAACGGCGAAACCTTCGCCACGCTTGAGCAGGGCATCGCGCATGCGCGGAAGGTGGGCTTCGGCGAAATCATGGAGCGCGGCGTGCGTGCCGCCAGCAGCTTGCCGAGCGCGCTCGTCTACGCGGGCTTCTCGCTTGGGGTGATGCCGGCTCAGAAGCTGGCCCAGACAAGGGCGGGCGCGCGTGGGGCCCTGCTGCTGCACGCCTGCCTGCCGACCTCGGAGTTCGGGGCGAAATGGCCCCAGGGCGTGCCGGTGCAAATCCACGGGATGGATGCGGACCCCAGCTTCGCCGGCGAAGGGGACCTGGACGCGGCTCGGGCGCTGGTCAGCTCGGCCCCTGAGGCCGAGTTGTTCCTGTACCCCGGCGACAAGCACCTCTTTGCCGACGCCAGCCTGCCAGATTACGACCCGGCGGCCGCCGTGCTGCTCCGGCGGCGCGTTCTCGACTTCCTGCGGACCTGCGAGGGCGCAGGCTAGGCCGGTGGACCGCAAACGCGCCAAGCGCGCCCGCCGTGGCCTGCGCCTGCGGGTGCCGCCGCCGAAGGTCATTCCCGTGAAGCGTGAGAAGACGCGGGCCGAGGTCCGGGCTGAGCTGCGGGCCGAACGCGACAAGCTGCGGGATCCAGGGCGCGACTGACCGACCGGCTCCCTCTACCGCCTTTGCGGCTCCCGCCCGGCGGGCCGCCGCGGCTGTTTGGGCGGCGCCTGGGGCCGCCCGCCCGCGCCGTGGCCTGCCGGCTTCGGCGCCCCACTCAGCGACCACGGCGCCGCGAACCGGCGCAGCAGGGCGTACGCCACCCCCAGGGCCGGGACGGCCAGCAGGGCCCCGGTGAGCCCGTCCAGCTGAAACCCAGCCAGGATGCCGGCGATGACGGCGATCGGGTGCAGGCCGACGGCCTCGCCCGAGATGCGGGGGACAAGGAACGTGCTCTCGAGCTGTTGCGCCCCGAAGAAGTAGGCCAGCACCCACAGGGCGTGGGGGTAGGGCAGCGTGAGTCCGAGGATCAGCGGGGCGATGGCGCCGATGAACGGTCCCACCGTGGGCAGCAACTCGAAGAACGCGGCCTGGACGCCCAGCAGCAGAGGGTAGGGCAATCCCAGCCAGGCCATGCCCACGCCGACCAGGATGCCGAAGACCACGGCCACCACGATCTGCCCGCGCACGAACCCGCCCAGCACATCCAGGACGATGGTCTCCGCCTCGGCCACCGCCGGCCGCCAGCCGGGCGGGAGCAGGCGCCGCCAGGCCTCGTGCATCCGCCGCCCATCCAGGAGGATGTAAAAGGCGATCGTCACCCCGATGGCCAGGTTGGTGATGGAGCCAACCAGCCCGCTGACGACGGCCACGGAGTAGGTCAGCGCCCCGCGGCCGATCGAGCCGAAGCGGCTGACCCCCTGCTGGATGAGGCTGTTGGGATCGAAGGCGATTCCGTTCTGCTTGAGGAGGTTCACCAGGGCGGGCAGCGAGTTCTGGGCCTGCGTCAGGAACCCGGGCAGGGCGGCGATCAGGGCCTGGGCTTCGTGGAAGGCGGCCAGCCCCAGCCACCCGCCGATCCCGCCGACGACGGCGAGCAGCACGATGGCGAGGACGGCCGCAGAGGCCGCCCGCGCCACGAACACGCGGTCGAGCACGCGGATGACCGGCTCGAAGACGAAGGCCATGATGCCCCCGATGGCCAGCACGTGGACGGCGTCGTTCACGTGGATGAGCCCCACCCAGAGCAGGCGGCCGAAGACGACCAGCCCAACCCCGAGCAGGACCCCGCGCAGCCATCGCACGAGGCGCGCGTCGCGCGCCTCCACTAACGCCTGCCTCCCCGTCGCCGCGCCATGCCTTTGCCCCTCATCCCAGAACGTCCCTTCGGCAGGATCTGGACCAGCCCTGCACCTTCCTTGTCGAACGATCAGCCCAGGCCGCGCACAAACCCGGCCAGGTCGCGGTACCAGGCGAGCTTTTCCGCGTACGGCAGCCCGCTGCGGCCGGATGGCGACGGCAGCACGAAGTCTGCCACACCGCGGACCACTTGGCCCGGCTGACGTCCGTATACCGGCGCTGCCGCACCGGCCACCGCCGCGTAGACCCCCTTGCCGGTGTAGGCGGCCACCGGCGGGGCCGCCCAGGCCAGCTTCTCCCGCACGATGGCGCCGCCAGCCCGCAGCTCCGCGCTCCGGAGGTCCCCGGCGCTGGGCGTGCTCCGCTTGACGACATCCGTGATGCCAATGCCATGCGCCAGAAGCCGATGATCCTGTTCAGGGCCCAGGGGGGATGGCAACAGGCCCGACTCCGTCAGCAGCCGCCAGAATGTGCTGTTTGGATGGGCGTAGTAATGGCCGAGCTCGGCCGAGCGGACGCCGGGGTTGAAGCCGACGATCACCAGCCGCAGGCCGGGCGCGAGGTAATCCGGCAGCGGCCCGGTGGGCCAGGCTGGGGGGCTTGCCACCCCTTCACTATACGGCAGGTGCCCGTGCCCACGGAAACGAACCCGGTCTGCTAAAGGAGGACGCTCCATTGCGCTTTTTCACCTACGGCGATCCTGCTCACGTGGTGGTCTCCGCGGGATCCGGCAGCCCCCTGGTGGACCTCGCCCGCGCGGCGGCGGCCCGCGGGGAGGCCATGCGGCCGTGGATGACGGATATGGCCGCGTTTCTGGCCGAGTCGGAGGCCGCCCTGCGCTGGCTCGGCGCCGACGCCCTGAAGCGGGACGATCTTGCGCCGGCCGCGGGGACCCGGGTGTTGGCGCCGCTGCCGCGGCCACGCCGCAACATCTTCTGCGTGGGCCGCAACTACCTCGACCACATCAAGGAGGGCGCGGTCGCCCGGGGCGCGGCCGTCGAGGTGACGGAGGTGCCCATCTTCTTCACCAAGACCCCGGAGACGGTCATCGGGCCGGAGGACCCCATTGACGGGCACTTCGGCGTCACCAGCCGGCTGGACTACGAGTGCGAGCTGGCCGTGGTCATCGGCCGCACGGGCCGGGGCATCCGCAAGGCGGACGTGCTGCAGTACATCGCGGGTTACACGCTCTGCAACGACGTGACGGCCCGCGACCTGCAGCGGGCGCACCAGCAGTGGTTCCTCGGCAAGAGCCTGGACGCATCCAGCCCCTTCGGACCGGCCATCATCACCCCCGACGAGTTCGGCGGCCTGCCGCACATCGGGCTGCGCTGCCTCGTCGATGGCGAGCTCCGCCAGAACATGCACACCGACGCGATGATCTTTGACATCCCGACCGTGATCGAATCTCTCTCGCGGGCCGTCACCCTGATGCCGGGCGACATCATCGCCACGGGCACGGGCTCCGGCGTGGGCAGCGCCATGAACCCGCCGAAGTTCCTGCAGCCCGGCCAGGTCGTGCGCTGTGAGGGCGACGGGCTGCCGCCCCTGGAGAATCGCGTGGCGGGGTAAGCCGGGACCATTCCCGGCCGCGCGTGGTAGATTGGCTGGACGGGGAGTGGAGCGGATCGGGGCCGAGGGAACGGACGCGCTGCGCAAAAAGCATGACGTGCTGGTCCATTTGGGCATGGTGATGCCGGCCAACCCGGAGGTCGCCTACCTCATCGGCTTCCTGGCCGGGCGGCTGGAGCGCGTGCACATTGTCGAGGACCTGGAGGGCGCGCCGGTGGCGATCCGCTTTGCGGCGGGCCGGCGCCGCCTGTGGCCCGGCGTTCCGTTTCAGGGCGTGATTCGGGGCGTGCCGGTGCCCTCGCCGGCGATGGTCGTCTCCGCCCTCCTGGAGTCCGCCGAGGACATCTGCGTGCGGATCGACGCCGAAGAGGTCATGGCCAGCCCCGACTTCGCCGATGTGGTCGAGCCGTCGTTCGAGGCGCTGGCCGAACCCGAGCGCCCTGCCGAGCGGGCGGCGCGGCTGCGGGCCCGCATCGACCAGACGCTGGACGTGTACCGCGCCTGCCGCGAGGCCCTGGCGGAGGGGGACGCGGAGCGGGCGGCGGAGGTGCGCGTCTTTCTGGGCATGGCGGAGCGGGAGATCCAGGCGCTCAGCCGGCAATTGGGCTTGGCGCAGCCCTGACCTAGCGGCGGCGCGGACTT
>DATLTP010000114.1:0-3085 GCA_035533535.1 Bacillota bacterium | reverse complement strand
TCCGGCATGCGCTGGCCCGTGACTGCTGCCGCCAGTGTCATCACCCATCGCCGAGCGGGGGACGGCGGCCGCTGGGAGGAGATCTTGACGCCGCGCCGCAACCAGGCCGCCGTGGTCTGGCTTCGCTCCCCGCAAGACCTGGCCTTTCAGTTCCCCCGTCTGTCGCGCGCTCCCCCGATGGCCGGAGGCGGCAGGGCGCGGCCGCGGCCGCCGCCGGCTAGCGGCCTCGTTCGGTGCGGGTGGTGTGCTCGATGAGATCGGCGACGGCCTGGCGGGCGGCGGGGGGGAGGGCGGCGAGGGCACGGAGCTGGGCGCCGGTGACGCCGGAGTCGCGCATGAGGGCGAGCAGTTCGACCTGGTCACGGAGCAGCCCGGCCTTCTCCTCGTCGTAGTCGTCGAAGAAGAAGGCGGGCGGGACGCCGAATGTGCGAGCGAGGGCCTGGATAAGGCGCATCTGGGGATTGCTGGCCTGGCCGTTGCGGAGCTTCCAGATGGTGGTGTGGGAGAACTGCTCGCCGGTGACCTTCTCGATCAGGGCGCTGACTTCCGCGTTGGAGTAGGGGCCGCGCCTGGCGGGGTGTGCCCGGTCGATGAGCCAGTTGACCTTGTCGGCGAGCGTGCGGAGGGGCTGCTCGGCAGGTTCGCCTGCGGTTGCCGCCTGAGCCATGACACTCCCTCCTGCGTGCCTGCTCATCATCTTAGATCAACGCACTCTTATGTGCTCAGACTCTCTGGTTGACAGGCATGGACTCCTGTCATCTATAGTGGCATCAACTCAGATTGATATCTAGAGGCTAGCTAACATTTTCAGTTTACATACCAGGTGAGGCGCGCACATGGGGATCACCTCACGCCAGCTGCAAGGCCGTCTCTGCCGCCTGATCCACCAGGCACGGGACGGGTGATCGCTGACGCGGGACGCCGTGCTCGCGCCCGGGAGGCGATCGGGTCGGCCGTCCAGTACGGGCTGCTGTTCGGGTTCGCCGCGGTGGCGGCGGCGATCTCCGCGCACGGGCTTGTTGGCTTCGCCCGCTCCAATATGGGACTGCCCGGCCCGTGGCCCTATCTGCTCTGGGGCTCCCTCGACGGCGCGGCCGGGTTGTGCGCGGTCCTGCTGATGCGCCGCGCGGCCCGCGGGGAGTCGGCGGCCGCGCCCCGGCTGGCGGTGTGGGGCCTGGTCGCCGCGTCCAGCCTGTTCAACTGGACACACGCCCCCGATCATCCAGGCGCGCGCGAGGCGTTCGCGCTCATGCCCGTCATCGCGGCGACCCTGTTCGAATTCTCCCTCCGGGAAACCCGCCACACCGCCCAGCACGCCGAACGCATCCTGCCGGGGCTGGCCTGGCTGCGGCCCGTCGAGCGGGTCCGGGTGCGGATGCACCTCGCTGCCGACGGGAAGGTCGCGGCCGAGGCGGCGACCCGGCGGGTGCGGGTGGAGTCGGCCGCGCGGCGGCTGCACATCCTGCGTCACGTTCTGGTCGCCCAGCGGCAGACAGCCAAGCCCGGCGTGATCGCCGCGCGACGTGTGCGCCGAGCCGAGCGGCGCGCCCAGGCGGCGCTGACGCGGGCACACTTCGCGGACCCGGCGGTCGCGGTCGAGGTGCTGCGCCAGGTCCAGGTCCTCACCCTCGTCCAGACACTGGCCCGGCTCGACTACGCGAACCCGGACGACGCGCACGCCATCCTCGCCAGCCTGATCACCCGCGGGCCACTGAATACCTCGGCCACCGGGGCGCAGGTGGGCGCGGATCCGATGGGCCACCAGCCAGGTCCCGTCCACAAGCACATTCCGCTGAACGGCAAGCCGGGGCCACACGCCAACGGCACGCCGGTGCTTGTCGGGCCGGACTCCGCAAACGGCCTTTCCAGCCGAGCCCCACCCGGAAGCGGATGGCCACCGCCTGCGCTCACCGCGCCGCAACGCAACAGGCGGCGGCCCGGTCACGGTGACCGTGCGCTGATCGAGGCCGCAACCAACATCGTCGCCGAGACCCAGATGCGGGGTGAGCTGCTGAGCCAGGTCGGCCTTGCCCAGCAGCTCCGCGCGCAGGGCTACCGCATCGCGAACGAGCGGCTGCGCTGGCTGGCCGCCGCTAGCGGACTCGAGTCTCGCCGGGAGCCGCCATGATGGTGCACCAGCCACATGAGCGTGCCGCGTCCAGGCGGAACCGCGAGCAGGTCATCGCGGACCTGCGTGAACGCGCGGCCGGGCAGGTCCGGGCGATGGTGACAGGGGAGGACTGGGCTGCGTGGTTACGCGTGGCGGCTCGCTTCCCCGCATGGAGCTTCACCAACGTCATGCTGGTCGCGGCGCAACAGCCCACCGCGACCTTCCTGGCCAACTATGAAGAATGGCAGGGCAAAGGGCGGCAGGTCCGCAAGGGAGAGCCAGGCATCCAGGTCATCGCCGAACCCTGCCCGGAATTCGCCGACGGCGGCCGTTCCGAGGCGGCTTACCGCGCTACCCGTGCCCCCCGTGAGCAAGTAGCACGCGCACCTCGGCTCGTTTACGTCTGGGACATCTCCCAGACCAGCGGGCCTCCCGCTCCGGACCTCGCCGCGCCGCCGTTAACCGATGGGGGAGCGGTGCCGCCGGGATTGTGGGAAGCGCTCACCTGGCTGGCCCGGCGGGAAGGATTCGCGGTCGGGCGGGCTGCCTGTGTTGCTGGCGACAGCGAGACCAGGTGGAGCGCTCACCGGATCCGGGTGAGTCCCGGGCTGGATCCACCAGCTGCCGCCCCGGTGCTGCTCCACGAACTCGGCCACGTACTGGCCCACGCCAGCTCCGGTGACCTGCCCGGGGCGAGCACCATCGGATGCCGTGGCATCCAGAAGGTCGAGGCTGACTCGATCGCCTGCATCGTCGCGACCCGGCTCGGCATGGATACCTCTATCTATAGGTGGCCGTACGTGGCGAGCTGGGCGGGCAGCGACCCGCGTGCCCGGCCCGAGGAAACGGTCCGGGCCGCCGCGGAGCGCATCACCCAGGCGGCCGGGGTTGCCGCCACTCACCTGGATGCCGCCTTGTCCGGTGTGCCGGGTCAGCACACGCCAGGCGGTCAGCGTCATGTTCTTGGGTTTGCGG